>CAZVHO010000003.1:83762-101535 GCA_964627515.1 uncultured Thermodesulfobacteriota bacterium | reverse complement strand
GACGCGGAGGGCTACCTCACCCTGGTCGACCGGAAGGCCAATATGATCATCACCGGGGGCGAAAACGTTTACCCTTCCGAGGTGGAAGGGGTACTCCGGTTGCATGAGGCGGTTAAGGACGTGGCCGTTATCGGCGTGCCGGATAAAAAATGGGGAGAGGCCATCAAGGCCCTGGTGGTGCTTCATGAGGACTATGAGGCCGGAGAGGCCTTAGCCCGGGAGATTATCGATATTGCCCGTGGGAAAATCGCCGGCTACAAGCGGCCAAAGAGCATCGACTTTATAAGCGATGAGGAGATGCCCCGAACGGCCACCGGGAAGATCCTCCATCGGGTGCTTAGAAATCGGTATGGGGAGACAGCGAAAAGCTGAGAATAACGCAACCAGCTTAAAACGAAAAACCGTTAAGCGTTCAGCCTTCGGCGAAAGATATTTATATTGTTATTAAGGAGAATGGATATGGACGAAACCATCTATAACAGTGAGGAGCACCAGATTTTCCGTGACGCCTTCCGCAAGTTTGTGGCCAGGGAGATTACGCCCAATGTCCCGGAATGGGAGGCCCAGTGCGCCGTACCCCGGCATATCTGGCGAAGGATGGGGGAAGAAGGTTATTTGTGTCCCTGGCTTCCCGAGGAATACGGGGGATTGGGTTTGGGATTCGAATATTCGGTCATCATTAACGAGGAGCTGCTGCGCGGGAACGCCTTCGGGGTGGAGGTGCCCCTCCACAGCGATGTCGCAACGCCTTATATCTATTCCTTTGCCTCTCCCGAAATGAAAAAGCGCTGGCTACCCGGGTGTACCACCGGGGAAGTGGTGACGGCCATCGGGCTGACCGAGCCCAATGCCGGCTCCGATCTGGCCGCCATTCGCACCCGTGCCGTGAGAGACGGGGATTCTTATGTCATCAACGGACAGAAGACCTTCATTACCAATGGTTATTTTTCGGACCTGATTGTGGTAGCCGTTAAAACGGACCCCGAGGCCGGCCACCGGGGTATCAGTCTGATCCTGGTGGACAAGGACGCCCCCGGATTTCATCGGGGCCGGAAACTGTCTAAAATGGGCTATCACATGCAGGACACGGCCGAGCTTTTTTTCGAAGACTGCCGGGTGCCGGTCGGCAACCTGCTGGGAGAGGAAGGGCAGGGGTTTAAATACATGATGGCCAAGCTTCAGCAGGAGCGGCTGGAAGTATCCATCAAGTGTATGGTCCTGGCCGAAGAGGCCCTGAAGGAGGCCCTCCATTACGCTAAAGTGCGTGAGGCCTTCGGAAAGCCCATCGGTAACTTCCAATACAATGCCTTCCGCCTGGCCGACATGGCCACCGAGGTCGAACTGGGCCGCACCTTCTTGGACAGCCTCATCCGGGACCACCTGCGAGGCAAAAATATCGTCCAGAGGGTTTCCATGGCCAAATACTGGCTCGGTGAAATGGTGAATCGGATCGCCTATCAGGCGGTCCAGATCCACGGCGGTTACGGCTACATGGAAGAATACCGGGTCTGTAAATTGTATCGGGATGTGCGCTGCCTGTCGATTTTCGCCGGCACCAGCGAAATCATGAAGCTGATTATCAGTCGCGGACTGGGGTTCTCTTCATAGGGGAATAGCCTTGGCCGTCCGATCGAAAGCGCCTCAGGCCAGGTAATCCGTGAGGAATTCCGGAGAGAAAAAGAAAAAAGGGTTTCAAATAACTTTGGATAGTATTAAGGTATACCCAGAACAAAAATTATTAGAAGGAAATGGTATGGAGGGTTTATGAAACACCAAATCAACATTAAAGTTAATGGGGATGATTATTCGCTGTCGGTGGATCCCAGGCAGACTCTGAATGAGGTGCTTCGGGAAGACCTGAACTTGACCGGCACAAAACTTGGCTGCGGCACCGGTGATTGCGGGGCTTGCACGGTCCTGGTGGACGGCCGGACCGTCAGTTCCTGTCTGACTTTGGCCGTGTCCGTGGACGGCAAGTCCATCAAAACCGTGGAAGGCCTGGCCCCTTCGGGTGAAGAGCTGCATCCGATTCAGGAGGCCTTTATTCAAACCGGGGCGATCCAATGCGGATTTTGCACCGCCGGGATGGAAATGTCCGGGCTATACCTGCTAAGCCAGAACCCAACACCGAGTGAAAAAGAAATCAGGGCTGGCCTTTCCGGGCACCTGTGCCGGTGCACGGGCTACAACCAGATTGTAGAGGCCATCTCGGTGGCGGGGGAAAAAATGAAGGACAGTCAAACAAAAGAGGTGGAGTCATGAGATTGCCTAAATTCGATTACTTTGCACCCCAAACCCTGGAAGAGGCCTTGCGCCTGTTAACCGAAAAAGGAGAGGGTGCCCGACTGTTGGCCGGTGGAACGGATCTGCTCATCAGAATGAAAGCCGGCCTGTTAAAACCCCAGGCGATTATCGCCCTGGAGGGCATTGAAGAACTTAAGGCGATTCACTTCCAGCCCAAAGCAGGATTGACCATCGGAGCGACCGCCAAGCTGTCCGAGGTGGCCAACCATCCGGACATCAAAAAGCATTATCCGGCTGTGGCCTACGCCGCGCTGGAAACGGCCAATGTGCAGATTCGCAATATGGGGACCGTGGGCGGAAACCTTTGCAATGCCGCTCCCTCGGCCGATAACGCCCCGACCCTGATCGCCATGAAGGGGGAAGCCCTCCTGGCCGGCCCGAAGGGAGAAAGGCGCCTGCCTTTGGATCAGTTTTTCAAAGGACCGAGACTTACCGCCCTGGCGCCGGATGAAATCATGACCGGTATCTTTGTTCCCCTTCCTGTTCCCCATTCCGGAACGGCCTACCAGCACGTCTCGGCCCGGGGCAAGGTGGACATCGCAGCAGTTTGCGTTGGGGTTATGGCTATTTTTGACGGGGAAACCTGCCGCGAGGCCCGGATTGTCCTGGGTGCCGTGGGCCCTATCCCGTTGCGGGCGAAAAAGACGGAAGGGCTGGTACAAGGGCAGCAGTGGACACCGGAACTCATCGAAAAGGCCGGTAAACAGGCCGTCGAAGAAGCCAAGCCCATCTCTGATGTTCGGGCCAGCGCGGCCTACCGGAAAATGATGGTAGCCGTATTGACCCGTCGAGCCTTATTAGAAGCCCAAAAACGGGCCAGGAAACGTTAATTTTCGGTCAAATGTGAAAGGAAGGAACATGGAACAATTCAATATTATCGGAAAAGAGGTGCCCAGGAACGATGCCGAGGCCAAAGCCAGAGGAAGGGCCCAATATACGGATGACCTGAAACTGCCGGGGATGCTTTACGGCCGGATACTCCGAAGTCCCCTGGCCCATGCCCAGATCAAAGATATCGACACCAGTAAGGCCAAGGCCATGCCGGGGGTCAAGTGCGTACTTACCTGCGAGGATACGCCCAAGATCAAATACGGCAACTGGAGGCTGTTTCCGGAAACCCAGGACGAATACCCCCTGGCCGTGGATAAGGTGCGTTTTATCGGGGATGAAGTGGCCGCAGTGGCCGCCATAGACCCGGACACGGCTCAGGAAGCCCTGGAAAAAATTATCGTGGAGTACGGAGAATTGCCGGCCGTTTTTGACGTGGACGCAGCCAGGGGAGCGGGGGCTCCGGTCATCCATGACTATTGCTCCAATAATATCAGCGTCAACCGGAAGATCCAATACGGCGATGTGGAAAAGGGCTTTGCGGAATCGGATTATATCCGGGAAGATACCTTTACGGTTCATGCGGTGAGCCACGCCTATCTGGAGCCCTGCTCGGCCCTGGCCCAGGCTGATCAGGACGGCCGGATTACCCTCTGGACCTCCACCCAGGTCCCTTATATCGTCCAGTGTCTGCTGGCCTCGGCCCTGGGTATGCGGGAAAATGATATCCGGGTGATCAAACCCTTTGTCGGCGGCGGCTTCGGCGGCAAGATGGAACTCAGGACCTGGGAATTCTGTGCCGCCCTGATGGCCAAAAAAACCGGCAAGCCCGTCAAGTTCACCCTGAGCCGGGAAGAAGAATTTCTGGCCGGACGCCGGAGACACCCCATGAAGCTCCATTCCAGGGTCGGTTTCAAGAAAGATGGGACCCTGATGGCCAAAGACCTGAAGATTCAATTAGACGGCGGGGCCTATAATGCCATGGGACCTACCGCCACTTTCCTGTGCGGCAATTTCGGGGCCATGCTCTACCGCTATCCCAACTACCGGTTTCACGGGGAACACGTTTACACCAATAAGCCCCCGGCCAGCGCCATGCGCGGTTTCGGTGCTCCCCAGTCGCTTTACGCCACCGAGATCCAGATGAATAGTGCGGCCGAGGAATTGGGGATCGACCCGGTGGATCTGCGGATCAAAAACGCCCAGGTGAGCGGAGATAAGATCCCGGATGTGGCCACCATTTCCAGTTGCGGCTTTATCGATTCCATCAAGACCGTGGCCAAGATGAGCGGTTGGAAGGAAAAACGGAAAAATCTCAAACCGGGGCAGGGGATCGGCATCGGCTGCTACAGCTTTATTTCCGGAGGGGTCTTTAACTGGTTCAATACCCAATATCCCTTTTCGGCTGCCGAAGTCCGGGCCTTTACCGACGGCACCGTGCACCTGCTGACCATGGCCTCCGACATTGGCCAGGGATCGGATACGGCCCTCAAACAGATCCTGGCCGAAGAGCTGGGACTGCGGATGGAGGACATCCGGATTACCTCGGCCGATACCGCCATGACCCCCCAGGCCGACCTGGGCTCCTGGGGAAGCCGGGTGACCCTGATGGCCGGAAACGCGGTGATCGATGCGGCCAAAAAGATCAAGGCTCAGTTGTTCGGGGCCGTGTCGGCCCGGTTCAATTTAAATGTCATCTATGAATTTGAGTGCCTGAACAACCGGGTCCAGGCCAAGGGCCGGCCGGATAAGGGATTATCCTTCGGGGAGGCGGTGGCCATGGTTCAGAAGGCCAACCGGGGGGAGCCCCTGGTGGCCCGTGGTTCCTATACCCCCCGGGACAAGGGGCTGGTTACTCCGGCCTTCGGCTTCGGGGCCCAGGTGGCCCAGGTCGAAGTCGATCAGGAAACCGGTCTGGTGGAAGTGAAAAAGATGTGGACGGCCCACGACTGCGGCACGGTGATCAACCCCCGGGCCGTGGAGGGGCAGTTGGCCGGATCCATCCAGATGGGTCTGGGCTATGCCCTTTCCGAGCAGTTTGTCATGGACGGGGGCAAGACCCTGAACAACAACTTCCTGGACTATAAGATGCCTAACGCCCTGGATATGCCCCCCAGCGAAGTGGTTCACGTGGACACCTATGAACCGGAAGGGCCCATGGGGGCCAAAGAATGTGGAGAAGGCCTGGCTTCCCCCACCGCTCCGGCCATTTCCGATGCGGTCTATCATGCCACCGGCTATCGGTGCCTGGATTTGCCCATAACGCCGGAGAAGATTTTGCAGGGTCTGCAGAAAACAAAATAGACGACGAGGGTTAGAGGATTATTTGTGAGAGTTGTCAACTATCGAAGCGATTTAAGCGGGGACGAGAAGGTCCTGATGGCCGTGGTCCGAGCGGCCGAGATTTTTAAAAGGGCCATATCGACTATTTTTAGGAACCAGGACCTCTCCTTCCCCCAATACAATGTCCTGAGGGTTTTGGACGCCTCAACCGATGGACAAAGCCGGATAACCGAGGTGAGCCGCATCATGCTCGTCCCAGGTGCCAATATGACCGGCATAGCCAAAAGACTGGAAAAAAATGGCTTTATTCTTAAAAAATCGGACATCAAAGACGAGCGGGTCACCCTGCTTGAAATCACTGCCAAGGGAAAAGAAACCCTGAAAAAGATCGAAAAAGAACGGGACCAGTGTCTGAAAATGATGTTGAAAGGCTTTTCTCATGAGGAAAAACAGGATCTCCTGACTAAAGTAAGAAGACTGATCAAGAATAGCCAAAAGATGATCTGAATCGGTCTGATAGCCGATTTCCCATTAAACCCTTATGCGCCTCCCCTTAACCTCCCCGGATTTTTTTTTGAAAGGGAATTTTTTTCTTGACAACCTTTTTCTGATATATTATTTATTTTTCATAGACTGAACGGTCAATACAGAATAATGGGCAGGAAATCATTGCAAGAGCCTAAAGGAAGCGATGTTAAAGAAGCCATCATCCGGGAAAGTACCCGGCTGTTTTTGGCCAATGGGTTCCGGGGTACTTCGGTGAAGGAGATTACCGAAGCGGCCGGCATCGGCCGGGGGACCCTTTACTGGTACTTCAAGAGCAAGGATGAGATCCTGATTACCATTTTTAATAAATTTGAGACGGAGCTCGTGGATCGATCAGTTGAAGTAGTCCGGAGCTGTCCGGCTGATTTTGTCGCAAAGTATAAGGCATTTCACAAATTTACCACCGAGTTCGCCCGGGATAATCGGGAACTGTCGCTGGCCTTCAACACGCTTATGACCGAAATGGCCGGAACCCATACGGAGGCTGAAAGGGTATCCAAAGCGGTTTATGAAAAATTCCGCTTGATTATCGAGGGCATGCTGGAAGAAGGCAAACGGGACGGTTCAGTCCGGAAGGGAGTGGACTCGGCCTTGTACGGCCATGTCATTATGGCCAACCATACGGGGATGCTCGTCCAATGGCTCATCAATGGAGAGGATTTTGATGCCCGGTCTTTTGTGCGGACCTCCAGGGACTTTATCTTAATGGGTATTGCCAACGAAAAGAAATAACCCCTTTTTTTATTGTATTCTTGACTGATCGTTCAGTCTACATGGAGGTATAGATATGGAACGTCGATGGGACAAGGTCTGGCCCCTCTGGGTGCCCAAAACATTTACCGTGGAAAAGCCTACCTCCGAGTACATTCGGGAATGGGCCGCCCTGACCCCTGAAAAGACAGCCATCAGCTTCTATGGGCAGGACATGACCTACCGCCGGCTGAACGAAATGATCGACCGGCTGGCCTGGGGTCTGGTCGATCTGGGGGTGCAGAAAGGCGACCGGCTGGCCATCCACATGGAAAACTGCCCCCAATTCGTCATCGCCTATTTTGCCGCCCAGCGGGCCGGCGCCATGGTGGTCCCGGTCAACCCCATGTTCAAACAGGCCGAGTTGGAATATGAGTTCAATGACGCCGGGGCCGAGACCTTGATCGGCCTCGATTCCCTCTATCCGGAAGTCGAAAAGATCAAAACACGGACTTCCCTGAAAAATATCATCCTCACCTCAATAAAAGATTTCCTGCCGGCCCATCCCATCCTGCCCTTGCCGCCGGATGCCGGGGAAGAAAAAGGGTCTTTCCCGGGCACCCTCGATTTTGCAGAAATTATAGCCAAATCGCCGAACCGGCCCATCTGCCGGGTCACCGACCTGAAGACCGACCTGGCCATCCTGCAATATACCGGCGGTACCACGGGCCTGCCCAAAGGGGCCATGATCAATCATCAGGCCCTGGCTGCTGCCAGCCTGGGCTCCATGCACTGGTTCCATCACCGTGAAGACGACATCCACCTCGGGGTGACCCCCTTCTTTCATGTCATGGGGCAGCAACAGCTCATGTGCACCCCCCTCCTATCCGGGGGCCGTATTGTCATCCTCTCCCGGTTTGTTCCGGAGGTGGTGGCCCAGGCTATTACCCATTACCGCTGCACCTATTGGGTAGGGCCCACGACCATGATGATCGCCCTGCTGAATTTTCCCAATGTCCGGAATTACGACTTCAGCTCCTTCCGGGTTCTTTTAACCGGCGGGATGCCCATCTCAATCGAACTGCAGAAGCAATTGAACGAACTGACTCCTAATGCGGTTATCGGAGAAGGGTATGGCCTCTCGGAGACCATCTGTCACGGCGGAGCGGTCACCCCCCTATACCGTTATAAGATGGGTTTCCTGGGGATTCCCCAGGTCAACGATATTAAAATTATGGACCTGGAGACCGGAACAATTGAGATGCCCCCTGATCAACAAGGGGAGATCGCCATCAAGGGACCGGCCGTGATGCTCGGCTACTGGAACAAACCGGAGGAGACCCGGGATGTTTTGCGGGACGGCTGGCTTTATACCGGCGACATCGGATTGATGGACGAAGAGGGTTACATCAAGCTCCTGGGCCGCAAAAGGGAGTTGATCAAGTGCTCGGGATACAGCGTATTTCCTGCCGAAGTGGAGGACCTGCTCTATCGCCACCCGGCCGTCAAGGAAGCGGCCGTTATCGGCATCAGCGATCCTTACCGGGGCGAAAGTCCCAAGGCCTTTATCATTTTAAAACAGGAGTATTCCGGCCAGGTCACAGAAGAAGAGATCCTTGCCTGGTGCAAGGAGAATATGTCGGCTTACAAACGTCCGCGGGTCGTCGAGTTTAAAGAGGAACTCCCCAAAAGTGCGGCAGGAAAGATACTGAAGCGGATACTGGTTGAAGAGGAGCAAAAAAGCAATTAAAGGATTTAAAGGATTCGTATCAGTTTAGCTTTTTGAAACTGTTTTCACCGCAGAGCCGCTAAGGACGCAAAGAGGGAATAATTTTTCCTTTCTGTTGAGAGGACAGAAAGGAAAAAGCTTTCGTCCCGCCCTTGGCGGGATTCAATCCCGCCTCTCACGGGATTGAACAAAAGTGGTTCTCTCTGCGTTCTTCGCGCCTTTGCGGTGAAGAAAGACTCTAACTTGAAACATGAAACTTATTTTCGCACTTAACGGAAAGGAAAAGAAGCGATGGCACTTAAAACACCACAACAATACATCGAAAGCTTGAAAGACGGCCGGGTCATGTACTTAAATGGCGAAAAGGTTCCCGATGTAACCGAACACCCGATTCTAAAGATCTGCCGCGATTGGGTGGCCATGGATTATGTTTTAAATCAAGACCCAAGGTATCAGGATCTCTTGACGGAATTAGATGAGGACGGCGAAAGGGTCAGCTTCGCTCTTATGCCTCAACGGACCAAAGCAGATCTCTTCCGGCTTCGGGAGATGGTCAAGCTTTGGGCCAGGGTCTGTTTCGGGAAGCCCTCGGGGGCCAAGTTTGTGGCCAAGGACGGCCTGAATTCGGTGACCGTGGTCAGCCGCAGGATCGACAAAAAATACGGCACCCATTATGCCGCTAATGTGGAAGCTTACCGCAAACACCTCCAAAAAAACGATCTTTCCTTTGCCATGGGCCTGACCGATGTCAAGGGCGACCGGAGTCTGCGCCCCTCGCAGCAAAAAGGACATCAGGACTATTATCTGCGGATCGTCGAAGAACGGAAAGACGGCGTCATCGTTCGCGGGGCCAAGACCCACATCAGCCAGGCCCCCTTATGCAATGAAGTGTTGATCGCCCCCTGCCGGGCCATGAAAGAGGATGATAATGCCTATGCCCTCTCCTTCGGTGCCCCCCTCAATGCCAAAGGCATAACCCTGATTTCGGCCGAGCCCGAGGTCCAGGAGGGGGTCAGTTTATTCGATCACCCCATTGCCGGCAGTGTCTTCATCAACGATGCCACCATCATTTTTGACGACGTCTTTATCCCCAACGAGCGCCTCTTTTTGAAAGGAGAATGGGAATTCGCCGGACAGGTAGCCTATATGTTCGCCAATTTTCACCGCCTCAGCGCCGAGACTTACAAGGCCATGGAGCTGGAGCTCTTTACCGGTGCTGCGGCCCTGATGGCTGAATACAACGGCATCGAAAAGGTATCCCATGTCCGGGAAAAACTGACCTGGCTGGTCATGTATACGGAAATGATCGAGACCCTGGGCCGGGCGGCCGTGGAACATTGCATTCAGGAAGAGGATTCGGATTTTGTTTACCCCAATCCGATGATCGCCAATATCTGTAAATATCAGTTCGCCAATAACTGGCATGAAGCCACCAAATATATTCAGGACATCGCCGGCGGGATCGTGGCCACCTGTCCCTCGGCCAAGGACTTTTTCAATCCAGCGACCCATGACCTCCTGGACAAATACTTAGGTGGGAAGGCCGGGGTGCCCACGGAAGAGCGGCTGCGCATGGTCAAGCTGGTCAGAGACCTGACCTCCTCCTATGAAGATGTGCTCACGATTCATGCCGAGGGGTCTTTGGAGGCCCAGAAGATGTCTATTCTTCAGTTGGCGGATTTTGACCGCTACAAGGCGGCAGCCAGGCGAGCCGCCCGTGTGGAAAATAAAAAAGGACACCCCCTGTTCGATGACCTTCCGGCCTTTCCTCCCAAGCTGTAGGGAAAATGCCTTTATGAAGTCTGACGCGTTCCTGCCCGGAACGGGCCAGGGAGGATGATGAACATGGGTAATGGCGAAAAAACAAAGTGCGATGTCGTTATAGCCGGGGCCGGGGGCGCCGGTCTCATGGCGGCCCTGACCCTTTCAGAAAGCAACCTCAGGGTTATGGTCTGTGAGAAGATGCGGGTGGCAGGCGGCAGTACCCGGTTCCCCGAAGGCATGTTTGGGGCCGAAAGCACCCTGCAAAAGAAACGAAATATACGGGTCACCCGGGACGAGGCCTTTAAGGCCATCATGGACTATAGCCATTGGAAGGCCAACGCTTCCCTGGTCAGGACTTTTGTGGATCAGTCGGCCGGCACCATCGATCGGCTTGAACAGATGGGGGTGGAATTCACCGAACCCTCTTCTTTCTGGCCCGGAGCCCCCAGGACCTGGCACCTTTTCAAAGGCCATGGCGCGGCCTTAGTCAAATGCCTTCTGGCCCGGGCAGCCGAGAAAGGGATTCGGATCCATTATGAGACAGCGGTCAAGGAACTTATCCGCCGGGGCGACGGCCCGGTTACCGGCGCCGTCATAGAGGATAAGGAAGGCCGACAGACCAGGGTGGCCACCCAGGCGGTTATCGTTGCCACCGGCGGTTATGCCAATGACCCGGAATTGATAAAAAACACAACCGGTCTGAACCTCCGGGGCAATCTTTTTCCCATTGGCAATTTTGAAAAATACGGCGAAGGCCTGCGGATGGCCTGGGCGGTGGGGGCGGCCAGGGAGGGCCTGGGGATCCTCAATTTTTCCTCCGGAGGTCCGGTCGGGCCAGGGATCAAACCAGCCGGACATATCGTGGCAGCGGTTCGCCAGCCCGAGCTATGGATAAACCAGCAGGGTCTCCGGTTCTGCGACGAGGCCATTGTCCACAACTCGATCTTTTGCGGAAATGCCATGGCCCGCCAGAAAGGCGGCTTTGCTTTCCGGATATTCGATGACCAGGCCAGACAATATTTCGTTGAAAAAGGGATCGACGTCGGGGTGGGGACTTTTGTGCCGCCGGGAACCCGATTGACCGGTTTTGATGCAGAATTGAAAGAGGCCCTTTCCCAAATGAACCGCAATGTCTTTGTGGCCCAAACCATCGAGGATTTGGCCAACCAGATGGCTGTCGAGGCGGAGGTCTTTCAGAAAACCGTCCTGACCTATAACCGCTTCTGTGAAAAGGGCCACGACGAGGCCTTTGTCAAGGACCCCATCTATCTGCGGTCCGTCCGGACCCCCCCCTTCTACGCCTTTAAATGCTATCTGGATTTTTGTGGGACCAATGGGGGCATCAAGATCAATGAAAAAACCGAAGTGCTCGACCCATCGGATAAGGTTATCCCCGGTCTCTACGCAGTGGGCAACGATGCCGGCGGGCTCTATGGGGACAGTTACGACATGATCGCCGCCGGGGCGGCCTGCGGGTTCGCTCTGGTTTCAGGATGGTTGGCCGGAGAAAGGGCCCTGAGTTATGCGGGGGTTAAGTCCGGATAGAACATAGCCGAAGAGATTTGAAATTTATTTTCTGGTTACTGGTTGCTCGTTACTGGTTACTCGTTTTGATGAGCAACGAAGTTGCTCGTAACCCGTATCCGTATTTTCATAGACGAAGGAGGCGATGGGCTTTACCAAAGGGTTGAAAAAAATCAGGAAGAAGTTTAAAGAGTTTTGAAAAATCATTATTAAAAAGGGGAGGATGTCATGAAAAAACTTGGGATTGCAGGTTTTATTGGTTGTTTGGCAATATTTTTTGTTTTGGCTGCCGGTAGTCCGGCCCGTTCTGAAGAAAAGGAGTTTCGATTCAAGTATGCCAACTTTTTCCCTCCGGTGCACAAGATGGCTGTCCTGGCCGATCAGTGGTGCAAGGAAGTGGAAAAGCGCACCAATGGAAAGGTTAAGATCACCTATCTTCCGGGAGGCACCCTGGTCCCGGCCAATCAGGCCTATGAGGCGGCTGTCAAGGGGATCTCGGATATCAGCATGGTTACCCAGCAATATAACGCCGGCCGTTTCCCATTGACCGAGGCCATCTACCTTCCATTGGGAGTGAAGAGCGCCCGTCAGGGCACCAGAATGTTCAACGCCTGGTATGAAAAATTCAAGCCCAAGGAATATGATGACGTCAAGATCCTGTATTTCTATACCACCAGCCCGGGACATTTCGCGACCCTGAAACCGTTGGCCTCCATCAATGACCTGAAAGGGGTGAAGGTGCGCTGCGCCGGTGATACGGCCAAGATCGTAACGGCCATGGGCGGCATACCCGTTTCCATCCCCCTGGCCGACTCTTATGAAGGGTTTCAGAGGGGCGTCATCGCCGGTTCCCTGTTGCCGGTGGAAAGCCTGAAGGGCTGGAAATTCGGCGACCTGCTCCGGGGGGTGCAGATCAATGACGGTATCGGCTATACCAACGCCATGGGTGTAGTGATGAATAAAGCCAAGTGGGCCGCTTTGCCGCCGGAATTTCAAAAGGCCATGGAGCAGGTCAGCAAGGAATGGATCGAGAAAACCGCCCTGGCCTGGGACGATATCGACAAGGAAGGGATCGATTTCGCGGTTTCCAAAGGCGCGAAGGTCTTTAAGATCTCCAAAGAAGAGACGGCCCTGTCAGCCCAGAAGATGAAACCCATCCTGGATGATTATGTCAAAAGCATGAAGAAGCTGGGATTGCCCGGAGAGGAATCCTTGAAATTCCTTCAAGACTGGCTGAAAGCCAATCCCAATCCGTAAGCAGTGCCCCTTTTTGGCAACCCCTGGTGCGGATGACCTCCGTACCAGGGGAGTTTCTTTGGGATCGGCTTTAGCCGATGTTTTATGAATCCGTCAAATATGAGGGCTTAATAAGTAAAGGAGGATATCTATGCGGGTATGGGTCAATCGTTTGTCCAGCTTATTGTCCGTGATTGCAGGGATAGTCCTGCTCATCATGATGGTCCTGACCTTTTCGGACATTGTGCTGCGATTTGTGGGGAGACCGATCGTAGGGGTCTATGAAGTCGTTGCTTTCTTAGGGGCCTTGGTTACCGGATTTGCTCTTCCCCGGGCATCACAGATGAAGGCCCAGGTCTATGTGGATCTTCTGATTGATAAGCTTGGGCCCGGACCCCGGAGGATCCTGCGAATCATCACCAGAATCCTGGTATTTTGCATGTTTTTCATTGCTGCCTGGTATTTTGTCCTCATGGGAAAGAAGTTTATCGACACCCGGTCGGTGACCCTCAGTTTGAGGCTCCCTTTCTACCCGGTGGTTTTTGGTCTGGCCATCAGTTGTCTGGCCCAGTGCCTCGTATCGGTGGCTGAAATTTTTTATGACCAGGGAGGGGAAAAATGAATGAATATGTCTTAGGCCTTTCGGCTTGTCTTTTCCTGATCTTTTTCTTCCTCACCGGGGTTGAGATCGCCTTTGGAATCGCCATGGTCGGTATTTGCGGCTTTGCCATTCTCTCCGGTTTTGACGCCGCCTATAGTCTCATGGCCCAGGATTTTTTTGACGTTCTGTCCTCTTATAGCCTGACCGTCGTTCCGCTCTTCATGCTTATGGGACAGATTGCCTTTAACGCCGGCATCGCCAAGAAACTGTATGAGGCGGCCTACAAACTGGTTGGCCGCGTCCCTGGCGGTCTGGCCATGGCCACCGTTGTGGCCGCTACCCTTTTTAAAGCCATGTGCGGGTCTACCCTGGCCACAGCCGCCACCTTTTCCAGTGTGGCCGTCCCGGAAATGACCCGGTATAATTATAGCAGAAAGTTGTCCACCGGAATTGTGGCCAGTGTCGGCACCATCGGCATTCTCATCCCCCCGAGTATCACCATGATCATTTACGGCATCATGACCGAACAATCCATAGGCCGTCTTTTTCTGGCCGGCTTGATACCCGGGCTGCTTATCTGTACCTTTTTTGTCGGTATCATCTACGTCTGGTGCAAGATCGACCCCACCCTTGGTCCGAGGAGCACAGAAAAATTTACCTTTGGAGAAAAAATGCGGTCCCTTCCGGAATTTATTTCCGTGGTCATCATCTTCGGGATCGTCATCGGCGGGCTCATGGCCGGTATCTTTACCCCGACCGAGTCCGGGACCATTGGAACGATTGCGGTCCTGATCCTGGCCTTACTCCGGAGGAGTCTGACCTTCAAGGGATTTGTCAAGTCTATCGATGAGTCCCTGAGGGCGGCGGTGATGGTCCTTATCCTCATCGCCTGCTCGGCCATTCTGGGCCACTTTCTGGCCATCACCCAAATCCCCCAGACCGCCGGCGATTGGCTGGCCGCGCTCCCTTTCCCTCGAGTGCTCGTCATGGTCATCATTTTTCTCTTCTACCTGCTGGGGGGGTCCTTTATCGATGACCTGGCTTTTATGATCCTGGTCACGCCGATCCTCTATCCGGCGGTCCAAAAACTCGGCTATGATCCTATCTGGTTCGGCGTCATGATCGGGGTCACCCTGATGGTCGGGACGATCATTCCTCCTGTGGCCATCAGTGTTTTTGTGGTTAAGAACATCACCGGTGAGTCCTTTAATGTCATCTATTCCGGCGTGGTTCCCTTTCTGGCCAGTTTTGTCGTCGTGGGGGCCCTGCTCTTCCTGTTCCCCCAATTAGCCACCTTTCTGCCCGATTTGATGCTCGGGAAGTAAGACGTATTGCACAAAAGACAGGCACAATACTGATGACTATGAAAAACTCGTCATTCCCGCGCAGGCGGGAATCCAGGCCAGGCCTAATCAATTATAAACACTGGATTCCCGTTTCCACGGGAATAACGAAATTGGGGTCTCCCGTGGTTTTTACGAACTCATCAATACTTATAAGGAGAAAAGGAAATGAAGAATAAAAATTGGAAACTGATTTCAGGGAGTCTTGTCGTGAGATCTATGGTCATTTTCATAGGTTTCTGTTTCCTTATTCTTGCCCCGGCACAAGTCAAAGCATTTAGCACCACCATGCCGACCGTGCTGGACCCAGGGTACAAGATCCAGGTCCTCGTTCCCGGTTGCCATTTTACCGGCCTGAACGGGCTGGCCTTTGACAGCCAGGATACCCTTTATGGAGGCACCGTGGCCGGCCTGGCGACTTTTCGCATCAATAAAGAAACCGGCGAGACCATGATGTTTTTGCCTCCTCCCACCGGCGGCGCCGATGACCTCATTTTTGAACCGGGTGGCAGGGTTATCTGGAACGCCTTTTTTTTGGGAAAGGTCTTTGCTAAAGGTGCGGATGGAAAGACCGTCACCCTGGCCGATAATATGCCCGGGGCCAACTCCATAGCAGCCAGTAAAGACGGACGCGTTTTTGTATCCCAGGTATTCCTGGGGGATGCCCTGTGGGAGATGGACCTCTCGGGACAGCAGAAGAACCGAAAAATTGCCGAAAAGCTCGGCGGTCTCAATGCCTTCCGGGTCGGGGCCGATGGCTATATTTATGGGCCCCTCTGGTTTAAAGGACAGGTGGCCAAGGTTGATGTGAATAGCGGTAAAGTGGAGATTGTCGCCGATGGCTTCAAGGTCCCGGCAGCGGCCAAGTTTGATTCCAAGGGAAACCTCTTTGTCTTAGACACGGCGACGGGTGAGGTGGTCCAGGTGGATATCAAGACCGGTAAAAAAAAGGTGGTCGCCCAATTGGAGTCCCATCTCGACAACCTGGCCATCGATTCGAAAGACCGGATGTTTGTCAGTAATATGGGAAATAACAGTCTCTATGAAGTGGATGTGAAAACAGGAAAGGTCCGGACCGTCATAGAAGGGAAATTGGCCTGTCCTCAAGGGATCGCCGTCTCAACAGATCCCGATGGAGACACCCTGTATGTCGCCGATAATTTTACTTATAAAAGAATTGACGGATTTACCGGATCGGTCAAAGATCCCAACAAGGGCGCGGCCTTCCCGAACACCGCTTCCATCCATGGGGATACCGTCTTGATGTCCGGCTGGTTCACGAACGCCGTTCAGGTCTTTGACCGTAAGACGGATAACCTGCTTTATGTTATAAAGGGATTCAAAACCCCCACCGGCACCCTGATGCTGGATGACGGGAGTATCCTGGTGGCCGAGGTCGGTACGGGAAGTATTCTGCGGGTCCAGGACAAAGAAGGCAAACAGCGGACCCCGATCGCCAAAGACCTGGCCGTTCCGACCTATCTGGCCAAAGCAGGACCCGGCGCCGTGTATGTCACCGAGTTCGGGGCCGGGCGGGTTACCAAGGTCGATCTTAAAACCGGAAACAAGAAGGTCATTGCTACGGGATTTTCGGCCCCTAAGGGAATCGCCGTGAAACCGGACGGCAAGATACTGGTCGTTGATACCGGAACCAGGCAACTCATCCAAATTGATCCGGCCACCGGAGAGTCGAAACCTTTGGTCATCAATCTGGCCGTCGGTCTTCCTGTTCCGTCCGGATTCATGCCGGCCTATATGCTGACCGGCGTCGCAGTCTCCGACTCCGGGGCCATTTACGTGACCAGCGATGTGGAGAACGCCGTCTATAAAATTTCTCCAAAGTAATTCTTCCTTAAGAGCAAGAGGGCCTGGCCTCTGATGGGTCAGGCCCTCCATTAACCTGTCCCGCCTCCGGTCATAGCCGTCGCGAAGAGCACCCTTGACACCCCGAAGCAGTGCCTGACAAAATATAATCCTTGACTCCTTTTTTGAAAAATACTAAGAATTGAATCAATTCGTCTAATCACAGGCGATATGACCCTTTGACAACCTTCTTCAAAAAGCTTGTGATCCAAGCTTCAGCCGGGAATTTTGAGTTTCCGGATGAAAATCAATTAGCTGGATTGTATAGGAATTTCCTAATTCAATCTGGATTTTTTCAATGCCCAACCTTGATGACTGTTTGCTTAAATTTGAAGTTCCGGAGATCATTCACGGCGTAGGATCGCTGTCCGTAGTCGGGGAGTGCGCCAGGCGCCTGGGAGGTGAGCGGGTTCTTCTGGTCACTGATCCGGGGGTGATAAAGGCCGGATGGCTGGATGAGACCATCAAATACCTTGAAAAAGAGGATTTGAAATACATTCTTTATGACAACGTGGTAAGCAACCCGCGGGATTTCCAGGTCGAAATCGGCGTCGATCTCTATCTGAAAAAGAAATGCGATGTGATCGTGGCCCTGGGCGGCGGCAGCCCCATTGACACGGCCAAGGGCATCGGCATCCTGGCCTCCAACAACGGCCGGATTTACGACTACGAAGGGTGCAACCTCATCACCCAGCCGGTTCCTCCCATGGTCTGTCTGCCTACCACGGCCGGTACCGGTGCGGATGTCAGCCAATTTGCCATCGTTACCGATACCCGTCGGAGCATGAAAATGACCATTCTCAGCCGGGCGATCATGCCGGATATTTCCATTATCGATCCCCGGTTCCTGCTTACCCTGCCCGAAGAGCTCATTGCCAGCACCGGGATGGACGCACTGACCCACGCCATCGAAGCTTATGTATCCTCCCTTTCCTGGCCCTTGACCGATCCCCACTCCATTCACGCCGTTAAACTGGCCTCCATGCATCTGGTCCGGGCGACCCAAACCCGGGATCTCAGCGCCTTAACCGGAATGACCATAGCCAGCCTGGAAGCGGGAAT
>CAZVHO010000003.1:74606-83662 GCA_964627515.1 uncultured Thermodesulfobacteriota bacterium | reverse complement strand
AGGAAGAAGTCTGCATGCTGACCAATCCCTACCACTATTCCGTGGCCGAAATCGAGAAAATTTATCGAGAGGTATGGTAAGCGGGGATGCCATGAGCCCAGAATCAAAGCAGATCCGTGTCGACCTGAAGGGTATCGGTTTTTCCAAAATCGGCTACTTCAAAGAAGTCCGTTCCAAAATCCGGGAATTGGAAGATCTGAATATCGAGCTGGCGCGACGGCACAATCAACTGGAAGCCATTTTCAACAGCATGAGCGACTGGCTGACCATATTGGATCGGGACCTGAATATTGTCTTTGCCAATCAGGTGCAAAGGAACCGGTTTCCCAAGGTAATCGGTGAAAAATGTTACCGGATCTATTACGGCAAAAGCCGAACCTGCAAAGAATGCCCGGCCCTGCGCACCCTGGAAACCGAAGAGATTTTCCACGGGGAAGTTCTCATCACCAAGGGGGTTTTTTCCGGACGCTATTATGAATGGACCACTTCCCCTATCAAGAATCCCTACGGTCACTTGAATGAAATTCTCCTCCACCGGAGGGACATCACGGAAAGAAAAAACTACGAATTTAAACTGATTCAAGCCGACCGCCTGGCCGCCGTAGGCTTTTTGGCGGCCGGTATCGCCCATGAGATCAACAATCCCCTGGCTTCCATTGCCGGTTTTTCGGAAGGACTACTCAAGCGGCTGGCAAGCCTTCCGGAATGGGGAGACCCTAAAACGAGGGAATATTTCAAGGAGTATCTGGAAATTATCAATCACGAAGCCTATCGCTGTAATGACATCGTTCGGAATCTGCAGGAATTCAGCCGAAGCTCCAGCGACGATTACGAGGTGGTGGGGATCGGCGATATCATCAACGATACGGTGGCCCTCATTCGGCAGCATGCCAAGGACAGCTCTATCCAAATCATCCTTAAGGATAACCTGGTTGCCGGCCTCAAAGATGTCCTGGGAAACGAATCCCAGTTGAAACATGTATTTTTGAATCTCCTGAATTACGGCTTCAAAACCATGGAAAACGGCGGAGAGATCACCCTGTCAGCCAGAAACGAAGGAAACGGCATTGAGATCCAGATTTCAAGCACGGGATGCCTTTCGATACCCGGGCCATCCGAACCGGGGTTCGAACCCTCCTGCCCCAGCCGGCAGATAGACTCCGGAGTCGATTTTTCATTATGTTACAGCATCATAAAAAACCACCAAGGTGATTTTTATTATACGGCTCAGGAAGGCCGGGGATACGTCTTTACACT
Source organism: uncultured Thermodesulfobacteriota bacterium (assembly GCA_964627515.1). Lineage (GTDB taxonomy): Bacteria > Desulfobacterota > RBG-13-43-22 > RBG-13-43-22 > RBG-13-43-22 > RBG-13-43-22. The sequence continues at coordinate 82,405 of CAZVHO010000003.1, read as the reverse complement.
CCGTTTCCCGGCGAGCCTGCCCTGAGGGACCGCTTGCATTTTTCCGGTTTTCCTGGGTGTCGATAGTACCGGACCAACCCAACAAAAGGAGAGACTTAAGTCATGGATCAGGGAAAAATTCTGGCCATTGATGACGAGCCGAATATCCGGCATTTGATCAGGAATGAATTTTCCCTGGAAGGCTTCAAGGTTACCACGGCCGGAAGCGGAGAAGAGGGGCTGAAATTATTCGAGGATAATTCTTTTGATGTGGTCTTGCTGGATATCCGGCTGCCGAGAATGAACGGTATCGAAGTCCTCCGGAGGTTGAAGAAAAAGGATCCGGCTACCGAAGTGATCATGATCACGGCTTACGGAGATATTCAAACGGCCGTGGATTCCCTTAAGTTAGGGGCCCGGGACTACCTGACCAAACCATTCAAGCTCGATGAATTGCTTTCCCTCGTCAAGAAAGCCGTCCAGGAGGTTCGGGAAAAGTCCCTGTCCAAACCGGAATGGACCGGGGAAAGGCCTTCGGAAACCCCGCCTATCGTCCTTTGTCCGAGCCCGGGCATGGAAAAGGTCTATGACCTGATCGCCCGGGTGGCCAAAACCGATTACACCGTTATGCTTCAAGGCGAAACCGGTGTCGGGAAAGACGTGCTGGCCTACCAGATCCACCAGCAAAGTCTGCGCCAGGACGGGCCTTTTGTGACGGTGGACTGCGGGCTCCTTTCTCATAATCTGGCGGAAAGCGAGCTCTATGGTCACCGCAAAGGGGCTTTCTCCGGGGCCACCGAGGCCAAGCTGGGGCTGGTGGAAAAAAGCCACGCCGGCTCCCTTTTTCTGGATGAAATTGGCAACATCGACATGGATCTGCAGAAAAAATTTCTGCGTTTTTTAGAGACGCGCCGGTTCAGGAGGATCGGTGAGGTGAAAGAACAACACATCGACACCCGCATCATCCTGGCCACTAACCTGGACCTGCAGGAAGCCATCCGCAGGGGAGACCTGCGAAGCGATCTGTTCTACCGCATGACCGAATTCGTGATACCAATCCCTCCGTTACGGGAACGGCCGGAAGATATTGCCATCCTGGCCAAATTTTTTTTAGGCCATTATGTTAAAGACGGGCAGAAAATGGATATTTCCAAAGAGGCCCTGGGGGTTTTAGCGGATTATCCCTGGCCTGGGAATATTCGAGAGTTGAAGGCCGTAATCGGCAAGGCCGCTTTATTGGCCGACTCAACGATCCGGGCGGAGGATTTTCCGGCCCAGGTGAAGGCCAGGCATTACGATACGTCACGTCAACCCAAAACCCTGGAGGATATGGAAAAAGAACACATCATGAACGTCCTGGCCGAAACAGAAGGCAACCAGACCAAGGCCTCCGAAGTCCTGGGAATCAACCGCAAGACCCTTTATAAAAAAATCAAGACCTATAAGATATTTTCATAAGGGAGCGGTCAGCAATAGCGATACTGGATACCGGATGCTGGATAATTCACATAATGCGTTTGAGATAAAGGGTTTATCAAGCATCCAGTATCCAGTATCCAGCATCGTTTCAAAAAATTGAGTACATCCACTAATCTTGGTGAACCTGTTTGAAGACCTAATTTCAAATATCTTTGGTTAGAATTGTGGTCTTTTGTCCCATTTAACCCCAAGGGGGACAATAAATTATAAAAAATAGTAAATTCAAATAGTTGAACATTGATCTCCCCTTCCGGGCGGGGGCTTTTTGCTCGGCTCCCCCCGACCCCTTTCCCCTCTCCGGACCTGGCCTCCCCCTCTTTGGGTTCGGGGGGTAATTTTTTATCTATATAAAATCAATTACAAAACAGGATGTCCGCCTGGCCCTCGTTTTTAACATTGGTCAAGCAGGCACGATACTTGCTTTGTCCCCGCCATATAATGTCTGCTGACCTTATTTCTTGTAGAGAAAAAATCCGGACCGATGAAGCGATGCGACCGAGCGAGGCATGGAAAGGGTTTTCCGGGAATCTGGACAAGCGCATCGATTTATCAAGTCTAAAACACCGAAAGGGGGTTGGTACGACCTTCCATCCGGCTCAATCCATCGGAAGCTTTTTAATCTGGTAAATGTGACAGTCCACTACTTTGCAAGCAAAAAAGGAGACCAATAATGTCCAAACAGAAATCCTCCAAGGTCTGGTTCGCGGCCTCCGGCGCGACGAACTGGACGGAAAGCACGATCTGCAAGGCCAAGGATCTATTTTATGCCGCCGGCCTTGACCAATGTATTGAAAAGGACGACAGCGTCGCGGTAAAGGTTCATTGCGGCGAATGGAATCGAACCGCCTGTCTGCGACCGGAATTTGTGGCCGCTATCGTGGAAGAAGTGAAGGCCTGCGGCGGTCGGCCCTTTGTAACCGACACCACCACGCTGACCTATCATCTGTATAACAACCGCTGCACCGGGCAGTTGGAACAGGAAGGCGCCAATCGTCATGGTTTGAACTGGGCCAGCTTGGGCGCGCCTTTCATCATCTCCGATGGTTTTTTCGGTGAAGACGACCTCCGGGTGGAACTGCCTGAAGGCAACATCTTAAAAGAGACCTATATCGGCCGCGGGATCTACGAAGCGGATGCCATCATCAACCTGGCCCACGCCAAGGGACATCCCATCACCGCTTATGGCGGATGCATCAAAAACTTCGGTATCGGGGCCCAGTCCAAACGGGGCAAGTACCAGACGCATCTGGCCTTTTGGGGCGATCCGGAAGAAGCCATCGGCTATCCCAAGGTCAACCGGACTTCCTGTAAGGGCACCGAGTGTCCCTTCAGCAAGATGTGCGAAGACAGTTGCCCGGACGAGGCCATCACCGTGAAGCCCGATGGGGTGGTGATCGACTATACCAAGTGCTGCCTATGCTATTCCTGCCAGGTGACCTGTATGTTTACCGGGATGGAGGGTATCGGTTTTCGGGATGATTATTTCCCGCTGGCCCAAATCGCCATGTCGGACGCGGCCCTGGGCTGTATCAAAACCTTTAAACCGGGCAAGATCGGTTACATGGCCTATGCCTTCGACATTGCCCCGGAGTGTGACTGCTTCCCCTGGAACGGCACCTATGTGGCGCCGGATGTGGGGGTGTTCGCCTCCAAAGACCCGGTGGCCATCGATTCGGCCGTCTGCGACATGATCGACAAGGCCCCCATCGGTCCCAACTCCAGGGCCGAGGAACTGGGACTCAAACCGGGCGAAGACAAATTTAAAGCGGTCAACGCCTTTACGCCTCGAATTCAGCTCAAGGCGGCCGAGAAGATCGGCATGGGGACCATGAATTACGAATTGATCGAATATGAACCGGAGCTCAATCCGGAGAATATCGCCAAGTGGCAGATCCGCAAGATTCCGATGACCGTTACTCCCATGCGGCATGTATTCAAGAACCATCACATCGCCCGGGAGTTTCCCTTCAACCGCGAACCCCTTGACAAGTGGCTCGGGGATTGGAAAAATTTTGACCCAACCATCTAATCTTTAGGGGTCGGGGGGCGGGGGTCTGGTGCCGGCGAAAGAAATTTTTTTATCGTGGGGCCTCACCCCCACTCCTGCCCTCCCGCTTCAGGGGGGCATGAAGGTTTAATACGAAAATAGATTTTTAACCATCCTTGGCCTCTGTTGGGGTTCCGTAGGGGCGGGTTTAAAACCCGCCCCTACGACGGCGGTATTTTCATGCTTCGTGGTGCCCGTTACAGGCGGGCATGAGGGCTTAGTACGAAAATACGGTCCAAGGTTCAGGGTTCAAGGTTCGGAAAAACCCATTTTCATGATTTACGGTGCCTCTTAGGGGCATGAGGGCTTAGTATGAATGTCTACTGGATTAAAGGCCGATCAGAAACCTGTGAAAAAAATCTCATCAGCAAGATCGACACCCTGCTGAGCCTGGAAGAATTGGCCTCCCTGGTGGTCCCGGAGATCAGCCTGGCCATTAAGTTTAATCTAAGCGAAATGGGCTACGGTCATTATCTTCCGCCGGTCATCTTCAGCACCTTGTTTGAAAAAACGCGGTCCCAGGGTGCCAAGCCCCTGTTGACTGACGGTTGCAGCCTTTATAAGGGCTCGCGTTTTGACGGCTACAGTTGGATCGATGGGGCCTTACTCCAGGGGTTCAGCAGCGGAGAGACCTTTCATAATCAATTGCTGCAATCGGGGGGTTATACCAACGAAGAAGGTAAATTCTGGCCGGCCGACGGCCGGCATCTGGCCGGGATCGATATCGGCAGCTTATTGACCGACACCGGCAATCTGATCGTGGTTTCCCACATTACCGCCCATCCGCTGCTCGGGATTGCCGGCGCCCTTTACAATCTCGGACTGGGCTTCCTGACCGCTTCCGGAAAGCTCAAGGTCCATGCCTGTCTGCAAATCGAGTACGAGGCCGAAAAGTGTGATCACTGCGGGATTTGTCTGTCCTTTTGTCCCACCAAAGCCATGGCCGGTGAACCCGGCCGGGTAACATTCGACCCCCGGGTCTGCAACCGTTGTCTGGGATGTTTTGTAAGCTGTCCAAACCGGGCCATTCGTATCCAGCCGGAGGGCTTGCCGGTTTTCCAGGAATGCGTCATCGAGGCGGCTCAGACGGTCTTAAGCCAGCTTCGGGGAAAGGCCTTCTTTATCAATTTCTTGAGTTCCGTCACCCCCCAGCCTGATGAATTCCCTTTTTCCGATATCCCCTTCGTACCGGATCTCGGCATCATCGCATCCAGTGATCCCGTGGCCGCAGACTGGGCCACCGCCCGGATGATCATCCAGAGTCCGGGAATACCGGGATCTATTGCCCAGGATTTGAATGTTCTGGCCAAGGGGGATGATAAAATTAAGGCCATTACCGGCCAGACCCCCGAGCATCTGCTGGCCTATGCCGAGCAATCAGGACTCGGAAGTCGGACTTTTGAATTTTTTTCCGCAGGATAGCGGTGAAAGAAGTTTTCAAGCATCTAAACTGAAACGAATTTCGGATATTTTACCCGAAGGGGAGGTTAACCTCGATGGATTCAATGGATCACCAGCCGCATCATCACCATGGCCCTATTCGCGATGCCATGGCCAAGGTCAATTATAAAATCGCCATTATCAGCGGAAAAGGCGGCGTGGGCAAGACCAGTGTGACGGTCAATCTGGCAGCCGCCGTTCGCAAGAAAGACCTGGTCGTGGGGATTTTCGATGCCGATGTCCATGGTCCGAGCGTTCCCAAGATGGTCGGCATCCGGACTGAGATGCGGGATATCTTGCACGGCTCTCACGGAATCGATCCGGTCATAACCGCCCAGGGGTTGAAGGTCATGTCTGTGGCCCTGATCTGGCCGACGGAGATGACTCCCATCATGTGGCGCGGACAGTATAAGGCCCGGGTGCTCAGGCAGTTTTTGAGCTCCATCAAGTGGTATGAAATGGATTTTTTATTCATCGATCTGCCGCCGGGGACAGGCGATGAACCGATCACCATCATGAAGTCCATACCGGACCTGGACGGAATGATCGTAGTCACCACACCCCAGGAGATCTCCACCATCGTCTGCAGCAAGGCCATTAATGCCGCCCGGGAATTGAAGTCGCCGATTTTGGGATTGATTGAAAATATGAACCATTACCAATGCCCGGATTGTGGACGGATCGAACACTTTTTTGGAAAAGACCGCGGCGAGCGGCTGGCTAAAACGTTCGAAATCCCTTTTTTAGGCGGCATCCCTCTGGATGGACAATATTCCGAAGCGGCCGACAGCGGTATCCCCATTGTCTTTAAAAATCCGGAGTCTCTCTCGGCCAAAGCCATGATGGGGATTGCCGACCGGCTGCTTTTGCAATTGCCGCCACGTGAAAAAGTAGTGGTGTCAGAGCGGCCCTGGGAAATGGAGCGCGATCATCATAAGCCAAAGCCACAAGGCTATCATGAAACAATGGAAAGGAGCAGTTGATCAATGACCGAAAAGAGCAGACCAAACGTAGTGGGTAAAGGTCCTACCCTGACCCGTGAAATGCTGGAGGTATTCCAGACCATTCAAGCCAATTCCCAGGGGTTATCCCAGGAAGCCGCTTTGCTGATCACCTCCCAATTAGGGGAACGGAGTGCTGAACTTGAAAAAATAATTAAAATGGCCTACCTGAAAACCGTTAAGGCCGGGGAAACCACCTGGGACATAAAGGAAAAGGCCTTGGAACTGAAGGACAGCATGACCGCTGGTGACGAGGCGAAGTCTCTGGAGATCACCAAAGATCTCACCGGTGAGTTGGACCAGTTGATCCATAAGACCAAAACGTTTGTAGTCCGGATGACCTGATGAATATGGCCATGGCTGGGCCGCCATTAAGTGCAGATCTGATCGAGATCCTGAATATTTTGAAAAAAGAAGGCGGCACTTATTGTACCGGCACCTGCCACCACCGCAAACCAGGTGAGTTTCACTGCCATACCTTCGGCCGGATCCTGAACATCTCCTCCCAGGGGGTGAAGAACCGGTTATTGACGCTGCTTCGCCTGGGTCTGGTCGAGCGGGAGCGGGTGGATCGACCGGATAGCGGCTCCGTGATCCGTTTTATCATTACCCCCAGGGCTGAGGCCAGCCTGGCCCGTTATGGACTTGAATCTTCACCCGAAAGGCCCATATGATGCCCCATCCGATTCATGAACCCGTGGTTAAGGCGGCCCGTCAGGCCATCGATCTTATGGATGAGTTTATGCGAAACCGGATCGATCAGACGACTTATTATAACCGACTCAAGGCCTTGGAGGTCAACAGCCTGCTGGAGCGGCACCAGGATGACTTCAAGCATAATCCGCAACTGGTTCATTACCTGGATGCCTTGATGATTTTGTCTTCCCTGCAGCATGAAATGGATTTTCAGGTGGCCGAATATGGCGCCAATGTGGCCTCCGAGGATATCCGCATGCTCCAGGAACTGCTGCAAAAATTTTCAACCGGATAATTTGGGAATTTGCATTATATAAACTGCTGAATGCAATGAAAGGAGCCAATGCATGAAACTGGAAGGTAAGGTGGCCATCGTCACCGGAGGGGCCAGGGGCAACGGTTTGGCGATTGCCCGCTGTCTGGCCGAAGAAGGGGCCCATATCGCCGTGGCCGACATCTGTGCCAACATGGATACCATCCCCTACGATATGTCCACTGAAGAATCAATGAACGAGGCTGTGGCCGGCCTCCAGGCTATGGGGCGCCGGGCCATGGGCATCCGGTGTGATGTCCGGCAGAGGGCCGACGTGGAAGCCATGGTGGAACAGGTGATGGAGGTCTTCGGCCGGATCGACATCCTGATCAATAATGCCGGCAACACCTCCATGGTGGCCATAGCCGAAATGGACGAAGAAATCTGGGACGAGGTCCTGGACACCCATCTGAAGGGAACCTATTTATGCTGCCGGTATGTTCTGCCCCATATGATTGAGCAGCACAGCGGCAACGTGGTCAGCATTTCTTCAGTGGGCGGCCAGCGCGGCTTTGGCATGGGCGGCCATTATTGTGCGGCCAAACACGGGATCATCGGTCTCAATAAATCCATGGCCATGGAGGTGGCTGATCACAATATCCGCTGCAATGTGGTCTGTCCCGGCACGGTCTGGACCCCCATGATGCAAGGAATAGCCGCTTACTTCGGTCTGGAGGGGGAAGAGGCCAAGCAACAATTTTTTGCCGGCCACATGATCAAAGACCCCGAGGTATCCCCCGAGGATATCGGCCGGGCCGTACGCTGGCTGGTTACCGACGAAGCCCGCTGCATCACCGGCAACATGATTACCGTTGATGGCGGCTGGACAGCCAAGGCGCCGTAA
>CAZVHO010000003.1:50250-74506 GCA_964627515.1 uncultured Thermodesulfobacteriota bacterium | reverse complement strand
CATCACCGGCAACATGATTACCGTTGATGGCGGCTGGACAGCCAAGGCGCCGTAAAGGCGAGAGGGATGAGGCGTGAGGGGAGAGGTTTAGGACGGAAATAGGAGTTGCAAGTTGCAAGATGCAAGTTTCAGCTTGAAAACCTTGAACCTTGAAACTATTTTAATAATTCGTGGCGCCCGCTGGGGCATGAACGTTTAATACGAAATTAATTGAAAAGGAGGGATTACATGATCTCAGTACTGGAAATGGAAAACAAAACCATAGAAATCAGGGCCGATGAGCAGATTCAGGAACAGCCGAAGATCCTCGAAGATTTTGTTCTTGAAGAACTGGCCGTAGACGGGATTTGCGGGATATACTAAATAAGGTGCAAGTTGCAAGGTCCAAGGTGCAAGGTTCTACGGGTTTTCCTTATACCTTATACCTTAAACCTTGGACCGATTGATGTGTTTCGATGCACCCACAAGGGCATGAAGGCTTGGTATGGAATCCAATCGGATTTATCAGTTAGAGGTCGGGGTTCAGGTGCGCCGGGAAAAATTCGGCCTTCTTTTTTATAACTACCGGGGGCCGCGGCTTTATTTTCTGGCCAGCGGGGAGTTTCTCGACGAAGGCTTTTTCCAGGGGGGGAAGCGGATCAATGACTGGGTGGAAGCGCTGCAGGCCAAAACCAACCAGCCCCGCGAATGGATCGACCGGCGACTGGGGCAATTGATACAACTTCTGGAAGAAAAAGGTCTCATTTATGGGGAATCGGTTTGTTGAAATGGGCCTTTCGGCCCCGGTAAACGTCACCTGGGAGGTGACTTATGCCTGTAACCTGAGCTGTCTGCACTGTCTTTCCGATTCAGGGCAAAAACAACCGGGCGAGCTTTCCACGGCCCAAGGGTTCGGAATCATCGATCAGTTGGCCGGACTCAAAGTATTCCAATTCAATATCGGCGGAGGGGAACCGTTCCTGCGCCCGGATTTTTTGGACTTAATGGATTATGCCCACCAAAAAGGGATGGTCACCTGCATCAGTACCAACGGCACCTTGATCGACGAAGAGACGGCCCGGAGATTGGACCATCGGCTGGTTTATATCCAGGTCAGTCTGGATGGGGCCACGGCCTCTTCCAATGATGCCATTCGCGGCCCGGGGAGTTTTCGGCGGGTGCTCAAGGCCCTGGAATATTTGCGCCGACGAGACATCGAGGTCAGCATCAACACGGTCCTGACCCGATACAGTTTTCCGGAATTAGACAAGCTGGTCGTCCTGGCAGCCGCTTACGGGGCCAAGCTGCGGGTCTCGCGGTTCAGACCGTCCGGCCGTGGAAAACGGTCCTGGTCCGGGCTGAATGTCACCCCTGAGCAAATGGCCGATTTTTCCCTTTGGCTGGGCCGTCACCTGGCCGTTTCCACCGGTGATTCCTTTTTTTCGGTCACCACCGAAGAACGGCGTTCTTTGGGATTGAACATGTGCGGGGCCGGCAAGCTCACCTGTTGTCTGTCTCCCCAGGGGGAGGTTTACCCCTGTGCCTTTTTACAGGAGCCGGAGTTTCTGGCCGGAAGGCTGCCGGAGGAAGATTTCGGTTCCATTTGGGAGACCGCGGCCGTGTTTCAGTCTTTTCGTGAACTGGAAATACAATCCTGTGAAAGCTGTTACCGATTCGACCTGTGCCACGGAGGATGTCCGGCCATTGCCTACCACACCCAAAGAAGGCTGGGATTGCCGGACCCCGGATGTCTGGTGAACTGTGTCCAGATCAAACCTCTGACGGCCGGGACAGGATGATGAGCCGGCCAGCGTTTCAAGGCGCTTTTTCCTTGAAGTCCGGGGTGCGACTCCAGGGGGCGGCTGAAGGGGGAATGGTTATACAGGAAAATCCTTTGCGGCTCATCAAAGTCAATGGCCCGGCCTTTGAGATGCTGAAGAAATTGGAGCAAGGTTTCCCACTGGATAAGAATCAAAGTATTATTGATCGGCCGGCCGAACTGGCTTTTCTGGATAAGCTGCGTCAAGGAGGCCTTTTGGAATGGACCCCTTCCCCAATCCCTTTTCATCCCTTCGTCAGTATCGTCATTCCCGTTTATAACCGGGCGGCCGAGATCGCGGAATGCCTCGAATCGTTGGCCGCCCTCCGCTATCCCCGGTCCAAACTGGAAATCATCGTGGTGGATGACGCTTCAAAGGATGAAAGCGCGGCGGTGGTTAAACGCTTCGGGGTCCGGTTGATCACCCTTTCCCGTAATCAGGGGCCGGCAGTGGCCCGTAACGCCGGTACGGCCGCGGCCCGGGGAGAAATCATCGCCTTTATCGACAGTGATTGTATAGCCGATCCGGGGTGGTTGGAGGATCTGGTTCCCTATTTTCAAGACCCTCGGCTGACCCTGGTGGGCGGGCGGGTGGTGGGCTTTTATCGGGAAACCCGGATGGACCGTTATGAAGCGGTCTGCTCGGCCCTGGACATGGGCCCCCGTCCGGTTATTGGTCGAGGGGAGGATTCTCCTTTTTATGTCCCCACCTGTAACCTGCTCGTCCGCAAAGAAGCCCTGGATCAGCACGGCGGACTGGATGCGGATCTGAGAGTGGGTGAGGACGTGGATTTATGCTGGAAACTGATGGCCGCAGGACATCATCTGGCATATGTTCCCAAAGGCTTTATCCGGCACAAACACCGCAACCGTTTTATCGCCGGGTACCGGCGCCGCTTCGATTACGGTACTTCCGAGGCCCTCTTGTACGAACGGTACCCCAAGATTTCGAAACGATTTCCCTGGCAGACAGGCGGTCTCGGCCTCTTTCTTGCAGTTCTGGCGGCCCTTTGGGCGCGCTCGGTTTACTGGCTGATCCCGGCCATCGGAATCTTGGCGGCCGAGACCTTTTACCGCCGGATTCGATTAAGCAGGAAAACGGAGCACCCCCTGGGCTGGGGTCCTGTTTTTCAGGCGGTCGCCAGAGGCCATTTTCGCTTGATTTTTTTTCTGACCTATCATCTGGTCCGCTATTACCTGCTGCTTATCCTCGCTTTGTTATGGGCCGTCAGCGATGGGGCGCTGATTTGGTCGGCCTTAATAGTCTTCCCGACCCTGGTGGAATACCGACGCAAGAAACCAAGGTTAAGCATTCCGATTTTTGCCTTCTTTTTTTTATCCGAGCAGGCCTTTTACCAGAGCGGTGTTTTTTGGGGATGTATCAAACAAAAAAGTTTTCGGCTCTATCGGATTGTTTTTAGCCGGGTAATCCTCTTTCGCCTTGAATCCCGGATCCCCGGTAGAACACCTTTTTGACCCTAAAGACCATTTTTCGGAAAACGGGAACAGGAAACAGAAGAGATGAACAAACAGCAACTGAAAGATCTATTGGAAAACATCCAGAGCGGTCGGGTAAGTATTGACGCCGGTCTGGAGCGTTTAAAAAAATTGCCTTTCGAAGATCTGGGTTACGCCAAGGTGGATCACCATCGCTGCCTGCGCAACGGTGTTCCTGAAGTGATCTATTGCCAAGGCAAAACCCTGGAACAGGTCCAGGGAATAGTGGAGAGGATGGCCAAATATCACGGCAACATCCTGGCAACGCGGGCCGACCGCCGGGTCCACGAGGCCATTTTGGAGATCACCACGGACTGTCAATTTTACCCCATGGGCCGTATCGTGGTCGTCAAGCCGCGACCGGTGGAAAAGTCCGGCCGAATTGCCGTGGTTTGTGCCGGCACCTCCGATATCCCCGTGGCCGAAGAAGCAGCCATTACGGCCGAAACTCTCGGCAACCGGGTCGACCGCCTTTACGACGTGGGGGTGGCTGGTCTGCACCGTCTGCTGAATTCTTGCGAAGATCTGTTCAAGGCCAGGGTGGCTATCGTCATTGCCGGGATGGAAGGGGCCCTGGCCAGCGTGGTCGGCGGGCTGGTTTCCTGTCCGGTGATCGGGGTTCCGACCAGTGTGGGCTACGGGGCCAGTTTCGGGGGGGTGGCCGCCCTGCTTTCCATGCTCAACAGTTGTGCCTCGGGTGTCTCCGTGGTGAATATCGATAACGGTTTCGGGGCCGGATATCAAGCCAGCCTCATTAACCAGCTTGGGGCCGGCGAAGCGCGAAAGCCTCTGGAATCCCCTATGGGCCATGATGACCTTTCCAGGTTAAAAGCCCTGGTCCCGGATGGAAGCCCGCTAACCCAAAGGGAGAGGATGGAAAATGAAGATCGCTTATTTTGACTGTTTTTCCGGAGCCAGCGGCGATATGATTCTGGGGGCCCTCCTGGATGCGGGTTTGCCCCTGGAGCATTTACAAAATGAACTGGCCAAGCTGTCGTTGTCCCACTATGACCTGCAGGTCGTGAAGGTCGTTAAAAGAGGGTTGTCCGGCAGTCAGGCCCTGGTGACTATCGACCATGATCATCACCATCATCATCATCGAAACTTGGAAGACATCCGAGCGATCATTGAAGGAAGCAGTCTGGATCCGGCTATTAAAGACGACAGTCTGAAGATCTTTACCCGTCTGGCCGAGGCCGAGGCCAAAGTTCACCAGACGGAGGTGGCTTCCATCCATTTTCACGAGGTGGGGGCCATGGACGCCATCATTGATGTGGTCGGTGCGGCCATCGGCATCCGGGGGCTGGGGATCGAGAAGATCTATTGCTCGCCGCTCCATGTGGGAACAGGAACCGTGGAATGCGCCCATGGTCTCCTGCCGGTGCCGGCCCCGGCCACGGCTGAGTTGATCACCGGGAAGCCGGTTTATGCTACCGGGGTTCAAGGGGAATTGCTGACCCCGACCGGGGCCGCCATTTTAACCACCCTGGCGGCCGAATTCGGGCCCATGCCGGCCATGACCATGGAAAGGGTCGGACAGGGCGCAGGAACCGCCGATCGTTCCCTGGCCAACCTGCTGCGTCTTTTCATTGGACGGGTGGCGCCGGGATTGACCAAATACGAGGTGGAACAAACGGTGGTTATTGAAACGACCATCGACGACATGAACCCGCAGTTCTATGATTTTCTGATAGAAAGGGTTTTACAGCAGGGCGCCCTGGATATTTTTTTTGCATCGGTGCAGATGAAAAAAAACCGCACCGGGGTCCTGGTGACTATCCTCTGCCGACTTGAACAATTGGCCGGACTGGCCGATTTTATCTTCCGGGAGACCACGACCATCGGGTTGCGCTGGCGTCTGGACCAGCGCTTACGGCTTAACCGAAACATCCAGGAAGTCAGCACCTGCTTCGGGCGGATCCAGTGCAAAATGGCCAGGCTCGATGGACGGACTGTCAACATCGCCCCGGAGTATGAGGATTGCAAACGGATCGCCCGGGAACAGCACGTGCCGATAAAAAGGGTATGGGAAGAAGCGCAATTCAAGGCCTCGGAGATGGATCGGCGGGAAGAGGTAACAAAAGATATTTGAAATCCCTGAATTCAGAATCCAGGAGCCAGAATTCAGAAGGGGAACCAATCGCCATAAAGATAAACCGGTTTATTCTGGATTCTTGGCATTACAACAGGACTAAATTTGTAAAAATGTTAGAGATAAATTCTCAGATCATAAAGAGTGTACGAACCTATGAGAAAACTGAAGCCTCAACCATTAAATTCAGAAAGGAGAAAAAGGTATGGACAAAATCTTAAGAATCATTATGGGACCGGATGGTGAACCCCAAACGAGTGTTTCACCCTTGGGGGATTACGCCGGGGCAGGCGGACGGGCCATGACATCGGCCATCATAGCCAAGGAGGTGCCGCCGCTCTGTCATCCTCTGGGCGCGGAAAACAAGCTGGTCATCGCCCCGGGCCTGTTGAGCGGAACCACCGCCGCAATGTCCGGCAGGTTGTCCGTCGGGTGTAAGAGCCCCCTGACCGGCGGGATCAAAGAAGCCAACGCCGGCGGGCAGGGGGCCCAAGTATTAGCCAGGCTGGGCTATGCGGCCATTGTGTTGGAGGGAAAACCGGCGGACGATACCCTCTATCACATCTTTATCAACAAGGATGGAGTAAAAATTATTGCGGACAACAGCCTGCGGTATCTGGGCAACTACAACCTGGTGGACCGAATGAAAGGGCAATATGGTGACAAGATTACCGTCATCTCCATCGGTCCGGCCGGTGAGCGGAAAATGAGTGCGGCCTCCGTGGCGATCACCGATATGGAACTGAGACCCACCCGTCACGCCGGCCGCGGCGGCGTGGGTGCGGTCATGGGTTCCAAGGGCGTCAAGGCCATCGTGCTCGATGACACCGGCCTGGAAATGCGGCCGCCCAAAGATCCCGAAAAATTTAAAGAAGCCAACCAGACCTTCGTGGCCGGTCTGAAGAAGCATCCGGTCACCGGTGAGGGCCTGCCGGCCTATGGAACCAATGTGCTGACCAACATCCTCAATGAAGCCGGTGCCTATCCGACTAAAAACTTCATGTGGGGTCGCTTTGATAATTGTTCCATGATCAGCGGCGAGACACTGGCCGCCCTGGAAGAAGAACGGGGGGGCAAGGGAAGCGCCACCCACCCCTGCCACCGGGGTTGCATCATCCGCTGCTCCGGCACCTTCTATGACAAAGACGGGGCCTTTTTGACCAAACAGCCTGAGTATGAAACGGTCTGGGCCCACGGGGGCAACTGCGGGATCAGCGACATAGATGTCATTGCCCAGTTGGACCGGATGGATGACGACTTCGGTCTGGACACCATCGAAATGGGCGCCACCATCGGGGTGGCTATGGAGGCCGGTCTGGTACCCTTTGGGGATGCCGCGGCCGCCATGCGGTTGCTCAATGAAGTGGGTGAGGGAACGCACCTGGGAAGAATCCTCGGTAACGGTGCCGCCGTTACCGGTAAAGTCTTCGGCGTCGAGCGGGTGCCGGTTGTCAAGGGACAAGCCATGCCGGCCTATGACCCCCGGGGGGTACAAGGGATCGGGGTGACCTATGCCACCAGTCCTATGGGGGCTGATCATACGGCCGGATATGCCGTGGCCACCAATATCCTGGGAGTGGGCGGTACGGTCGACCCCCTCAAGCCTGAAGGTCAGATTGAGCTTTCCCGGAACCTGCAAATCGCTACAGCGGCCGTGGATGCCACGGGGATGTGTCTTTTCATCGCCTTTGCCGTCCTGGACCAGCCGGAAACCTTTCAGGCCCTGATTGACATGATCAATGCCTTCTACGGGTTGAACCTCGCGTCCAACGACGTGGCAGAATTGGGCAAGTCGATCCTGAAGGGCGAAAGAGAGTTCAACAAGAAGGCCGGGTTCACTTCCGAACACGACCGGCTGCCCCGATTTTTCAAGACCGAGATGCTTCCACCTCATAATGTGACTTTTCAGGTCAAGGACGAAGACCTGGATACTGTTTTCAACTGGTAGACCTTTTTCCGCCGAGTGCGTTTATCGGGGAGCCTCTTTGCTCGGGCTCCCCGGTTTTTTAAAATGGGAGAAGGATTCGACCGGTTTCGGAGGGCCGGTGCCAAGCCTGGCACCGGCCCTTAAAATTCTTGATTTCCGACCGGAATTAACCTATTATTATCAAATACTCGTGCCTCTTGTGGGGCACCAGCGAAAAATAAAAATATCGAATAACGAATGTCGAATGTCGAAGGAAGGCAAGAACCAATCCCCCGTGATTCGAAATTCAATATTCGCATTTTCGAACTAAAACCCTCATGCCCCTTGGGGCGCCACAAAGGATGAAAATAGATACAAGGTCCAAGGTTTTCTTACTTGTAACTTGCATCTTGAAACTTTATTTTTTTACTAAACCCTCATTTCCTTTCAGAGCGCCAAGGAACACAAAAATGCGGATTATTTTTGCCAGCTTTTTATACTTGATGACTATGTAAAAACTCGTCATTCCCGCGCAGGCGGGAACCCAGGCTACTCATAACTTATTAATCCCGCCTTTGGCGGGACTGGATTTCAGTTTTCACGGGAATGACGAAAATGGGCTCTTCTGGACTTTTTACGAATCCATCATACTTAAAATTTTGGACTTTGGACTTTGGACTTTTAGACTTGAGACTTTGGATAAAAGGAGATGAACCATGAAGACCCCCGTGATGGCCGATATTCGACTATTATTTAAAACCGAACGGCTCATCCCCTTCTTGCCTGTTTTGCAGCAGGGGTTTTGTGTGCCTATCGAACAAAGCCAGACCATAAGGGATATCCTCTGTGAAGGTTACGGGCTCAGCCCCGGGCTGGTGGGCAATCAGATCCAGACCATTTTTCTAAATGGAAAGCCGGTGGACGAAATGGGTGCGGCACTGGTTAAAAATGGAGATACCCTGGCCCTTTCCGCGGCCCTGCCGGGACTGGTGGGAGCGACCATGCGCGCCGGCGGCCTGCTGGCCTGTTTTCGTAACACCATTACCCATCGGGAAATTACGGCCCCGATGGCCCATCCGGGGGGGCTTCTGACCATCAAGTTGTTCAACCTGTTGATCAAAGAGTTGGGCCCCTGTTTTTTAAGCCGGGGGGTGCTGATCTCCCTCGACCAGATGAAAGCCCTTGTCCAACGACTGGCTGCTGAAGACTGGCAGGGCTGCACAGGCGCAGATTTGAATCAGCAGGTCATCGCCCCGGGCGATTTGTCTTTGATGGACTGGCCCGAAGGCCAGGGACTGATGCGGCTCCAGGTTCTATTCGGGTAAGGCAGATGGACAAGGGGCGCAAACCGGAAACGGAACACGGAAAAGGGAGGGATTGCCATGTTTAAGGCAGCGACCGTCAGGTCCAACGAGGTCTTTTCCCGGCACCTGGGCCATCAACTGGGCCAGGCCCTGGAAAAGGAATTAGGGCAAACCCCCAAGGCCTGCTGGTTTTTCGCTGCGCCGTCTTCAGGGATTTCAGAATTGTTTAAGGGTATCGGGGAGAGCCTGGGCAGTCATAATCTGGTGGGTTGTACCAGTGACGGAGAGATCTCGGGGGACGGCTTGAGCACCAACTCGGTTGTCCTGGGGGGAATCGTCACCGATCAGATCGATTTTGAAATTGCCACAGCCCAGGGGCTCAGTCAGGACAGCGAAGGGGCCGGCCGGCGATTGGCCGGGGCCTTTTCCAAAACACCGCGTTATATCCAGATTTTTTCAGACGGACTGACCGGAAACGGTTGTGCCATCTTAAAAGGCCTCACCTCTGTCCTGGGCGGGCACATCCCGATCGCCGGCGGAACCGCCGGGGACAACGGCAAATTTCTGAAGACCCTGCAATTTGCCGGCGATCAGGTCTATACGGATACCCTTTGCGGCATCGCCTTTTATGGGGATTTCCATCTCGGAACAGGCGTGCACAGCGGTTGGTCGCCGATTGGACTGGCTAAACGGGTTACCCGTTCTAAGGGTAATGTTCTATACGAGTTGAACGGTGAACCGGCTTTGAACGTCTACGAACGATTTCTGGGACGTCATGCTGAAAAGCTGCCGGTCATTGGGGTAGAATATCCGCTCGGCCTTCTGGAACCCTGCGGGGAGGCAGGTCAGGAAGACTACCATCTGATCCGGGCCACTATGGCCGTCAACCGGGAGGAGCGTTCCATCACCTTTGCCGGAGAGATCACCGAAGGGGCCCTGGTCCATCTGACCTGCGGCGATGTCTCCTCTATCTTGGATGCTGCCGACAAGGCCACCGGTTTGGCCAAATCGGCCCTGAGCGGCCACTCCCCGTCCATGGCCTTCTGCTATTCCTGCATGGCCCGGAAGATCGTTCTGGGTCGCCGGACCGAAGAAGAAATCCAAAGAGTTCGGGCCGAAATCGGTCTGTCGGTTCCCATCATCGGATTTTATACCTACGGCGAATACTGCCGGGTCTCTGCCGGGGGGCCTAATTATTTCCATAACGAAACGATTACCTTGAGTCTTCTCGGAATGGGATGATGGATAAGATCCAAAGCCTCGAACAACGGATCCAAGAGTTGGAAGAGCTTCTGGAGCAATCGGAGCGCAAGTCGGACATCCTGACCAACCTTCTCAAAGAAGCCACCGCTGAATTCAATCAAGTCCTGGAAAAGGTCAGTACTTCGGAGGCCAACTTCCGGGCCATTATAGAAAATGCCCCTGAGGCCATCTATATTCTGGATATGGAGAGCCACGGCATCCTGGACTGCAATCCCTTTACCACGCGATGGTTGGGCTATCCCCGGGCCGAGCTCCTGACCATGGGGATCGAACATATTCTCGCCCCAGGTGCCGATGGGGTTATCGAAAATATTCGCAAGGCCGTGGTCGAGGGCGTTGTTCACATTCAAGAAAGAGGCTTTCGCAAAAAAGACGGGGACCTGGTCGATGCTGAAGTCACCGGCATGGTCGTGGAGGTTCAGGGGAAAAAATGCTTCGTGGCCCTGGCCCGGGATATCACCGAACGAAAAAAAAACGAAGGGCTGCTGCGTTATAAGGAACTGTTTGATAACGTCATCGATCCGGTTTTTATCAGCCATTCCCAGGGGGCCTTTCTGGAGGTCAACGATGTAGCCTGCCTCCGGTTGCAATACACTCGTCCGCAGTTACTGAACCTGACTTTTACCGACATTGTCCGGCCGACGCAATTAAAGGTCCTGCGACGTATGGGAGAAAAGGTCCGCTCCGGGGAAACGGTTCAATTTGAGATCGAAACGGTTACCCAATCCGGCGAGATCATCCCCTTCGAGTTTCATTCCCGGCTTATCGATTTTCAGCGCAAACCAGCGGTGCTGAGCGTTGCCCGGGATCTGAGCGCCCGGAAACGGATGGAAGAAAAACTGATTCGCAGCGAACGGTTGTCGGCCGTAGGGGAAATGGCCAGCGGCGTAGCCCACAATTTCAACAATCTGCTTCAGATGATCCTGGGGGGCGGCGAAGCGGCCTTGAACAAACTGGCTTCCGGTGAAATCCGAAAAAGCCGTGAGGCCATTCTGACCCTGATGGAAGCCTGCCATAGAGGGGCCGATATTGTCCGGCGGATCAAGGAATTTACCGCAACCAGGACCGAGAAAATCGAAGAAGCCAAGGTGTTCGATCTGGGTGACCTGGTATCCGAAGCCGTGCAGCTCACCTCCTCTTTATGGGCCAATCCGGCCAACCCGGGTAAATACCGTCTGAACTACATCCGGCCATTGGGGGGCCGGGTCAGGGGTAATCCGTCGGAACTGTACGAAGTTCTGGTGAACCTCATCAAAAATGCCCTGGAGGCCATGCCGAAAGGGGGTGTCCTGACGATCTCTCCCGAGAACCGACCGGAACACATTTATTTATCGATCACCGATACGGGAGAGGGGATTTTAGAAGAAAACCGGCAACGTCTTTTCCAGCCTTTTTTTACAACCAAAGGCGAGAAGAGCAGCGGCCTGGGCCTTTCTTCCAGTTATGGGATCATTAAAAAACACCAGGGGGATATGATCGTTAAAAGCAAGCCGGGGGAAGGGGCCACCTTTACCATCCTTCTACCGCGCGCCCAGGCCCAGGCCGAAGAAGAGAAGGGAACCCCTCCTGGAGATCGAACCCCGGCCGAAACGAAAATAAAATTCTTACTGATCGACGATGAAAAGAATATTTTAAAAATGATGGAGATGTTTTTCGAGGATTCCTCGGTCGATCTTACGACCGCAGGCACAGCCGAAAAAGGTCTTGCCTCTATTTATGGGGACCGTTTTGATGTCATCCTTTGTGATTTTGGAATGGACGGGATGAATGGTCTGGAACTCGGGCGGGCCGCCCTGGATTACGCCAGACAGACCGGACGTCCGAAAACCCCTTTTCTGCTCTATACCGGTGTGGATAAAAAGCTTGATCCGGCCGAGCTGTCTCTCAGCGGTGTTGATCGGGTGGTGCGCAAACCCATTGCCTGTGCCGAACTTCTGCGTATCCTTTACAAGATCCAAACCGACCAGGGCCACCTGTCTAACTTCGGCAGCAAGCCTTAAAACGGCTTGATGCTGGATGCTTGATACTGGATAAAACCTTGACCCCAAGAGAATATCTGAATTATCGTAACGAATTATCCAGTATCCAGTAACCAGTATCAAGTAACCACCATCTGTTGACGGGTCCATTCCTTTTCCTGCCTCCGCAGGACCTTGAGAATGTCCGGTCCGGACTTAAAATAAAGAAAACCATGATTGGTGGACAAGCCTCCCAGGTAGGGATAGTCATCCAGGAGATAAAGGGTTTCCAGCCGGCTCAACCGCTGATAGAGACGATTGACCGCGGCCATGGACATGCGGATATCTGATTTCCAGACCGGTTCCGGGGTCATCAGGGGATTGCCTTCGTAGCGGAGAGCGGTTACCCCGAACCGCCGGGGGTCTTCGTACATCCTGGAGCCGGGAAGCACCAGAAGAAGACCCATAACATAATAAGAGATACAGGCGATGTTTTCCTCCAAAAACCGAACGGTTTTTTCTCCGTCTGCTTCCGTTTCTCCGGGGAATCCAAAAAAGCCCATGGCCTGGGTGGCCACCCCGGCCTGGTATAGATTTTTCAGGACCTGCTGGGTGGTAGGCACCCGATTGCCTTTATCCATGGCTTCCAGGACCTTCTGGCAGCCGCTTTCAAAACCGATGGCCACAGCGTTTAACCCGGCCCTGGCCATCAGTCGGCAGACCTCCCCGGTATAGGCCTTCTCCGCCCGCAAATCCGTATTCCAGACAAACTTCCTGCCGGAGGATTCAACCGCCTGACTGAACCGCTTCAGATATTTCGGATCGATCACGTCGTTACTGAAATTAAAATGGTTCGAGCCGTATCGGTCCGCCAGGGCCGACATTTCTTCGATGGCCTTATCTACGGGAACCACCTGATAGCGACGAACTTGCCGGTCCCCGTAGCGGTTCTGGCAAAAGACACATTTCCCCCAATAACAACCCCGGCTGATGCAGTAGGGGATAACAGGCTGGGGACTCAAATAGGCGGCCAGGTCGAGATCGGAAAAATCAGGGGGAGGCTGGTGAGCGATATCCGTATATTCAAAAGCGGCCGACCGATGGATCCTCCCCGTTGACCGCTGGCGATAGACTAAATTAGGGACCTCCTCAAGCCCCTGGCCATTGCCAATTTTTTCCAGCAGCCGGGCAAAGGGTTTTTCCCCTTCCCCGATAACGATAGAATCGGTGCACTGAAAAAATTCTTCCAGCCCGGACCCTTCCAGGAGCATGGCCCATTGGGAAAGATAGGCGCCTCCCATGGTAACCTGGATCTGGGGGAAGTGCCTCTTGATCAGGCGGCCCAGGATCAGGGCCTGGACCGCCTGGTTGGCAAAGACCATGGAGATGCCCACCAGGGCCGGCGGGTGGGCGGACAACATATGGAAGAGGACCTCTTCGTAGTAGCGAACATAAGGGTTGACCTTGGCCTGGCAATGTTCCAGGATAGCCGGCCAGATCTTGAGACTGCCGGCCGTGGGATACTCGGCGGCAGTGAGAACAGTGGGAAAATGGACGGCACTGAGGAGACCGTAAAAGGCATTCAAGGCCAGCCGGGCCTTCTGGTATTCCCGATAGTCATAAAAACGGTCGGGGTCCCGGAAAATTTCCAGGCTGGTGGAAAACCATTGCGGCTGTCGCCCGGCCGCCAGGGCGGCCAATAAAAAGCGGTAATGCCTCTGCTCCTGGGCATCCAATGATTTTTGGGCCTTAAGCCCCATAAGCTGCGATTCGGCCTGATCGAGCAGGGCGGCTATTCGGCTGGGCCGGGTCATGTGATGCAGGGCCTCGATCCCCAGATCCTTGACTTGGACGCAAAATCCCTGTTGAGCGGCGTATGATTTCAAATAGCCCAGGGCCGGATAAGGGCCGGTCAAATCCCCCGGGGGGGGTTGCAGTAAAAGGGCCTGGAAGGGAGGTGTTGAATTTTCCATACCGTTCCTCTAAAAACTGTCGGGTTAAACTCTCAGGCCCTGTGGGCACCATGAAACATGAAAATATCGAATATCGAATAACGAATAATGAATGTCGAAGGAAGGCAAAATCAAATCCATATATCGCAGTGCTACAGCAATTTTTTTTTGCTGATGCGTCCCCTTATCCGTCATTCCGGAATGGTTTAAGCTTGTCCCCGAATGTCTTAATCGGGGAGCGGAATCCAGGGATTTTTATTTCTCATTTTCTTGAAGAATCTGGATTCCCGATAAAGACATTCGGGAATGACGAAAACAGTATCGTCGTGGTGGTAGATTTTAACTCTTCAATCGAAAACTCCTTTGAACTCCGATGAACTCCGAAATCCGCAATCCGAACTCCGAAATCCAAGGCAGGTTCATTTCAGCCGGCCTTGACGCGAAATTCGTAGGCCGACTTGAGGAGTTCCTCAAGGGTATTTTCCAGATCCGTAACCTGCCGATAGAGGAGGTTCCCCTGGGCCGGCAGGTGCCGGGCCAGGGTTCTGACCTGGCTGGTGCAAAGGGAAAGGGTCTGGGCGCCCTTTAGCGTCTTGAGAAACATTTTGTCCGCAACGGGTTGGAAACGGCCCATGATTCGCTGCATCCGGTAAGTTAATTCCGGGGGGAGTCCGGGGCGATCCAGAATCGCCTGACAGGCGCCGTGAAACTCCGCGGCCGCGGTTTTGCTATCCATGGGCCTTCCTCCGTTACCGGGCCGCTGGCCAAGCGGGGATGGCTCCGCTTGGCGTCTTTTCCAGAAGTCCGGCCAGGGGCGATTTTTCCAGGACCGCACGATCCACCACCCGGTAGGCCGGATGATTGAGCCGGCGGTAGGTTGGCGAATGACCGAAAACCGGGATCTGCCCCAACCGTCGGATTAACCCTTGGACTTCAAACAGGAATCGATCGACCAGCTCTCCGGGAAAGGCGAAGGAATGCCTTCCGATCCTCAATTCATTGGCCTGATTGAGGTCCTTAAACAGGATGAGCGTTTCCCTGAAACGCGCCGCACGCCCTTGGACGGTTTCCGCGGATTTAAAACAGACCTGGGCCAATTGGTCGAGACGCTGGTCCATCTCGTTTTTAAAAATTCCTCTAAAAGCGCGCAGGTTCACCCGCAGTACCCGGCCTTCGGCCGAGAGGTCTTCCAGGACCGGTTCCAGGGCGACTTTTTCCGGCTCGCCTTGCATCGTTTCCTGGACCAGACGCTGCAGGAACCGTCCGGGATCATCCAGGCTGTGGCCCACACCGAATTCCCTCTGGTGCAGGCACTTGTAAATATCCACCGGGCTGTGGGCCCTGGGGATCAGGGAAGGGGGAGCGGTGGGCTGTAAGGTATGGTGCTGGACTTCATGCAACAGATACTGGCCGATGACGATCTGACGCACCCGAGCCTGTTCGTGGACCGTATCGATTTTTACGGCTTTTTTATCCGGATCATCCATAGCCGCTCAGCTCCAGGCCTCCATAAACCGTTCCAGTTCCTCCAAAACCTGTGGATTTTTTCCCTGAAAGGGATCATCCAGACGGATTCCCAGTTTGTTCATCGCGGTGGTCAGGTTGCGGAAAGGGTGGTTTATCCCGGCCCGGCGACGTTGGGTCCGGATTTGGATGCTTTCCCAGTTCTCAACCAGGATCTCCAGGTTTTGGTGAAAAGCTTTTTGTATGATCAAGCCTCGCAGGTGGGCCCGGGTGTCCGCAGGAGGATGGCACTGGGCCTGACCAATGCGCTCCTCGTCCACGAGCCGGTCCACCAGGCCCAGGGACTGGCAGCGTTCATAGAGGCCCGAGGCAGGGTCCAGATCGTGGTATATCAGATCCAGGAGTTTCAATTGCCGCTCATCGGCGCCTTTCGACCGGGAACGGTTGAGGAGCCAGAGTTTAAGGACCCAGTCGATCTTTCTTTTCAGGTCCCCAGGGTCGTTGATAAGATGCATCTCGGACTGGGAGATCTCCAAAAATTTGAGGCCCTTCAAAACATATTCCCAGAGGCCCAGCCAGCGGATCTCTTCGGGGTCGGTGCCCGGTCGGGCGCACAATCGCAGGGCTTTTTCCAAATACAGGGATTGAACCTCCAAAGCCGTGTAGTGCAACGTCCGTCCTTGACGTCGGATGGCCACAGGTGCTTTCAAAGAACGGGAGATCGCTTTGATGGCCTGGGCCGGTGCGCCCAGGGCCAAGATCTCGCCCAGGGCCTCTTCTTCCAACAGCCGCAATACCAAGGCCGTGACCCCTATTTTGAGGGCCAGGGCCGGTTGGGCCATATTGCTGTCGCCCACGATGATATGCAGGCGCTGGTTTTCTCCGGGCCGGGCGATTTCGCGTTTACGGATGTTGATGATACCCCGGGTCTCGGAGGTCCGGTCGGAAAAGGTTGCGTCGAAAAAATCGGCCCGCTGGCTGATTTGGAAGACCGGACAGCCGTTAACCGGGGAAGTCATGACCTTGCCCGTACCGGTATAGATCTGGCGTGTAACCAGGAAAGGGACGAGACGATCGAGATGTTTCATGGCCAGGGAAGTGACCAGGTAATTCTCATGGCCGCCGTAGGTGTGGCCATAAGAATCGCAATTGTTCTTATAAACATGGAGGCCGGTGTAAGGGTGTTGGGACCGCACCTTCTCCACCAGTGCCTGGATAAGGACGTCCCCGGCCTTTTCATGAGCCACCAGGTCTTTTACCGTGCGGCACTCCGGGGTAGCGTATTCCGGATGCCCGCCCCGATCCAGGTACAATCGGCCGCCGTTGCCCAAAAATTCTCCGGCCAGAGGGCATCGGCACCCCTGAAGGCTTTCGATCAGGATGGCACCCATCTTCGCTTGATTCTCGGACCAACCCCGATTGGACAGCGGGGCCTGGGGCGTTGCCGTCTGGTCTCGGTCAAAAGGGGCATATTCGCTTTCGGTTCCGAAGATCCTGTGCTGCAACCTATTCCCCTTCGACCTGTTTGAAGCGGTCCAAGAAATCTTCACCGGCCTCCTGGAGAACACTTTCGATGTAATCATCCAATTCCTTGAGCTTCTTCTGCCTTTCCTGGGAAAGGGGCTCCTGCCGGGATTCCGGTGGGGTCTTTTTAACTGACGATTTTTTCTTCGGTTTCTGGATCTGCGAACGGTCAGGCATGGTCCCTCCGATTTCTATAAGCGCTCTTTTACCAGGCTCCCCACCACACTCGGATCGGCCAGGGTCGAGACGTCGCCCAACTCCTCCACGTCGCCCTGGGCGATCTTGCGCAGGATCCGGCGCATGATCTTTCCCGAACGGGTTTTGGGTAACCCCGAAGTAAACTGCAGCTTGTCCGGTGAGGCAATGGGTCCGATCATCTTGCGGACATGGGCCACCAGGGTCTTCTTCAATTCATCCGTAGGGACAAATCCCTCTTTCAGGGTTACAAAGACATAAATGCCCTCGCCCTTGATCTCGTGGGGGTAGCCGACCACGGCCGATTCGGCCACCGACTCGTGACTGACCAGGGCCGACTCGACTTCCGCCGTGCCCAGGCGGTGTCCGGAAATGTTGATGACGTCGTCGATCCGGCCCAGGAGCCAGTAGTCGCCGTCCTCGTCCACCCGGGCCCCGTCGCCGGTCATATACACCCCGGGGAACCGGGAAAAGTAGACTTCCTTGATCCGCTCGTTTTCAGGATCGCCGTAAGTGCCCCGCAGCATACCGGGCCAGGGCTTTTCGATAATCAGATACCCCCCTTCGTTGGCCTTGGCCGCCGAGCCGTCTTCTTTGATCACCTTGGGGAATATCCCGGGGAATGGCCCGGAGGCCGAACCGGGCTTGAGGGTCATGGCCCCGGGCAGGGGTGTGATCAGGATTCCGCCGGTCTCGGTCTGCCACCAGGTGTCTACGATGGGCAGCTTTTCCTTCCCGACATATTTGTAATACCACATCCAGGCCTCGGGGTTGATGGGCTCACCCACCGTACCCAGCAATCGCAGCGAAGACAGATCATGCCTGGTGACCCAGTCCGTCCCTTCCCGCATCAGGGCCCGGATGGCTGTGGGGGCCGTATAGATGATGTTGACCTGGTGTTTGTCCACGATATCCCAGAACCGGCCGGCATTGGGATAAGTCGGGATGCCTTCGTACATCAGGCTGGTGGCCCCGGCCGATAAGGGTCCGTAGACGATGTAACTGTGCCCGGTCACCCAGCCGATATCGGCCGTACAGAAATGGGTCAGCTCCTCGTGATAGTCGAAGACCCACTTAAAGGTCAGGTTGGTATAGAGGAGATAGCCGCCGGTGGTGTGCAGCACCCCTTTGGGTTTGCCGGTGGAGCCGGAGGTGTAGAGGATGAACAGGGGGTCCTCGGCGTCCATCACCTCCGGTTCACAGTAATTGCCGATATCCGGGGCCTTCATCTGTTCGTGCCACCAAAGATCCCGGCCGGTCTGCATTTCCGTCTTCCCGGCCCGGTTGACCACGATGACCTTCCCGACGAAAGGGCACTCCTTGAGGGCCTCGTCGGCGTTGGTCTTCAAGGGCACCAGTTTGTTCCCCCGCAGGCCGTTGTCGGCGGTGATCACCAGGGTCGACCGGCAGTCCTGGATCCGGTCCCTGAGGGAAGAAGGGCTGAAGCCTCCGAAGACGATACTGTGGATGGCCCCGATCCGGGCGCAGGCCAGCATGGCGATAGGCAGTTCCGGGATCATGGGCAGGTAAATGGTCACCCGGTCACCTTTGGTGATCCCGTTTTTCTTCAGCACGTTGGCGAAGCGGTTCACCTCGGTATAGAGCTGTTGGTAGGTATAGGTCTTGTAGTCTCCCAGATCCCCTTCCCAGATGAGGGCCGCCTTGTTACGCAGCGGGGAACCCAGGTGCCGGTCCAGGCAGTTGTAGGAGGCGTTTAATTTGCCGCCCACAAAAAACTGGATAGAGGGTTTATGAAAATCCCAGTCCCAGACCTTGTCCCACTTCCGGTACCAGGTCAGATGCTCCCCGGCCATCCTGGCCCAGAATTCCTCGGTATTCTCCGCCGACCATTTATAGATTTTTTGGTATTCCTCGATGCTTTTGATGTGGGCTCTGGCGCTGAATTCCTTCGGCGGCGGAAAGGTCCGTTCCTCTGACATCAATACCTGTATGCCTTGGGACATAAATGAATCTCCTTACTTGGTTGAGCGATAAAAAATAAACATGATTATTAAATTCCCGCTCCCTCCAATCGGGAGATCAGTTCAACTGAATTGTCGGCAGTGTCAAAAAGGCCTTCAAACTGATCCCGGGTTCCCTGAAGCGGATTGAGCAGGGGGATCATCCGATGGACATTCCCGTGATTGAACCCCACGACCTCCCAGTTGAGCCAAAGGATCTCGGCGGCAAATTTTTGGATGCAGCGGCTGCGGAACCAGGCTCGGGTATCCTCCGGGGCCTCGTAAACGAAGTGCAGGATCTCCTCATCGGCAATCAGCCGGTCGGTCATCCCGTCGGCCTGGAGGTGATAAAAAAGCCCCTCTCCTTCATCCAACCCGTGATAGTGCAGATCCAGTACCTGCAGCCAGGGATGGTCCCAGCTGCAATTCCTGGAGTGCCGGTAGCGGTTAAGGAGCCAAAGCTTGAGGACCCAATCCAGTTTCCGGATCAGATCCCCGGGATCATCTTCGATATCCAGGTCGGTTGAAAGTTTTAATCCCTCCAGGCCGTCCAAAACCTTAGCCCAGCGCTCCACGATCAAACCGTAGTCAGGCAATTGGGCCGCCGCATCCGAATATTGGTAGGCCTCGGCCCTTTCCAGGAGGCGACGCTGGATTTGCAGTGCGGTCATCCGTGGTCCCTTGCTCATTTCGAGGGGATGGTCAAAGGCCGTCGACACCTGTCGAATGGCCTTCAGAGGGTTTTGGAGGGTCAGATCTTCCCGGATAAAATGATCTTCCATCATTTTGAGGACAATCTGGGTGGTGCCCAGTTTCAGAAAAGCGGCCGTCTCGCACAGATTGGCGTCACCCATGATTAAATGGAGACGACGGAAGCGGCCGGCATCGGCGTGGTGTTCGGCTCGGGTGTTGATGATCGGTCGGGCATACATGGTTTCCAGGCCGAAGAGGTTTTCCATAAAATCGGCCCGTTGCGATACCTGATACAGGACCCCGCGTCTGGCCGATCCTTCACTGCCGACTTTGCCCGCTCCGGCCATGACTTGCCGGGTGACCAGAAAGGGGATCAACACCCTGGTGGCCCAATGGGGGTTTTCGACCAGCCAGGCCTGGTGGTCGGTGGCATCCATCAGATAGTTCTCATGGCAGCCATAACTGTGTCCCTGATGATCGCTGTTGTTTTTAAAAAGCCGGAGGCGGAGTTCGGGATAGACGGCTTTCATGGCCTCCAGGGCCTGGCCCAGGATAACCTCGCCAGCCTTGTCGCAAGCCAGGGCCTGGCGGGCGCTTAAACACTCCGGCGTGCTGTATTCCGGGTGGCCGTGATCGGTATATAACCGGGCGCCGTTGGGCAGGGGGGCATTGATCCGGCGGTTGTCTTCCTCTCCGACGATCTGTTGGAAGGCGCTTTTCCGGAACAAGGCCCCGCGGATGTCCTGATAAGGCGTCTCATGGGCGTAATCCCAGAGCAGGCATTGACCGGGTTTCCTTAATCCGATTTTCCGGGCATAGGTGTTAATGAGCAGGCAGGAGACCTCAAAGGCCGAGAGATTGGAACCCCCTTTAAATTGCATGGCATATTCCTGTTCGATGCCGATGATTTTAGGAATACTCATAGCTACGCTTTTCCCTCAGATCCGAATCACTTCAATTGGTCCGGGATGTTCACCTGGCTTGCCCCAGGCCGGCTTCCGTCCTGCATGGCCCTTGGACCCTGCAGGGATCGAACGCGGATGACCCGTTCGCCGCCCCGACCGATGATCCGGTGCCATTCGGCCGCATTGGAACTGCTGGGCAAATCTTCATTCTCTTTAAACTCCGCCCGTAAGGCCTGAAGGACATGTTCGATACGGATTCCCTTATGTCCGGATTGGACCAGGTCCTTGACGGCCATGAATTTAGCCCGCCGGATAATGTTCGCGATAATCGCACCGCTGCACAGATCCTGGGAGTAAAGGATCTTGCGACCGCCGTCGGCAAAGGTGATCTCTAACAGTTCGTTTTCAGGTTTAAGGCTGTACATCTCCTCCACGGCCCGACTGATCATCCATTGCACGGCCCCCCCCGGACCTCCACAGGATTTGAGATGACCGGATTCGATGGGCAGGTCAGACGTCAGGTATTTGGTGAAAATATCGATGGCCGCCTGCCGGTTGGGACGGGGGATGCGAATCTTCCGGTCCAGTCTGCCTGGACGTAACAGGGCCGGGTCGATGAGATCCTCCCGATTGGTGGCGCCGATGACCACGACGTTTTCCAGAGCTTGCAGCCCATCCAGTTCAGCCAGCAACTGGGGCACAATGGTGGCCTCCATATCAGAGGATATTCCCGAACCGCGGACCCGGAACATGGCATCCATCTCGTCGAAGAAGATTATCACCGGCGTACGATAGGTAGCCTGGTGGCGGGCCCGGGCAAACAGGTCGCGGATGGCCTGCTCGGTCGCTCCCACGTACTTGTTGAGCAGTTCCGGCCCCTTGATGTTTAAAAAATAGCTTTCTCCCTTTTCCCCGGTCCTTTCGCAGATGCTGCGGGCCAGGCTGTTGGCCACGGCCTTGGCGATCAAGGTCTTGCCGCAACCCGGCGGGCCGTAAAGGAGGATCCCCTTGGGCGGAACCAACTGATGTTCGCGAAAGTACTCCGGAAAAAGATGGGGCAGTTCAATGGCATCCCGGATCTGCTGGACCTCCCCCGAGAGGCCTCCGATTTCGGAAAAGCTGATATCCGGCACCTTTTCCAGGGCCAGACGGTCCACCTGGCTTTTAGGTAACAGGCTATAAACGAACAGCGAGTCCGGGTCATAGGCCACGTTGTCACCCACCACCAGGTTCACGTTCATCATAGGCTGGGCCCGCTTGACCAGGATGGTTTCATCCCCCACTGTGCGGATGAGTATTTTTTCATCATTAAGCACCAAATCAACGCTGGCCAGGTTGCCGCAGATCAGGTCAAAACCCCGAGCTTCGATCACATTAAGATCGTTGTTGAGCAATAGTAATTCGCCCGGCTGGAATTCCATAGCATACCGGTCTCGAGCCTGGTGATGCTGTCGCAGGGCGTGAAAGGTAGCCCCCTTGGGCCCCGGCGTGTCAAAGGCCTCGGGTCTTTCCACCCTGGCTTCGTAGAGGCGGCCGTGATGGCGGATAATGACGGTCCGTCCCTCAGGGGTTTCCCGACCGTTTTCCACGAAGAACCCAAAGGGCAAAGCCCGCTCATCTTCGTCCGCGGGCAGCCCTCTGATTTTGCGCAATTGATCCCTGGAGGCATGGAGCGCCTCGGTGAGCATCAGGCGTTTCCGTTCGGATTCGTTCAAATGCTGCTGCAGCAGGTCATCGGCGGTTTGTTTCGGCCCGGAGGGACCTGCCACACCCACTACTTCAGCTTCGGCTACGATGGCCTCGATTTTTTCCTTCTGGTCAGCCGTGATCGGCCGACGGATCGCCGTCGGTTTCTCTCTCTGTTTACTGCTCACAGGGTTTTCCCGATCTTATTAAAGTTATTTTCTTTTGCCTTTATGGGCGTACCGCTGCTTGGTCAGCCGGTCGAATTCCATTCGATGAACCAGCCAATCGATGGCCCGCTGGCGATCCCAGCCCTGCTGTTGACAGACGAAATCGACCACGCCGCCCTTTACCTCGCTGCAGGTTTTACAAAAAAATCGGTTTTGGGCCACATTAAAAAACAAGGTAGGCTCTTCATCCCCTAAATGACGTTCGTGACGAAAACATCGACCCAGGTTGCCGCGCACCGGCAGGCCGAGTTCCACGGCCACCGGCACAATAGGGTTGGATCGTTCCAGTTGGTGAAGCTCCTGTTCATCCATCGGTGGTCTCCATCATTCAGGCCCTACCCAAGCCCGAGCAGCCGGGCGGCATTCTGTCCCAAAACCTTGTGCTTTTCCTTGTCCGTTAAATAGCTATTCACCCTGATCCTCTGGACTATGGAGGCCCAACTGACCCCGGCGATCAGGGGTAAAGGATAATCGGTTCCAAAGAGGACCCGATTGAACCCGATGGTTTTGCGAATTTCCTGAATTACTACTTCCCGATCCAGGAGCCAATCCACGGCCGCCAGATCCACATAGAGGTTTTGATATTTTTGGCCCAACTGCAGGGTATCAAAGAGCCAGATCCCCGGGACCTCCGTGCTGTATGAACCAAAATGGGCCAGGACGACCGGCACATCGGGATACCTGGCCAGCCACTGGCTCCATAGGGCCGGATGGGAATTCTGACTCAGTTCGATAATTTCAAAAGGCCCCGGACCGCATCCGGAATGGGACAGGATCACGGCCCCGGTCTGGCGGCAGAACTCGAAGACCAATCCCAGATGTTCATTTTCAGCCGGATTAAAAAATTGGGAATGGGGCAGGAATTTGATTCCCCGCAGTTGGAGTCGCTGCAGTTCGTCCAGTTTCTCCCGCACATAAGTCTCATCCTTGGAGAGATTCACGGAACCAAAGCCGATCAACTGGTCGGGATAATCTCTGACCCAGTCGGCTACATCCTGATTGGTAACATGACTGGGGGAGTACAGGCTCGCCCGGATATGCCGCAACAAGGATTGGAAACTCAGGCCCCGGGAGGCCGGGGCCTTGGAAAAGGCCTGATACAATTGCTGGCGCACATCGTCCCGCTCCACGTCTTCCGGGTCCGTATCTGTGGCCAGGATAACGCCATGGGTGACGCCGGCCTCGCGCATATCGGCAAAAAATTTAAGATCCGGTATCTTGGGATGGATGTGGAAATCCACGACCGGAAAAAAAGGGCGGTTGGACCAGGAGAGGTTCAGCGGTTCCATCTGTTCAATTTCAATGGGCGTCAAGGCCCCTCTATTCCGGACCAACCGGTAGCCGGTTTCTTGAGGGCTATGGTGAAGGGCCCGGAGCCCTAAAATAATTCTGTTCTTAATTCGCCAATCCGAAGCCTTCTCCAGGTGGGGTAGCAGCCTTTCGATGATCTCCTGACGGTCCGTTTGTTCCTTGATATGAAACAATTCCCGGACGACGCGCCAGCGTATCCCAGGGGGATCTGTGAGCAGGGCCTCGACGATCGACGACTTCTCCGCCAAGGGGGGAAACCCGATATAGACTTCTTTACGTTCCATGGGCTGGTTACTCGTTGCTGGTTGCTGGTTGCTGGTTACTGGTTTTAACGAGCAACCAGTAACCAGTAACCAGATGGAAAAAAATCCCGGATTCTCGCCTCTCTTTGGAAAGGGCAAGAATCCGGACCTGTACCGCACCTTTTAAAAGGGAAGCTTGCCGGCGGCCAACAACCAGAAGGCGGGGATCCAAAGTCCCACCGGAACCCAAATAATCAGTGACCAGGCGACCACGCCGG
>CAZVHO010000003.1:0-50150 GCA_964627515.1 uncultured Thermodesulfobacteriota bacterium | reverse complement strand
GGGATCCAAAGTCCCACCGGAACCCAAATAATCAGTGACCAGGCGACCACGCCGGCGCCTATTTTGCCGTAAAAGGCCAGCCAGACTTCGAAGGTTAATACGGCATATCCGAGACAGGCCATGGCCAGGTAGGAACTCTGACCGACTAATTGTTTGCCGTCGGCCATTACCGGCCCGCCGGTGAGGAAAAGAAACATGTAAATGGTGGAAATCAGCGCCACCGTCAGGCTGACATTGCCGACGGAACGGAGATCAGTCAGGCCGGCCAGCAAGGCATAGGCGACACAGCAGTAGAGAAGCCCGTGGGCGAAAAGCAACCCGGCGGTAAAGGCGTCTTTGAAAACTGCCGCCTGAAGAAACGCACCCAACACCACGACGATCCCGACAAAACCGGTGGCGGCACCGGTACCTTTGGCCTCCCCTTTACCAAGATTCAACAAAGCGACCGGGAGCCACATAACAGCAATGGCAATCAATAAGGCCGTAGTCATACCCATTCCTCCTTTTTTTGACGTAGTTTTTTTATAGGCATTCATTCATTCCGAAAAACAGCGGCCTTTATAAGGTCAATTTTAAAAGCCGCCTCCCCAGCTTCCAGTTTCATCGGTCTTACCAACCCCCTTTATTGTTGAATTTGAAAAGGCAGAGGCCTTACCCGCCAATTCGGGACATCCCGCGACAAGAGCTCTGTGGCCTTTGTTCCAGGTATCCTGAATTCTCGAATTTTGTCAGGACGGTCTGGTGAATGAGACGAATCAGATCACCTTCGGTACAGTTGCTCCGAAGCCTGCCTTTGACGTCGATTTCCTGATCGGAAAGCAGACAGGGACGCAGCTTGCCATCGGGCGTCAACCGCAGACGGTTGCAGGTTTGACAGAAGCAATGGCTGAGTGCCCCGATTAAACCGATCTTACCGGACGAATTCAGGTAAAAGCATTGGGCCGGTCCGTCTGATTCCGAAGGGGTCATCTGGTCCAATGTTCCCATTCTCATCAGGCGGCTACGCATTTCATCGATCGAAACAAACTTGGAGGGATGCCAACCGTTTTTGGGGCCGATCGGCATATATTCTATAAAACGGATACAAAAGGGGCTTTCCATGGCCCAGCGGGCAAATAGCTCCAGCTCGTCGTCATTAACCCCCCGGATGACGACCATGTTAATCTTGATCGGGTCAAATCCCAGGGCCAGGGCCTGTTCCAGACCACGCCAAACCTGATGAAAATAGTTTTTCCCCGTAATCTTATAGAATTTCAAGGGATGCAAGGTGTCCAGGCTGACATTGATGCGCCGGAGACCGGCTGTGAATAAAGAAGAAGCCATGTCTTCCAGTAATACGCCGTTCGTGGTCAGGGTAACCTCTTCTATCCCATCCACAGCGGTCAGGCTGCTGATGAGGTTGGTGATGTCCCTCCTGGCCAACGGTTCACCACCGGTCAGACGGATTTTGTGAAACCCGGCCTTGGCCGCCGCTCTGACTATGAACAGGATTTCTTCATAGGAGAGGATATCGGTATGTTGGAAAATCGGGATCTCCTCCGGCTGGCAATAAAAGCACCGCAGATTACACCGGTCGGTGATAGAAATCCTCAGATAATCAACCTTACGGAAAGAGCGGATCTCCATCGGGTTCAACGTCCGTCCCATTTTTGAACTCCCATCCTTTCCGTGTGCCGAATGATGATGACGGACTTGTAAAAAGTCCGGAAGATTCCAATTTCGTCATTCCCGTGAAAGCTTGTCCCCGAATGTCTTTAATCGGGGACGGGAATCCTGTAGTTATAGATGGTTACGTAGGGTCTGGATTCCCGCCTGCGCCCTCCGGGGCGTAGTCCCTACGGGACGGAGTCGGGAATGACGACTTTTACATGACTATCAATAATGATGACTTCAAGCTACGATCCTGGTTCATGGGTTATCTTTGGATATTTCCCTGGGACGCGTTGCAAAATTCACACCATTTATTTCATTCAGAACCGGATCAGTCTGTTAAAGAAATTTTTTAAATGAATAAAAGGTGTTAGCCACAATCATCCCGGGAACCTTGAAATCCGCTTCGGATTGACCAGACCCCACATCGGCGCCCAAAACCCATTTTGGCCCCAATAGACCCCAACCCCATTTTTATATTTATTTATCAGACCATTACAAGAACTCCCGGGCCTGAAATTGGGGTTTTTTTCCCCTTCAATGGAAAGGGGGAACAAAACCCCAATGGTTAAATGTACTGTATTTTCAATAGGGTATAAAATAAGGCCGGTCAGGACCTTTGTTTTTTTTCGATGGCACAAACCTTGCTCATCTGTCCAGGCATC
This sequence comes from uncultured Thermodesulfobacteriota bacterium, assembly GCA_964627515.1. Classification (GTDB taxonomy): domain Bacteria; phylum Desulfobacterota; class RBG-13-43-22; order RBG-13-43-22; family RBG-13-43-22; genus RBG-13-43-22. Next base: position 47,835 of record CAZVHO010000003.1, on the reverse strand, counting down.
GCTGGTGGATGGATCATTCGATGATGCATCTAACAGAGTGAGACCCCTTTCCTATGGGGATTTTCTTTTTCAGTAATGGTGATCATGCTCGAAACCATACCCTTAAGACGTATATCCGGATCCCGCAAGGATTACGATCAGGCCATCGCCGCCTGTTGTCAGGAGTGCACCGTCGGGTGCGGGCTATTGGCTTATGTTAAAGAGGAGCGCATTGTCGATATCCAGGGTAATGAAGATCATCCCATCAGCCGGGGCCGCCTGTGCGCCAGAGGCATTGCCTTCGTGCAAGGGCTCACCGGGTCCGATCGGATAACCCTGCCCGGCACGCGCAGCAGGTTAAACACGTCTTTTGAGGCTTTTGACAACTGGGAAAAAGGGATCGATTTATTAGCGGAACGCCTGCGCCGGGTCAAAGATCAACACGGAGCCGAATCTTTGCTCATCGGCTGCGATCCGGAGGCCGGTCTCGATTTTTACCTGGGGGCCAAGCGTTTTGCCCGCCTCTGGGGAACCCCCCACGTCTACCATCCCTGGCAGGAAGCTGCCGAGGCCGCTTTTCCTGCTGAACGGCGGCATCCAACCCGTGGGAGCGCCCAATGGTCTCAAAGTCGCTGTTTAATGTTGATTGAAGCCGATATGGCCGCCACCCATCCGGTGGCCTTTCAACGGGTGCTGGAGGCTCAGCGAGGCGGTACGAAGATCATCGCCGTCGATTCGCGCTTTACGACCACGCTCTCCAAGGCCGATATCGCAGTGTTGATCGAGCCCAAACGGGGCAACGACCTGGGGTTGGCCTTGATGAAAAATCTGCTGGCCGGGCCGTGGGTCAGTCCGGCGGCTAAAACCAAATTCAAAGATTTTCAGGGGTGGCTGGACAGCTATGCCGCCTGGCCGACGGAAGGCCTCGAGGCGGTCATCGGCGTGCCGGCCGAAAAGATCCGCACCATCGCCCAGGTGTTGGGAAACCGCCAACCGGCCGTCCTGATCACCGCCAAACGTCTGGCCTTCGCCCGGCATTACGGCATCTGGCTGACCATGGCCCAGGTCCTGGGCTGGCAGGAAACGACCGGCGGCGGCTGGTATCCTCTGGAATCGGGGATCCCCCCTCTCGACTCCACGGTTGGATTGGAAGAGGTCCCGCCGCCGGTTTCAGGTTACGACAGCCTGACGTTCCCCTACCAGCCGAACCGTTTGGGATCCGATGCCCTGGAGGCCCTGGAGATCAAAGCGCTGATCGGCTCAGGCAATTGTCTGGACGATTTTCTGTCCCCCCTGCAAAAAAGGGCCAACGATTTGGACCTGACGGTTTACTTCGGCAGCTTTCCCAACCGGACGCGCCAAGCCGCCCATATGGTCTTTCCGGCTACGATCTGGGCGGAAAGAGACGGTATCAGTTTCTCCAATGACGGGGCCGTACAATGGAGTCCCAGAATGGTCAAGCCCCATGATGCCTGCCGCACCGGCCTGGGTTTCTGGATGCGACTGGCTCAGCGCTTTGGCTGGGGGGATTACTTCCCCTGGAAAAAGGCCAATGGTCTGGCCGACCAGAAGGCTTTCTACCAATGGCTGTTTGAAAACAGCATCCAAACCGGCGGGCTGCTCATGGATCAGATCGCACCAGACAACCCATTGGTCTACTGGCGCCGGGACGCCGCCGGGTCTTCACAACCGGAGGCGACGCTTCTTCCGGCCCCGCAGGCGGCGGCCGACCGGTCGTCCTCCGGCGATTCATCGGCTTTTCCCCTAAGCTTCCAGGTCACCCGGACGATGACCCGATCCGGAGAGGCCAGCCGGTGGTGGCCCTGGACCAGGGAATTGGATGATGAGCTGGGGATCCTGATCCATCCCCGGATCGCTCAAGCCCTGGAGGTGGAAAACGGGGAGACCATCCTGGTGGCCTCCAAGGATGAAGTCATAGAGGGGACGGCGATGATCAGCCGCATGGTGCCGCCCGGATTGGTCTGGTCCCTGCAACGGATGCGAGCGGATCAGGTGCTGGTTTACCGTAAAGGCCAGGCCCCTGAAGAGGCCCGCAATCGCTTGAAAGCAATAAACCTATGACGATCCGATCCAAATTCAAAGGCAGCACCTTGATGATCGAGGCCTCGGCCTGCATCGGTTGTCAAGCCTGTCTGGCGGCCTGCAAGCTTGAAAACGATCTTCCCCCCGGACCCCGGCCCATCGCGGCTATTCAGACCGGCCCTTGGGAAACCGACCAAGGCCTGATCTCCCAGCACCTGCCGGCCACCTGTTATCACTGCGACCGGCCGGCCTGTGTGCTGGCCTGTCCCACCGGGGCCATGCAGAAACGTGGCGACGGCCTGGTTTTTTCAGACCTGGAATTGTGCATCGGCTGTCAAACCTGCGCGGTGGCCTGTCCTTTCGGCCATCCGCAACTGAACCCGGCCAACGGTAAGATCGCCAAGTGCGACGGGTGCCGGCAGCGTATCGATGCGGGATTGTGGCCGGCCTGCGCGCTCACGTGTCCCACCGGGGCCTTGAGTTACGGCACCCCCCAAGCGGTCGTTCACCAACGCCGCCGGCACGAGGCGGTCAAAATTATTCAAACGTTTACGTCCACCCGAGGGTAGGCAGAAACCATGTTTCGTCTGAAAGGCCGGGCCGAAGAGAAAGCGTTGTTGAATCAGGTGATGGAGAGGAGCGGCCAGAATCTGCTGCGCTGCCTGCAATGCGGCAAATGCAGCGGAAGCTGCCCGATCATCTCGCCTGCCGTGGGTGGACCCCGCCGTCTCATCGCCCGGATCCTCAGCGGAATGCAGGAAGAGGCCTTAAGAGACCCGACCTGGTGGTATTGCGTCAGTTGCGGGACTTGCGCCAGCCGCTGCCCGGTGGAGATTAACGTGTATGCCGTGTCAACGGCCTTATGCGAAATAGCCGCCGAACAGGGTGTCCAGGCCAGTGAGCCCGGCATTCACCTATTCGAAGACCTTTTTCTTAAATCCGTAGCCAAGAACGGCCGAGTGCGGGAGCTGCACACGGTCATGGAATTTAACCTGCGATCGCTGCGACCCTTTAACGATGCCATGATCGGTGCCAAAATGGCACTAAAGGGGGTCGTTTCGCCGGCCGCCATGCTTCGCCTGGGACGCCGCGATCAGCAGGTCACCCGGATATTCGAAAAAATCCGGCAGAAACAAAAGCAGAAAGCCTAAGGATATGGAAGTCAGCTACTATCCCGGGTGTTCCCTGGAAGAGACGGCGGCCGCCTTTGATCAATCGGTCCGCCGCATTTGTAGTCATCTGGATATCGCCTTGGCCGAGATCCCTGATTGGTCCTGTTGCGGCAGTTCTCCGGCCTTGAAAATGGATCACCTGCTCTCCACCTCCCTGGCGGCCCACAATCTGGCCTTGGCCCAAAGGCAGCAACCGGCAGAGGTGGTGATTCCCTGCCCTTTTTGCTTCCGCCGACTGCTCAGCGCCCAACAAGAGACCCGGTCGAACCCCAAAACCCGGCAAGAGGTTAAGGAAGTCCTGGGGGTGGAACCGAACCATAATGTAAAGGTCCTAAGTTTACTGGGTTTTTTACGTTATAGCGTCGGACTGCAGGCCATCGGCGCCAAAGTTCGAAAACCGTTGAGCGGATTGAAGGTAGTGACCTACTATGGGTGCTACCTGGTCAAACCAGCCGCCGTGACTCAATATGATGATCCCGAAGTTCCGGTTTCCATGGATCAGCTCCTGGAAGTTTTGGGGGCCGAGGTCCTGTCCTGGGACTTCAAGACCGAATGCTGCGGCGCCAGCCTGGCGGTCAGCAAGACCGATATCGTCTGCGAACTGAGCGGACGCATCATCCGGGAGGCGACCTATCGGCAGGCCGATGCCCTGGTGGTGGCCTGCCAGTTGTGCCAGGCCAATCTGGATATGCGCCAGGCTCAAATCGGTAAAAAGCACGGTACGGCCTACCACCTGCCGATACTCTATTTTACCCAGCTCATGGGCCTGGCTTTCGGGCTGTCCTATCCGGAGCTGGGCCTGCCGCGTCATCTGACCAGTCCCAAAGCGATGCTGAAAGCCAAAGGGGTCATCGTATGAAAAGGATCGGAGTCTATATCTGCCACTGTGGCACCAACATCGCCGGGACGGTGGATGTGGCCGGAATCAGCGAAGAGATCGGCGCCGAGTGCCCGGAGGTGGCGGTCTGTCGACATTACAAATATATGTGCAGCGAACCCGGCCAGAAGCTGATCCGGGACGATATCATCGATCTGGGGCTGGACGGCGTCGTGGAGGCCTCCTGCTCACCGAAAATGCACGAGCCCACCTTCCGTAATGCCGTAGCGGCGGCCGGCCTGAACCAGTATATGTTCGAGATGGTCAATATCCGGGAGCATTGTTCCTGGATTTCCGGGAATCCCGACCTGGCCACCCGGAAAGCCAAGGATCTGATCCGAGGTGGCCTGGCCCGGGTGGTCCATCACAAACCCCTGCACGGCAGTAAGAAACCGGTCAATCCTAAAGCCCTGGTGTTGGGCGGCGGCATCGCCGGCATCACCGCCGCCTTGAAGATCGCCAAGGCCGGGTACAAGGTCTATCTGGTGGAAAAAGAGGAGATCATCGGCGGCCGTATGGCCCAGTTCGATAAGACCTTTCCCACCCTGGACTGCGCCGGCTGCACGTTGACGCCCAAAACCAGCGAGGTGGGGCGCCATCCCAACATCGAAATCCTGACCAAATCCCAGGTGGTAGGGGTGAGCGGCTTCGTGGGCAATTTCAAGGTCTCTATCCGGCAGGAGCCCCGCTACGTCAGCCTGGAGAAGTGCACCGGCTGCGGCGACTGTCAGCCGGTCTGCCCCGTCCAGGTCGTAAGCAAATTTGAATGCGGCCTGACTACCCGGCATCCCATCAGCCGGGCCTTTCCCCAGGCCATCCCCAACACCTTCTCGATCCGGCGTACCGGACAGCCGCCTTGCGAAAATGCCTGTCCGGCAGGGGTCAACGTCTGCGGGTACATGAATCTGGCCGGCAGCGGCAAATTTGACGAAGCCCTGGCCCTGGTTCGCGAAAAAATGCCCTTGGCCGCTATCTGCGGCCGCATCTGCTTTCACCCTTGCGAAACGGCCTGCAAACGGGGACCGATCGATCAGCCCCTGTCCATTTGCGCCACCAAACGCTTTTTAGGGGATCGGGAACTGGCGCAAGGGGCGTTCACCCATCCGCCCCTAAAGGAACCCCGTCAGGAAAAAGTGGCCGTCGTCGGCGCCGGTCCGGCCGGTCTCTCCGCCGCCTACTATTTGGCCCTGGAAGGCTACCCGGTGACCGTCTACGAAAAACTCCCGGTGGCCGGCGGGATGCTGGCCGTGGGGATTCCCGATTATCGCCTGCCCCGGGATATTTTGGACGCCGAAATCAAGCACATCGAAAGCCTGGGGGTGACCATCAAAAAGGGCGTCACCTTCGGCGCCGAGGTCACTTTCGAGAGTCTGGAAAATGAAGGCACCCAGGCCTTTTTCATAGCCACCGGCCTGCACCAGAGTACGGGCCTGCGCCTCGAAGGCGACGACCTGGAAGGGGTCATCGGCGGTGTGGACCTGCTGCGCCGGGTCTCCCTGGGCGAAAAAGTGGTCCTTGGAAAAAAGGTGGCCGTCATCGGCGGCGGCAACGTGGCCATAGACTGTGCGCGCACCTGCTGGCGTCTGGGAGTCGAAGAGGTGATCATCCTCTATCGCCGGACGCGGGCCGAAATGCCGGCCTCGGCCTGGGAAATCGAGGAGGCCGAAAACGAAGGCATTCAGCTTCAGTTTCTGGCAGCCCCCACCCGACTCCTTGGTGAAAACGGTCGGCTCAGCGCCTTGGAAATCCGGCGCATGGAGCTGGGACCACCCGACGATTCGGGCCGGCGACGGCCGTTGCCCATCGAGGGCTCCGAAACCATCATGACGCTGGATAACGTCATCCCGGCCATCGGTCAGGCCGCCGACCTGGAGATGTTAAATAAATTCGGACTGGCTATGGATCGTTGGGGCCTGATCCAGACCGATCCGGACTCCCGGGCAACTTCGCGCCCCCAGGTCTTCGCCGGCGGCGATTGCAGTCTGGGCGCGGCCAGCTTCGTAGAGGCCGTGGCCCAGGGCCGCCAGGCGGCCCGGTCCATTCATCGCCATCTGGCCCATGGGGGATTGCGGCCCGTCGAACCCAAGGAAAGGCCCCTGGATCAGGAGGTCACCGAAGAAGAACGCGGCCGCGCCCAACCTATCCAGCGGCAGGGCCGGCCCAGCCTGCCGGTGGAAAAGCGCCGGCCGGGATTTCCGGAAGTGGAGTTGGGCTTCACGGCCGAGATGGCCCAGGCCGAAGGGCAGCGCTGCCTGAACTGCAGCCTGTGCTGCCAATGCGGTGAGTGTGTGCGCCACTGCGGTCCTCAGGCCATCGACCTCAAGGCCAGGGAACGCCTGCGCGAACTGGATGTGGGCGCTATCGTGGTGGCCACCGGCATCGATATCTTCGACGCCCGGCGTTATCCGGAATATGGCTTCGGGCGCTATCCCGATGTGATCACCAACCTGCAGTTCGAACGCCTGTGCAACGCCTCGGGTCCCACCCAGGGTCAGGTGATCCGTCCCAGCACCGGCGAGGTGCCCCGGAGCGTGGTCTTTATCCAATGCGTGGGCTCCCGGGATCCGGTCAAGGGCAATGAATATTGCTCCAAGGTGTGCTGTATGGTCACCGCCAAGCAATTGAGTATTTTCAAACACCACAACCCCGACGGCCAGGCCTTTGTTTTTTACATCGACAATCGTACCGGCGGCAAAGGTTATGAAGAGTTTCTGCGTCGCGCCATCGAGCAGGAAAAGGCCCAGTATATCCGCGGCCGGGTGGCCAAAGTCTTCGAGGAGGGCGGCCGGTTGGTGGTGCGTGGTGAAAATAGCCTGGCGGGTGGACCCATTGAGGTTGAGGCCGACCTGGTGGTTCTGGCTACCGGACTGGTGGCCCAGGAAAATCATCTGGAGGTAGCCCGCGCCTTGAACCTTTCTACGGACAAGGACGGGTTCTTCATCGAACTGCATCCGAAGCTGGGACCGGTGGAAACAGCCCTTTCCGGCATCTACCTGGCCGGTGCAGCCCAGGGGCCCAAGGACATCCCCGAAACGGTGGCCCAGGGCGGTGGTGCCGCCGCCGAAGTACTGGCCTTGTTCGGCCAGGGTGAAGTGGAGGTGGAACCCACCATAGCTTCCGTAAACACCCTGTTGTGCACGGGCTGCAAAACCTGCCTGGGCCTGTGTGCCTACTCGGCCGTCTCTTTCGACGAGGCCTCCAAGACCGCGTCCATCAACGAAGCCCTTTGCCAGGGCTGCGGCACCTGTGGCGCCGCCTGCCCGGTGGCGGCCATTCAGGTCCAGCACTACACACCGGATCAACTCTTCGCCCAAATCGAAGGGATATTGGCATGAGCGATTTTGAACCCAAGATCATGGCCTTTCTTTGCAACTGGTGCTCCTATGTGGCCGCCGATGCCGCCGGGGTCTCCCGATTTGCCCAACAAGCCAACGTCCGGATCGTGCGGGTTTTCTGCTCCGGCATGGTGGATCCCAGCTATGTCATCAAAGCTTTGGCCAGCGGAGCCGACGGGGTCCTGGTGGCTGGTTGCTTTCCCGGCGACTGTCACTATATTTCCGGCAACATCAAGGCCATGCGGCGCGCCCCGTTGCTGAGCAAGTTGCTTTTCGAGCTGGGGGTCGAAAAGGAACGTTTCAGACTGGAATGGATCGCCGCCTCGGACTCGGTCCTGTATGCCCGGATCATGAATGAGCTGGTCGACACCATTCGTAAACTGGGCCCCTATAAAAAACCTCGCTGGACGGCCGTTCAACCCCCCGCTCAAAAACCTCGCTGGACGGCCGTTCAACCCCCCGCTCAAAAACCTCGCTGGACGGTTGATCAATCTACCGCTGCCGCCATCCGGGAAAACCCAGCGGAACCCGTTGGGCTGTCATCCTAAGCGGCGGGGGAGGGCTAAATAGGGTACGACAAGTGCGCCTTGAACCAGGAAACAGGAATTTTACACCATGAATCCGAAGAAAAAATGCATTGCCATTTTCGCCGCCTCCGGTTGCCGGGGTTGTGAACAGGCGATTTTGAACATCCACTATCAAGTCCAGTCCCTTTCACGCTGGGTGGATATCGTCTTTTGGCCCTACCTGCTGGGCTCGGGTGAACCGGAATTCGAGGGCCTGGAAGCGATCGACGTCTGCTTTTTTACCGGCGCCGTCACCACCGCGGCCGAACGCCGCCTGGCCGAACAGCTCAGAAACAAAACAAAGGTCATGGTGGCTTGCGGGTCCTGTGCCGCCTTCGGCGGATTACCGGGGCTGATGAATCTTAAAACGGATGGCTGCCCAGGTCTGCGGCCGGCTCTTGGGGAGACCGTCGGCAGCGAGAAATTCGGGCTGCCGGAGTTGGAAAAGCGGGTGGCGGCCCTGGACCAGATTGTGGCCGTGGACTATGTGATCCCCGGGTGCCAGCCCACCCAATCGCTTTTGTGGGCCGGGTTTCAGGCCCTGGCCTGCGGTCCCCGCTCCCAAAGCAAACTTTCCTTTGCCGCCTCGCGGTTGCCGGTCCGAATCGCTCAGGCCATCACCGCCGGCATCGCGCCTCCCAAAGGGACCTGCCTGGCCGGCGACAAAGCGGTTTGTGCCAGTTGCAGCCGGGTCAAAGAAGAGAAGAAATTCAAGGCCGTCATTCGTCCCTATGAAAAGTACGAAGAGAGCGGCCGGTGTTTGTTGGAGCAAGGCCTGGTCTGTCTGGGAATTTCGACCCGCGAGGGGTGCGGCGGACTGTGCCCGGGGGTGGGACAGCCCTGCCGTGGATGTTTCGGAAAAGCCGAAGCCGTCTATGATCCGGGAGCCAAGATGGTTTCGGCCATCGGCTCCACCCTGGCCACCGACCGGAAAGATGAAATTGAGCAATTGGCGGCCAATTTGCGCGATTTGAGCGGGACCTTCTACCGTTATACATTAGCCACGCAATGTGCCCTGGCGGATAAGGAATAAGCATGCCGATCCTCACCCTTGAACCGCTGCGCTGGCAGGAAGATCCGTCCCGCATCACCATCCAGACCACGGGATCTTCCCCGTCGGTGTACTACCAGGTCACCAGCCCCCGGTGCGTAGAGACGATCTGCTGCGGCCGGCCGGTGGAAGAGCTGCCCCGCATGGTATCCATTCTGGCGCCGGCCCAGCACTTGGCCGCGGCCCTGGCCCTGGATCGACTGTTTCAGGTGGAACCGCCGGAGACGGCTCAAAACATGCGGACGGCGCTGCTCCAGGCCCAGTACTGCTCCTCCCACCTGCGCAAGATTTATTTCTTGATGACGAGCTGCCAGGCTCCGTTTGCCGATTTTCGGGCCTACAACCACGGCCTCCGGCCGGCGCGGCTATCCAAACGGGTCCTGGAAAAAATTATGCACCAGGTCGCCTTGGCTCAGGAAGCCGAAGATATCCTTGGCGGCCGGCACGACCTCCCCCTTACGGCGGTAGCCGGCGGTGTGACCCGCTATCTTAAAGAAGGGCACTACGAGCGCTTGGCCGATATCGGTGCAACCCTGTTGTTTTTTTTCCGGGAACTGGCCGAATTCCTGCGTACCGAAATTCTGACCGACGGGGGGGGAAGGCCGGCGTCCTGGTTGAATATCGAGCTTCCGGCCCTGACGGGCTTACACCTGGCCGCCGGAGATCAGCCGATTCTCACCGATCCCCAAGGCGGCGGCTCGCAGACAATCAAGGCCGATCAACTGGGGGAAAGCATCGCCCGGCATCAGGAGGCCTGGACCTATCAACCCTTTGCCTATCTCAAAGAAAAGGGCTGGGCGGGTATTGAACCATCCCCGGGCCTCTTCTATGTGGGTCCCCTGGCCCGTTTCAATGCCGGCCAGACGGCGTCCACACCGCTGGCCGAGGAAGAACGACAACGGATCATGGCCTGTCTGGGGACGCCGCCGGTGTACAAATTGACGGCGGCCTTCGGAGCCTTGGCGGTGGAACTCATTCAGGCCGCCGAAACGCTGCAAAGTCTGAGCAGCCCGGAAAAGCTGGCCGGTCCGGCTCTGCGGACCATCCCCCAGGGCCAGGCCGCCTCGACCTGGGCCGTTCTGGAAACCCCCCAGGGTTTAACCTGGCACCGCTATCAGGTCAACGATGACGGGATCGTCGAAGCCGTGACGGTGATCGATGCCCGGGTCGCCAACAACGCCTTGAAGTGCCTGCTGGCCAAGCAGGTCGTGGGAGACGCGCTTCAGAGAAAAGAAGATCCGGCGGCGATAAAAGAAAAAACGGCGGTGGTGTTGCTGCCTTTTTAATTTTCGGCAAACGTTTCACCAAAAGGGAGGAGAGGGTGGCTTTTAAAACTTTAATCATCGATGCCCGGAAATGTTCGGGCTGCCGGGCTTGTGAAAGCTATTGCGCCTTGAAACACGAAGGGGTTTGCAATCCGGCCCAGGGTCGCGTGCATGTGGTCAAATGGGAACAGGAAGGGGTTTACGTACCGGTCAATTGCCTGCGCTGCCAGGAACCGACCTGCGAATTAGCCTGTCCCAGGCAGGCCACTTTTCGCAACTATGAAACCGGGGCCATGGAAGTGGACGCCGCCCGCTGCATCGGGTGCTACAGTTGCGTGTTTGCCTGTCCGTTTGGCGCCACTTTTGTGGACAGTTTGGAAGGCCGGGTGCTCAAGTGCGACTTGTGCGGAGGCGATCCGACCTGCGCCAAGGTCTGCCCCACCGGTGCCATCACCTGTGAAGATGTTTCCAGGGAAGCTTATCTGAAATTGATCGCCAATGCCGAATGCCTGCCGGCGCTGGTCAAACAGGCCTTGGGGGAGGTGTAAGTCATGTACGGATGGGTAGGGAGCATACTTAAAGTCGATTTGAGCACCGGCCAAATCAGCGTCGAGGCGACCGAGCCTTACGTGGACCAATACCTGGGCGGCCGGGGTTTGGGGGTGCGCTTGATCTATGATCACTATGGTCCCGGCACCGGTGCCTTTGATCCGGGCAATCCCCTGATTTTCAACACCGGCCCGCTGTCGGGCACAGCCCTGCCCGGATCGGGCCGCGTGGATGTCACCGCCCTGTCGCCCATGAGCAATCTGCGGGCCAAATCCAATTTCGGGGCCTATTGGGGTCCGGAACTCAAATTTGCCGGCTACGATCACCTGTTGATCACGGGCAAGTCCGAAAAACCGTGCTATATCTGGATCAAGGAAGGTCAGGTGGAGATCCGCGAGGCCCGGCATCTGTGGGGCCAGGATACCTTTGAGACCCAGAAGCAGATCCAGCAGGAATTAGGTGATCCGGAGATCAAGGTGGTCTGCATCGGTCCTGCCGGCGAGAAGCTGGTGCGCTTTGCCTGTATTCTGACCGAAACCGGCGATGCGGCCGGACGAACCGGGATGGGCGCGGTCATGGGTTCCAAGAACCTGAAGGCCATTGCCGTGCGGGCTACCGGTTCGGTCCGGATCGCCCGTCCCCAGGAGTTTTTGGACCTCTCGATCCAGATCAACAATGAGATTCGCCAACATCCGGCTTACACCGAGCTCTCCCAATGGGGGGTGGCGCGCGGTGTGCAGATGATGTACCAGATGGGGTTCTTCCCGGTCGGTTACTTCGAGGATGTCTGCTGGGAGGAGATCATCGAAAAATACGGTGGCCCCGAGTATATACAAAAAAACCAGCTCAAGAACGTGGGCTGCTATTGCTGCCCTAACCGCTGCATGAATTTTCTCTCCGTGCCCCATCTGGGCAAGGGCGTGACGTCATGCGAACCGTTCAGTGGGTTTACCGGGGCGGTCTGGAACCTGGACATGGATGTCTTCTGGGAGGCCACTTTGCTGGTCAACAAGATGGGCATGGATTGCACCGAGACCTCGGCACTCATCGGCCTCCTGATGGAATTGTATCATCATGGGATCATAACGGCCAAGGATACCGACGGTGTCGCCATGGAGCGCGGCAGCAAAGAAGCGATTTTAACCACCATCCGCAAGATCGCCGGCCGTGAAGGTTATGGCGACCTTTTGGCCGAGGGCCAGATGGCTGCGGCTGAAAAGTTCGGTCCCGAAGCCGTCGAAAAGGTGGACCTGGTCAAAGGCCTGGCGCCTCATGGCTATGAGTTCCGCTCCTTCAAGGGCACCGGCCTGATGCAGGCTGTGGGTCATCGCGGTGATCCGCTGCCGCTCCGTGGCAGTTTGCTGGAAGTGGACTGGCACAATGCCCACGACTGGTTCCAGCAGGTGGCCCAGGAACAATTCGGCGATGCCCAGGCGGCCATTCCCACCTCTTATCAAGGCAAGGCCCGCTCGGCCGTGATTTCCGAACACATGGAGCGGGTGGCCGACAATATGGGCATCTGCAAGTGGCTCTATGGGCTGTTTATCTATAACGATGTCAACATGGCCTGCCGGGTCTTCAACCTGGCCACCGGTAAGGACTGGACAGTGGAACGGATCCTGAAAATATCCGAACGGGTCCGTAACCTGGAGCGGATGTTCGATGTCCGCCAGGGGCTGCGCCGCCAGGACGACAGCCTTCCGAGGAAATTTTTTAAGGAGCCCCTCCAAAAAGGACCTTACAAAGGAGAGGTCATGGACGAAGAAAAATTCGAGGCCATGAAGGACGAATATTATGAGATCAGGGGCTGGGACAAAATGACCGGGATCCCCACCCAGGCAAAATTAGAGGAACTTGGCCTGGGTGATGGTGCCGCCTGAGTGGAAGCACCCCTCGCTTTCAAGGCGCGAACAGGAGTTCGGAAGATGAAAGAAGACATCCTTGGGAAAGGGGCCATTCTCCAGCGGGATAGGCAGACCTATGCCGTGGCACCCCACATTCCGGGCGGTTTTATCAGTGCAGTCGATTTTCGCCGGCTGGTGGACGCAGCCGAGCAATTCAACGCCACCGCTCTGAAAATGACCTCCGGTCAGCGTATAGCTGTGATAGGACTGGCCGAAGAAGACCTGGATGCTTTTTGGGAAGCAACAGGACGTCCCATCGGTTATGCCATCGGACTGTGCGTGCGCATGGTCAAGTTCTGTCCGGGAACCACCTATTGCCGTCATGGAAAGCAAGACGCCATGGGGGTCGGCGCTGAATTGGACCGGCTTTATCACGGCCGCCCCCTGTCGGCCAAGTTTAAGATGGGAGTGGCCGGCTGCGAGTATGCCTGCAATGCCCCCTTGTTTAAAGAAGTGGGGCTCACCGGGTTCCCCGAGGGATGGAGGATCAGCGTCGGCGGGACCTGCGGGGCCAAACCGCGTTTTGGCGACGTGATCGGCGAAAAGCTCCATGACCGGGAGGCTATGGAAATAACCGATCGGGTGATCCGCTGGTTCGAAAACGGAAATTTTAAACCCAGGATTCGTCTCGGACGGATCATTGATGAGGTCGGTTTGGATGACCTTAAAAGAGCGATAGGCGTCTAACCGGGAGAGGTTACCCATGGTCACACTCATTCAAGTTCCAAACTACATCGCCTTGTTGAAAAAATACAGCAGCAAACCTACTGTTACCAAATGGTTGAAAGCCGATGGAGAATTCGTAGAAAAAGATGAAGTGCTCGTTACGGTCGAGACCAGCAAGGCGTCTCTTGAACTGGAAGCGCCGGCTGCCGGATTGGTATTCATTCTGAAGAAAGTTGGAGAGAAGGTGAAAATTGGCGACACTCTGGGGGTGATAGCGGATCAAAAGGCGGAGGTCGCAGCCCTGAAGGATAGCCTTTCGAATTATCCATTCGTTTGATCGACTCGCCCGGACCAGACCGGACCATGAAATTTCCGTCCATGATCGGAACCATGACGGCATCCCATAGGAACAGGAGATCCCATGAGCTTGAAGCTGAAGGTTTTCTGGTTGATGGTATTGTCAATGGCTGCGGTGGCCACAATCACCTGGATCGGCTTCTCATCGATCGATCGGACCGGCAGCACCGGGCGTGACGTCCTGTGGACCGGCGCGGCCGGTGCGATCCTTATTGGGGCCGCCTGGCTGTTTTTCATTCACGGGGCATTTACCCGGATCAACCGGTCGTTGGATGATCTCACCCGGGCCAGGGAGGCCGTGGAAGGAACCAGTGCCAAATCCTACCTGGCCTCTACCCTTCTGGCCGCCGGCGCCGAGGATCAGGCGGCCAGTCTCGAGCAAATGGCTGCCGGCCTGGAGGAAATCACGGCCATGACCGTTTCCAACGCCGACCATGCCTCCAAAGGCCGACACCTGATGGACGATGTTCAGCGGAGTATGGAAAGCGTCCATTCCTCCGTGGACAGGATAAAAGTGGCGATGGACGAGATTTTGTATGCCAGCCGGCAGATCAGCCAGATCATTACCCAAATCGATGGAATTGCCTCCCAAACCAATCTGCTGGCCTTGAATGCTGCCGTCGAGGCCGCCCGGGCCGGGGAATACGGGGCCGGCTTCGCCGTCGTGGCCGAAGAGGTCCGAAGCCTGGCCGGCCGATCTTCAAAAGCCGCCGGCACCACCCAGGAACTGATCCAAAACGCCCTCTCCAAGGTCGAAGTGGGCGTGGAGTTGGTCAACCGGACGGCCGGCAGCTTTAAGGCCATGGTGGACTCCGTTGCTGAAACCACCACCCTGGCTCGCGAAATCGCCAGCGGATCCCTGGAGCAGCGCAGTGGTCTGGAGCAGATATCCGCCGCCACCCACCAGATCGACTTGGTCGTCCAAAAGAATGCCCAGCAGGCTGTCGAGAGCGCCGGGATTTCCGGGCAAGTGGAGAAACAGGCCGAAGAACTGCGACAGATTATTGCCGACTTGATGGGTCTTTTGGCCGGAGGTCAAAAGCGCAAAGAAGCCGAGCTGCTTGTGAAAAAGGCTTTGAAATTGGCCCGGCGCAAGGGCCTGCCCTACGCCATCGAGGCGGCGGCCGACAAGAATGGGCCCTTGACCCAAGGAGTGGACATGTACGTCTATGCCGGTTCGACGGAGCGGATTACCCTGCTGGCCCACCCGATCATGCCCGAAAAACTGGTCGGGCCGGACCTCAGCCAAATGGCCGACATCAAGGGGAGAAAATTTTTCAACGATCTGGTGGAGACGGCGCTCCGACAAGGGGAGGGCTGGGTCAACTACTGGTGGCCCAAACCGGGAGAAGAGACCCCCTCGTTAAAGAGTACGTTTATCATGAAGGTTCCGGACGAGCCGGTGTATTTTGCCTGCGGGATATATGCCTGAGCCGGCTGTTGCTGGTGGGCCTTCCGCAAGTTTTCCCAACTTATCATTACCTTGAACCGTATTTTTGCACTAAACCCTTATGCCCTGTGGGGCACCACGAAGCATGAAAATGTCTTTCGCTGAATGCTGAATGCTGATCGCTGACCGCTGACCGCTGGTCGGTATTTTCGCACAAAAAGGAGAAGCAGCCATGGCCAGGGAGGATCTTTTGGCTAAAGGGGCCATCCTGCAAAGAGATGAAGAAACCTATGCGATACCCATTCGCTTGCCTGGAGGGGTCATTGATATTCCAACCTGCCGGCGTATCGCGGACCTGGCCGAAAAATACAATGCCCGGACCTTGAAAGTCACCGGCGACGCCCGTCTGGCCCTCATCGGTATCCAGGAAAAAGATATCGATAATTTTTATGCCGACTTAGGTCTCAAGGCCCAGCCGGGGACGGCGCTCTGCCAGCAGTATATCAAGGTGTGTCCGGGGAACACCTTCTGCCTCCGGGGGCAACAGGATACGCTTACTTTGGCCCGCAGGCTGGAAGAGGGTTTCTACCCCTTCCCAAAAATTGCCGCCAAGGTCAAAATGGGTATCTCCGGTTGCTTCAACTCCTGTGCCGAGCCGGCCATCAAGGATATCGGCCTGATCGGCCTGCCCAAAGGCTGGGTCTTGATGGTGGGCGGCGCCGGCGGTAAGAATCCCATGATTGCCAAAACCATTGCCCGTGATCTAAGCGATGATCAGGTCCTGGAGGCGACCGGCAAGATTCTCCTGTATTATCGCGGTATGGCCGCCCGGCACCAGACCCGAAATTTCCGGCTGGGCGTCATTCTGGAAAAAGAGGGAACCGAAAGGCTTCGCAGTATATGCGGCTTCGAATGAAGAAAGGCAAAGCGATAAAGAAAGGAGTGCTCGTTATGGACCGATGGGTATGCACCGCCTGCGGTTATGTCTACGATCCGGCCGAGGCTGATCCCGCTGGAGGCATTCCTCCGGGAACGCCTTTTGCGGATCTTCCCGACTCCTGGTTCTGTCCCAATTGCGGCGTGGGCAAAGAATTTTTCGAAAAACAGGAACAGAGGGAAGCATTTTAATGGATCTCGATGGCAGTAGAGAGGTATGCGGTAATTGCCGGAATTGGGAAGGCCAGCGTGAATTCATCGATGGCCTGGCCCGGGTCAAATCATCGGCCAGGGGTCCATGCCTCCTCCTGAAGAAGGTCAAGCAGCCCCAGGGAGGCTGCGATCAATGGCAAAAGTGGAATGATCCGGATGAGGCTGATGATGCTGAAGTCAGGTGATAAGGCCTTGGAGTGGCCGCGGCATCTCTCCGAATCAATCCCCCAACTTGCCTTTCCGGATGTCCGCCGGTGCCGGATCAGCGACAGGAAAATGAGATGAAGGTCATTGCCGAGATCTTTCGGCCGGAACCGAAAATACTCTACCTGGAGCCGTTTTTCGGCTGCAACTACCGCTGCTTTTTCTGCGTTCTTGGGAGCGGACACCGGATAGAGACGGCCCAGTTGAGACCTCTCCTCTTTGAGAAACTCAAACCCGTCATCGATATTGTGGATCATATACATCTCACCGGGTTGGGTGAGCCGTTGCTGAATTCTCACCTGAAGGACTATCTTTTATATTTCAGAGAGAAGGGCAAATCATTTTATATCAATACCAATGGATCGTTGATCGATGAGGCCCTCATCGACATCCTGCTGACCTCCAGGAATGAGCTTTCCGTAAGTCTGGATGCAGGCGATGAGGAGACCTACGGGAAGATGCGGCACGGCGGCAACTGGAACCGGGTCCTTTCCCTGTTGAAACAGATGTCGCAACGCAAAGCCGCCCGCCGCAGCCCTTATCCCTTGCTCTATTTGTCGTTTCATGTTAACGACATGAACATGATAAGTCTTCTAAAAATCCCGGACCTGGCCCGGGAGATTGAAATCGAGGCGGTGAAGTTTTCCTGGACCCGACTTCCGGATAGGTATCGAAACTATTCAATCTTCAAGAGTCGGGATCTGGTCAAGGACCTTCTCCGGACAATTGGCGCACAACTGTTAAGAGAAGGAATCCATGTTAAAAACGAGGCCATCCTTGGCAAGCATGTCCGAAGTTGCTGGACCTTCAGCCCCATGGCTTTTGTGGGCGCCAGCGGAGCGGTTGCCGCCTGCTGCAGTCAATGGATCCCTATCGGTCACCTGAACGAAAACCGCTTTGAGGACATTTGGAACGGTTTGCCCAGGCGGAAAATCGGTCTGGCGATTCTAAATCAGAGGCCGGAGGGGTTGTGCCGCCAATGTCCGCAAATCCTGGGCGTGGACTACGAACAAAACGAGGAAGACTTTTTTAAATCAAGGGACCTGGACATGAAGATCCTGGCCGAAAAAGCGAAGCCTATCGGGAAACTACCTTCCCTGGCCGGTTTGAGGGACACCTTCCGGTCCGGCGTCTCCGCCCTGCTCGGGGGAGATCCGGCAGCGGCCGTGAGCATCTTTACCGCCCTGGACACCCGATTCCCGGACTTTTTCGAGATCAAAAACAATCTCGCTGCCTGTCATTTCACCCTCGGAAATATCCACGCCTGCCGGGATCTCCTCCAGGCCATCAAGACCATTCCCCACAATGAGAAGCTCAACCAGTCGAATCTCGAATTCCTGCGATAAGTCTAACTAATGATATTTCAAATTTATACCCCTCTGGACTTTAATCAAGTTTATCATTGGTGTAATTCTGCCTTCAGTTTCTGATTGCAGGGGAAAAAAACCCCAACTTCAAGCCCTGGGATTATTGTAATTATCTGATATGCAAATTAAAAAACATGGGGTGGGGTCTATTGGGGCCAAAGTGGATTTTATTCTCCGACGAAGGGCCTGGGCGGTTCGAATCCGATTTAAAGGTTTTCAGGATTATTTTGCCTAACTTCCAGTTTTTATTTTAAATTTTATCTAACCAACTTATCCGGTTCCTGGTCTGAATAAATGGTATAAATTTTGCTGACACATTTTCTATTAATTTTTTATGTCATAAATGACATATTAATGGTAATAGTTTTACTAATCATTTTTTTGAATATATTCGAGATAAACCCGACCAAGAGTATATCTATTTTTAAGGAAATCATCATTCGACGCCCGTAATAAACGAGAGTTTTAAAATGTGGGGGTGCCGAATTTTATTAATTAATATGTCAAAAATGACATATTTATGGATCAGTGGCTATTAGGAAGACGAACCGATGTTTCCAGAAAAACCAGTCCGAGAGATCAAGCCCTTTGCTTGGCGACAGGCCGGGCTTTTGGGCAGCCAAAAGGGCGAGGTGGGCCTCAACAAGCAAATCCTCTTGTACTTCAATAAATTGCTTGATGGGAAAGCGAATATATCCTCACTGAATGAAAGAGTCATTGAAGAACTGATGGTGGAACTCGATAAGATCAACCCGATAAAAAATTATGGGTATTGGCTAACGCTGGCTCGAATTAATGAACTGGCCCTGGTTTGCGCCGGAAATTATGCCGATAATTGTGAGTTTTCACTGGTAGGAGATCTACTGGCAAATCCGAGATTAACCTTGGTCCACCTCTTCGGATCGAATCAGGCCGTAATTAAAAAACGACATTCCCCCCTGAGCAAACAGTTTCATCAGGTTGCATACGATCTTCCCCGGGCCTGGCAATGGCTGACCAGGGAAACCCTGCTGGAAATCAAAAAAGAAGCCCTGCTACCCGAAATCCGGAAGAGGCTGGAAAATTCCAGCCAAATCTTCCCGGAATATCTCGATTCGGTCGAGCAGCGAAAACGGTGTATGACGGACCTGATCGGATTTTTTGCCTCTGCCGGAATCTCCGATAACGTGGTGCTCCATGCCTGGCTGAAAAAGGCCAGCAGGGAGGACCGGAAACTTCTGGAATCCAGACTCTGCCGATTTAATTTTGAAAAATTTTATGAAATGGGCCGCCATTTCAGGGAATGGGCACAGACTCCGCTGAGTTCCAGAAAAATTTCTATTGTCGATGGATTCAAATCAAGTGGCTTAATGAGCTGAACCTTCATTGGTTCTGACCCGTTGATGCTAACATTTTAAATAAGAGGAGGAAAAAACATGATTGACAAATTGTTTCAGCTAAACGGCCTGCCCAGGAAAATTGTGGTGGACCCGGAGGTCTCGCTGGCCGAGGTGATCCGTAATCAACTGAAGTTGACGGGAACCAAGATCGGCTGCGGTCAGGGACAATGCGGGTCCTGTTCGGTGATTCTTGACGGCCGCGTGGTCCGGTCCTGTGTCACCAAAATGAAAAAAGTTCCGGATGGAGCCCAAGTCCTGACCATTGAAGGGGTGGGAACGCCGGACAAACTGCACCCCCTGCAACTGGCCTGGACGGTTCACGGCGGGGCCCAGTGCGGGTTCTGCAGCCCCGGATTTATTGTTTCGGCTAAGGGCTTGCTGGAAGACAATCCGGATCCGACCCGGGAAGAGGTCAGAGCCTGGTTCCAGAATCATCGAAATGCCTGTCGCTGCACCGGGTACAAACCCCTGGTCGATGCGGTCATGGACGCCGCCAGGGTGATCCGCGGTGAGATGACGGCCCAGGAATTGGCCTTCAAACTGCCGGCGGATGGACGTATCTGGGGGACCAGCTACCCCCGCCCTTCGGCCGTGGCCAAGGTAACCGGGACCCTCGATTACGGGGCCGATTTAGGCCTGAAAATGCCCGGGGACACGTTGCGGCTGGCCCTGGTCCAGGCCAAGGTGTCCCATGCCAGGATACTTTCCATCGATGCGACGGAAGCGGCCCGAATGCCCGGCGTGGTCAAGGTCATTACCCATAGGGATGTTAAGGGCAAGAACCGTATCACCGGTTTGATCACCTTTCCGACGAATAAAGGAGACGGCTGGGACCGTCCCATCCTCTGTGATGAAAAAGTCTTCCAGTTCGGCGATGCCCTGGCCATAGTGGCCGCGGACACGGAAGCCAATGCCCGGGCGGCGGCCGAAAAAGTCAAAGTTGAGTTGGAGGAATTGCCGACCTATATGAGCGCCCCGGCGGCCATGGCCGAAGATGCCCTGGAAATCCACCCGGGCACCCCCAATGTCTATTTCCAACAAAAGCGGGTAAAGGGGCAGGATACCAAAGCGCTGATGGACTCGGCCGCTCATGTCGTCGAAAATGAGTACTACCTCCAAAGACAGCCCCATATGACCATGGAGCCCGATGTGGGGTTTGCTTATTTCGATGAAACCGGGGGTTTGACCATCCATTCCAAAAGCATCGGTATTTTCCTCCACCACGCCATGATCTGCCCCGGGTTGGGCATTGAACCGGAGAAGCTGCGGCTGGTTCAAAACCCGGCCGGAGGGACCTTCGGCTATAAATTCAGCCCGACCATGGAGGCCTTACTTGGCGTGGCCGCTATGGCTACAGGAAAGCCGGTGACGCTGTGCTACGATTATTTCCAACATATCACCTATACCGGCAAACGGTCGCCATTTTTTATCAAGTTGAAATACGGCGCCGATAAGGATGGCAAAATTATGGCCATGGAAGGCGACTGGATCGTGGACCACGGCCCCTATTCCGAATTCGGGGATTTGCTCACCCTGCGGGGTGCCCAGTTCATCGGCGCCGGGTATGGTATACCGAATATAAGCGGTTTGGGGCAGACGGTCTGTACCAACCACGCCTGGGGTTCGGCCTTCCGGGCCTACGGTTCTCCCCAAAGTTTCCTGGCTTCGGAAAGCCTGATGGACGAGTTGGCCTTGAAAATGGGCAAGGACCCCCTGGAGTTGCGTTATCTGAACGTCTACCGCCCCGGGGATACCACCCCGACTGGCCAGACTCCGGACGCCTTCAGTTTTCCCGAAATGATCGATAAACTACGACCCCTTTATCTGGAGGCCCTGAAAGGAGCCCAAAAAAAATCCACCGCCGATAAGAAAAAAGGGGTCGGCGTCTCCATAGGGATCTATGGCTGCGGTCTGGACGGCCCGGATGCTTCCGAGGTCACCGTCGAGTTGACCGAGGAAGGAATCGTGTTGTCTTCTTCCTGGGAAGATCACGGACAGGGGGCGGATATCGGCGCCCTGGGCACCTGCCATGAGGCCTTGCGGCCCCTGGGGATCGCCCCGGATCAGATTAAGCTGGTGATGAACGATACGGCCCGGGTGCCCAACAGCGGTCCTTCCGGAGGCAGCCGCCAGCAGGTGGTGACCGGCAATGCCATCAAAAACGGCTGTGAGATGCTGGTGCAGGCCATGCGTAAACCGGATGGAAGCTATAGAACCTATGGGGAGATGAAGGCCGAAAACATCCCCCTGAAATATTCCGGGAAATGGACTGCCTCGATGTGCACTCCTTGTGATGAAAATGCCCAGGGTGCCCCTTTTTCAGTATACATGTACGGCGTCTTTATGGCCGAGGTAACCGTGGACACCGCCAGCGGCAAGACCCAGGTGGATAAATTCACGGTAGTGGCCGACGTGGGCAAAATCAACAACAAGCTGGCCGTGGATGGGCAGATTTACGGCGGAGTGGCCCAGGGCATCGGCCTGGCCCTGTCGGAAGATTTCGAAGATCTCACTAAACACACCAATCTGATTGCCTGCGGATTACCGTTCATCAAGGATATTCCGGATGCCTTTGACATTTATTATGTGGAAACCCCTCGGGAAAACGGACCTTTTGGCGCGGCCGGGGTGGGCGAGCTGCCCTTGACGGCCTCCCACGTGGCCGTGGTTAATGCCATAAATAACGCCACGGGGGTGCGGATCACCCACTTGCCGGCCCTACCCGAGAAAATCCTGACCGGATTGAAGGCCAAGAGGTAAAAGACCGGGTTACGGGTTGCGGGTTGTGAAAGGGTAAGTTTTCCTTTTTTAACCCGTAACTCGCAACTCGAATTTTATTCTACAGGAATTGATCATGGATCAGAAAGAACTGCGGGAGCTGGAGGACCGCTGTATCCAGGATGAGCCCCCGAGGTGCACGGCGGCCTGTCCGATTCACCTTGATGTCAGGGCTTTCATCCGGCAGGTGGGGCAGGGCGATTGGACTGAGGCCTGGAAGGTCCTGCGCCGAATCATGCCCTTCCCTGGTATCCTGGGCCGCATTTGTGACGCCCCTTGCCAGGAACATTGCCAGAGGGAAGAGGTTGATCACTCCCTGGCCATTCATCTATTGGAGCGCGCTTGCGTGTTGACTCCTCCGCCGCCGCAGCACATCCAACCCTTACCCGGTAAGGGGAAGACCGTGGCGGTAGTTGGGAGCGACCTCAGCAGCCTGACCGTGGCCTGGGACCTGGGACGTAAGGGATACCGCATTACGCTGTTCGAGGCGGGAAGGAAACTCGGGGGGGGCTTGCTGGAGATGCCCGAAGAACTGCTTCCCCAGCGGGTGGTGGAAGAGGAAACCAGTCTGTTGGCAGCCCTCGGAGTGATAGTCAGGCTGGGCAGCCCGGTCCAAGGGACCTCCGGAGCAAAGGATCTGATCCAAAACCATGATGCCCTTTATCTGGGACTCGAAAGGGCCGACCTCCGGCCCTGGGATTTGGAGCGGGACCCTGAGGGGCGGGTAAAAGTGGAACCCCAGTTTCAACGGACCAGTCAGGACAAAGTCTTCGCCGGCGGGCAACCCAGGCCGGACGGAACCCTTTCTCCGATCTGGCAGGTGACCGAAGGGCGCTGGGCGGCTACTTCCATTGACCGGACCCTCCAGAAGGTCTCCCCCACCGCCGGAAGGGAAAAGGACGGACCCTTTCAAACCCGGTTGTTCACTAATCTGGACAAAGTCCAGTCTGTTTCGCAGGTGCTTCCGGTCGATCCGGTGCTGGGATTTTCCCCGGAGGAGGCCCGGCAGGAGGCGCAGCGCTGCCTCCAGTGTGAGTGCCTCGAATGTGTCAAGGTTTGTCTTTACCTGGAACGTTTTGGAGGCTATCCGCGTAAGTACGCCAGGGAAATCTACAACAACGACTCGATCGTCATGGGCCTCCGTCAGGGCAACCGGTTGATCAACTCCTGCAGCCTCTGCGGTTTGTGTGAAGCCGTCTGCCCGGAAGATTTCGCCATGCAGGATCTCTGCCTTAAGGCCCGGCAGGAGATGGTTCAAAAGGGCAAGATGCCGCCTTCGGCCCATGAATTCGCCCTGCAGGATATGCACTTCAGTAACAGCGACCGGTTTGCCCTGGCCCGTCATGAACCCGGAAAGACGTTCAGCGAGCACCTATTTTTCCCGGGTTGTCAACTCTGTGCCTCCTCCCCGAAACAAGTTCAGCGTTTGTATGATCATCTCCGCCATATTTTACCGGGCGGGGTGGGGCTGATGCTGGGGTGCTGCAGCGCTCCGGCCTATTGGGCCGGACAGGATGGCCTTTATCAGGCGGAACTGACTCGCTGGCGCGGGCAATGGGAGGACTTGGGGTGCCCACAGGTCATCGTGGCCTGTTCTACCTGCGCTCAGATGCTTAAACCCCATCTGCCGGAAGACAAGCTCGTTTCGCTCTGGCAAATCCTGGAGGTCCAAGGCCTGCCGGAAAGGTGTAGGGCTCAAACCGTCTCCGGAAAGCTGGCCATCCATGATCCCTGCACCACCCGCCGGGAAACCGGTTTTCAGACCACTGTGCGCCGCCTCCTGGAAAAATTGGCCTGCCCCGTGGAAGAACTGCCCCTGAACCGGGAGTTTACGGAATGCTGCGGGTTCGGGGGGTTGATGCAGAATGCCAATCCCGAACTGGCCAAGGCGGTGATCAGGCGGCGCGCCGAGGCCAGTAAAAAGGACTACATCACTTATTGTGCCGTTTGCCGGGACAACCTGGCGGCCGTGGGCAAACGGGTGATCCACCTGCTTGACCTGATCTGGCCGGAGGAAGATGGTGTGGATCCGGCCGAACGCCCACGGCCGGGGTGGTCCCAACGTCAGGAAAACCGGAGCCGGTTGAAAGAAACCCTGCTCAAAGAGCTTTGGTCGGAAACCCCTTTGGTTATGAAAGAACAACAGAAGATCAAGCTCATTATTTCCGATGAGGTGCAGCAGGTGCTGGAAGACCGGCGCATTTTGCATGAAGACCTTCAAAAGGTGATCCATCAGGCCGAGACTACGGGACGGAAGCTGATTCAGGAAAGCACCGGGCATTATAAGGCTGCCTGCACTCCCTACAAAGCCACTTTCTGGGTTGAATATTCCCCCCATGGAGAAGGCTTTATCATTTATAATGCCTACAGCCACCGCATGGAAATAGTGAGCGGAGGACCCTCATGACCAACGGGTATGTTCAACCGGAGGATCTCACCTGGAAGTGCCGGCCGTGCGATGAATATCTGGTCGTGGGAACGGTGACCGTGGCCTATTTAGGCAGCCAATTTACCGCTGAACTTCCCCGGTGTCCCCGTTGCGGCCAGGTGTTGATTTCCGAGGCCCTGGCCCTGGGAAAGATAGCGGAAGTGGAACAGATACTCGAGGACAAGTAAGCCATGGAATCTGGGCAATCGGCGCTGCGGTTTTGGTCTGCTTTTCTGGGTGATGCCTGGCGGCCGGGGGGGTTGGCCTTGACCGATCGGGCCGTTTCGGTTTGCGATTTTCCCGCCCAGGCCCGCCTTGGTGACGTGGGCTGCGGGCTGGGGGCCACTGTGGATCATCTCCGGAACCGGTATGGATTTAAGGCCTGGGGTATGGACATTTCCATGGAAGCCCTGGCCGGGGGCCAACCGGGATTTCGGATCCAAACGGCTGCCGAGACCCTGCCGCTTTCTTCGGAAAGCCTGGACGGTCTTTTCTGTGAATGTATGTTGTCGCTGCTGGCATTTCCCGGCTCATCTTTGCGCGAATTCAACCGGGTATTGCAGAGGAATGGGGCTCTGGTAATCTCCGATCTTTATCTGCGCCGGCCGGTAGAGGGACTCAACCTGGGTTTTCCTCCCGGCCATTCTTGCCTGGGTGGTGCCATGGGGAGCCGGGAGTGGACGGCACAAGTCGAAGAAGCCGGGTTCGAGCTGCTTTGTTGGGAGGACCACTCCTTCCTTCTGGCTGAATTGACCGCCCGCCTGGTTTGGGAATTGGGGTCCAGGGAGGCCCTGTTTGAGAACCTGTTTCCTTGCTCCGGTCCAGGATATCCTGGGAAAAACCTTTCATGGGTCCGGCCGGGATATTTTCTTTTAATCGCCCGGAAAAAGGCGGAGAATCGATGATGGATGAGCTGACCATACGTATCATGCAATTGGCTGCCCGGGGCTACTGCTGCAGCCAAATCCTGGCCTTACTGGCCCTCGACGCCCAGGGCCGCCGGAATCCCGATTTGGTCAGGGCCATGTCCGGCCTTTGCCTGGGGGTCGGCAACAGCGGCGGGACCTGCGGCGTCCTGTCCGGGGCTGCCTGCCTGCTGGCTTTATACGCCGGCAAAGGTTTCGATGAGGAAACGGCAGAAGAACGGCTTCCCTTAATGTTTACAGAACTGACCGATTGGTTTGCCCGGACCGTGGGAGAAACCTATGGCGGCATTCAGTGCGCGGATATCGTCGGGGAAGGGGAACGACAACCTCAGGCCGGCCGGTGCGGTTCGATTTTAATGGACACCTATCGGCAGGTTTTGGACATTTTAACCGAAAACGGGTTTGACCCGGCCCGAGGCCGAGATGAAGAAGATGGTTGAGACAGACAAACCCCAGGTACTGTCCGAGACGGAAAGCCTCTGCCCGGTCTGTCTGAAAAGAATTACGGCCCAGCGGGTCGCCTCCGGTCCTGATGTTTATCTGGCCAAAGAATGCCAGGAACACGGCCGGTTTAAGACGGTCATCTGGCGGGGACGACCGGCCTTTCCCGACTGGTCCAGACCGAAGGTGCCGGTGTTTCCCCGGGCGGGCGCTACGGATATCGTCCAGGGGTGCCCTTATGATTGCGGATTGTGCCCGGATCACCGACAGCAGACCTGCACAGCCCTGATCGAGGTGACCCGGCGCTGTAACCTGCACTGCCCTTATTGCTTCGCTTCCTCCGGAGAATCAGCCGGGGACGATCCGGATCCTGAACAGATCCGCTCCAGCTATGAACGGATACGGGACACCGGGGGACTCTGCCACATTCAGCTCTCCGGCGGCGAGCCGACTGTCCGGGATGATCTGCCCGAAGTCATCGCCCTCGGCAGACGACTGGGCTTTGACTTCATCCAGCTCAACACCAACGGCCTGCGGCTGGCCCGGGAGGCGGATTATGCCCGATGCTTAAGCGATTCCGGCCTGGCTTCGGTGTTTCTGCAATTTGACGGCACCAGGCGGGAGAGCCATTTGGCGCTACGGGGGCTTCCGCTGGAAAGGGAAAAAGAACTGGTCGTTGAGCGGTGCGGCCGGGCGGGGCTTGGCGTTGTGTTGGTGCCCACGGTGGTCCCGGGAGTAAATGATTTGGAATTGGGGGCCATTTTGCAATTCGGGGTAGAACGATCTCCAGCGGTCCGGGGGGTTCACCTACAGCCGGTCAGTTATTTCGGCCGCTACCCGGTTCAACCGGACGATGCCCTCCGGATAACTATTCCGGAGATCCTGACGGCCCTGGAAGTTCAAAGTGCGGGTATGGTCAGGACTGCGGATTTTAAACCTTCCGGCTGTGAACATGCCTGGTGTTCCTTCCACGGGAATTTCCTGTTAATGCCTCAAAAAAAACTTCAGGCTTTGGGAGGGATGGCCCCGGGGGATTGCTGCGGCCGTTCCCATCCGGCGGAGGGGGGGGCACAACGGACCGTTGCCGCGGTTACCCGGCAGTGGAGCGCCCCGCCCGCCGCCGGTTCGGGGTTGCCGGACGGGGGTTTTCCCGATTTGTCTGGATTTCTGGATCAGGTCCGCCGCTATGGTTTTTCTGTTTCCGGGATGGCCTTTCAGGATGTCTGGAACCTGGACCTGGATCGCCTGCGGGGTTGCTGCATTCATACCCTGGCACCTGACGGCCGGTTGATCCCCTTCTGCGCCTTCAATCTGACGGACAGTCAGGGAGTTCCCTTGTATCGGGGCCGGTGATGATCCCGCTGACCTCCTTAGAAACCTGGATCGCCCATAAGATATCCGGTGATCGAGAGCCTCCTCCGCTGACCCGAGCCGCCCTTCGCCGCTATCAACTGGAAAAGCTGCAAGGCCTGATCGCTTATGTCCGGGAATATAGTCCCTTTTATCGCCGGCGGCTGAACGGCTTATCAGGCCAAGCCCTCACCCAATTGGAGGACCTGGAGACGTTTCCTTTTACCACCTCCCGGGACCTGCGGGCGGAGACTCTCCAATTCCTTTGCATCTCCTGCGGGTCGGTTGAACGCATCGTGAGTCTGCCGCCCGGATCGATCGGGGAGGCCCCGAAACGTCTACATTTCACCCGGGAGGACCTGGAACAGACCATCGATTTTTTCCACTACGGCCTGTCTACCTGGGTTGGTCCGGATGACCGGGTGCTCATTTTGATGCCCGGGGAAAAGCCGGACAGTGTCGGCGACCTTCTGCGCCGGGGGCTCCAGAGACTAAAGGTGCGGTCCGTGATTCATGGCCCGGTGATGGACCCGGTTCAAACCGTGGAGGTCATTCGGAAGAACCGTATGAATTGCCTGGTGGGGATTCCAACGCAGGTCCTGGCGCTGGCCCGCTGCCTGCCGGACGAGGACCGCCTGAAGGATCGGATTTCAAAGATCCTGCTCTGCTCGGATTATGTGTCCGGGGCCCTGGTGGACGTATTGGAAAGGACCTGGCGCTGTACGGTTTTCAGTCATTACGGGTTGACGGAAACAGGCTATATCGGGGGGGTGGAATGTCATGCCTGTCAGGGATACCACCTGTGCGAAGCCGATCTCTATCTGGAAATTATCGATCCGCTTACCGGACAGGTTCAGCCGGCGGGAGAGTCTGGGGAAATCGTTGTGACGACCTTAAACCGCACCGGAATGCCGCTGATCCGCTACCGGACCGGGGATGTGACCCGCATTATTCCGGAGAAATGTCCCTGCGGCAGTATTTTAAAACGGTTGGACCGGGTTTCGCATTCCCTGGACCGTGTCGTTTTCCTGTGCCCCGGGACCTTGCTAACTATGTCCCAATTGGATGAAACACTTTTTTCCCTTCCCGGTGTATTCGATTTCCAGGCGGAAATAACCCGAGGAGATGACCGGGATCTCTTGAAGATCATCCTCTATCTGGCCGAAGGAGCGGATTCCAGCCAAATCATTGACCGGGCCAGGGAGAGGCTGCAGGCGGTCCCAAGCATTGAAACTGCCGTCAAAGGGGGCCGCCTGGTGGTTGAAACTATATCCAGCCACACCGGATATCGGCCGTTTGCCGGCGGGCTGAAACGGGTCATCGCCGACCATCGGCCGTCCTCTCCGGGATGAACAGAAAGCAGGTTCCCCTTGACGACTATCTTCTGTGAAGTCGATCAGCAAATCCCACCACAAAAACCAGGACTTCAAAAGTTGAAAAAATTCTCTTGACAAAGAAATCCTCTTTTTTCTATAGTTAAATCAACTTTTTTATTCAAATCAATTTTTGGTGTTTCTTTAAAATCATTTAAGGATGAATGAGGATCTATCAGGAATCCGGATGACGAACCCCAGTCTCTTTCAAAACCATTACTACTCGCCCAAAAAAAATAAAATTATAAGTTAACGCGATTTTTCCTGACCTTTGAAAAAAAGAAGGAGGTGAAAAGAGCAGTAATACGGATCGGACAGGTAAATCCCTCGGGATGGAGCGGTGCCGCTCTGCCCGAAGACGCCCATAAACAGCCAAAAGGAGGAAGAAGAATGAAAAAGAAAGCTTTTTGTATTTTTTCCATTGTCCTGGCATTGGTTTTAGTGGGTTCAGGGTCAATTTTTGCTAAAGAGATCAAGGTCCTTTCCCAGTTTCCCATGAGTGGACCTGTCGGGGCCTTGCCGGAGTTTGGATGGGGATATATCGACGGCATGAACTGGGTCAACGGTGAAGGCGGCGGGGTCAACGGGAAGAAGATCACCTGGTATCTGGAGGATTTTCGTTATGATCCCACCGTCGAGGTCGCCAATTTCAACAAGTATGCCGCAGAACTCAAGAAGGATGAATTCCTCATGGCCACCGGATACATCACCGGCGGTCTCAAGCCCCTGATCGATAAGGTTAATAAAGAGGAAAAGATACCCTGGCTGGACGGTTCCTACTCCACGGAGATCTTCGGGCCCGAAGGCGGCCCCTCCAAATATCCTTACTACTATTCTTTGGGGGCTACTTATGGGGATCAAATCAAGGTCCTCCTGAAATGGATCAAAGAAAATTACAAAGGCCCGGGCAATCCCAAGGTCGGCCTGGTTTACAGTCCTACGGCCTGGGGCCGGGACGGTATCCCTGAGGGGAAGGCCTACGCCAAACAAAAGGGGGTCGATATCGTGGCCGAGATCGAATACCCCTACACCGCCACCGACGCCACCAACGAATGCATGACCCTGCGTAAGGCCAAGGCCCAGTATGTCGTCTACCACGGTTACTCCGGGGCCGGGTCCTATACGGCCATCTTCTTCAAGACCGCCAAAAAGATCCTGAAAGATGTCCAGCTCACGGGCACCCATTACACGACCGGCCGAATGCCCATCCTGGTCTGCCAGGAGGCCTTTGATGGCTATGTCGGGGTAGCCACCCGTCCCTTTTTGGATGCCGTTCCCAGGGACAAAACCCCCATGGACAACAAAATGGTCAAGTTGGCCCATGATTTTGCTAAAAAATACCGTCCAGAGGAATATAAAAAAGAACTGGCCGGCGGCATCAAGGATATGTTCCTCTACATGGAGGGACTCACTTATGCCCTCATGATCCAGAAAACCCTCTCAGACGCAGACAAGGCCGGTGACCTCACCCGGGAAGGGGTGAAGAAGGCCCTGGACAAAATGGTCTGGGACTTCGACGGGACCTTCGGAGGAAAGAAGTTTGCTTACAAATCCCACACCATACCCATGATGGGCCTTTTTAAGGCCAAGGTCCAGATGGTCAAAATGGGGGACAAGCAAGTCCCCACCGGCGGCGTATACCCCATCAGCGATTGGATCAACACGGATGAGATCAAATGGTAGGACAGGAGAGGCGTTACGAGTTGCGGGTTTAGAAATTAAATCCTTTTCACTGCAACCCGTAACACGTAACCCGTAACTCGCAACCCGTAACCCGTAACAGATTTTCCTGGAGGTTACCATGCTTGATCTCATTCAGACCATAGGGTCTGGAGTATTGGTGGGACTGGTCTATGCCCTTTTGGGCCTTTGCATCGTTATTATCTTTAAGGCTTCCGAGGCCTTTAACTTTGCCATCGGTGAGTTCCTGGTCATCGGTTCATTCCTTTTTTATGCCCTGTTCTTTAATGAAAGCCTTCCCTGGCACAGGGCCCTCCCCCTGGGGATCATCGTTTTCTTATTCTTTTCCTATGTCTTGCTGGTGGATAAAAAAATTCGGGTCCTCTGGACCATTCCCCTGGGGTTTACCGCCGGGGCCGTGGTCTTCGGTGTCCTTTTTTTCGGACTGAGGCTTCCGACCCTTATCCCAAGCCCCCTGCTGCGCTTCCTGGTGGCCCTGCCCCTGGGGCTTTTGGCGGCCGGCCTGGTGGGGGCCATGCTGGAACGTCTGACCATAAAGCCCCTGCTCGGCCGATCGCCCATCTCCATGACCATCGTCACCCTGGGACTGGGATTTTTCCTGAGGGCCTGCGTCCAACTCATTTGGGGGTCCGGCTCTTATTCCTTTTTCCTGCACCTGCCGGACATTTCCCTGGAAGCAGGGAATTTCCTGTTTTTATCCGATCCGATCTGGGCCGGTATTTTATCCCTCCTATCCTTCGCCCTGATCATCCTTTTTCTTTTCCGCACCCGCTGGGGGCTGGCCATCCGGGCGGTCTCCGAAGACCAGGCCAAGGCCATGGCCTTTGGCATCGACGCCCGCTTTATCCTGCTGATCATCTGGGCCATCAGCGGGGCCTGCATCGCCATTGCCGGGGTGATGATCTCCAACTTCGGGGCCCTGTCGGCCGGCTCCGGTATTGTGGGACTGCGGGCCATCCCGGTGGTGCTGATCGGGGGGATGGACAGCATCGGGGGTGCCCTGGTGGGCGGAATCATCATCGGTATCTGCGAATCCCTGGCAGGTGCTTATATCGAGCCTCTGGGCCTGGTGGGCTTCAAGGACGTGGCCCCTTATTTTGTCATGCTGATCGCACTTTTTATCCGTCCCTACGGTTTGTTCGGGACCGTCAGAATCGAAAGGGTGTAAGCCATGCTGGCCATTGAAAATTTGCGGGTGGTTTACCACGACGTTATTTCGGTCCTGAATGGGATTTCCCTGCAGGTGATGGATGGGGAAGTCCTGGTGATCATCGGTGCCAACGGTGCGGGAAAGACCACCCTGCTGCGTTCCGTATCCGGTATGATCCATTTTTATGACGGAGATATCCTGGATGGGGATATCAAGATGAACGGAGTCTCCATTAAAGGGCTTGACTCCACTGATATCATGAAAAGATACCGGGTCACCTACGTCATGGAGGACCGCCCGATTTTTCAGTATCTGACCATCGAAGAAAACCTGCGGGTCGCGGCTTACTCCCGCTATGACGGCCGGGTAAAGACCGATATCGAAGAGGTCTACCACTACTTCCCGGTCCTTCAGGCCTTAAGGCAACGAAAGGCCGGCTACACCTCCGGGGGCGAACAGCAGATGCTGGCCATAGGCATGTCCCTCATGACCAAACCCAGGATGTTGCTTCTCGATGAGCCTTCCCTGGGGCTGGCCCCCCTGATCACCGAAGAACTTTTTCGTATCATCAAAAGACTGAATGAATCGGGGATCACCATCGTCCTGGTGGAGCAGAATGCCTTTGCCGCCCTCAATATCGCCAACCGGGGGTATGTGGTAGAGACCGGCCGGATCGTTCTCGACGGGACCTCGCAGGAGCTTTTGAAAAATGAGGACGTCCGGGAGTTCTATCTGGGATCGGGAGACAGGGAAAGGAAGAGCTACAAAGATGCCAAACGCTACAAGAGGCGGAAACGATGGCTATGAAAGAAAATGACCAGGAAACCATTTTGAAGATCGATAACCTGCGACTCTCCTTTGGGAACGCTACCGTGCTCAACGGCATCAGCCTTT
Source organism: uncultured Thermodesulfobacteriota bacterium (assembly GCA_964627515.1). Lineage (GTDB taxonomy): Bacteria > Desulfobacterota > RBG-13-43-22 > RBG-13-43-22 > RBG-13-43-22 > RBG-13-43-22. The sequence continues at coordinate 15,541 of CAZVHO010000003.1, read as the reverse complement.
CCGTACCGAAGGGTTTGATCTTTTCCATTATCGGTCCGAACGGCGCCGGAAAGACCAGCCTGCTCAACTGCATCAATATGCACTATTACCCGGAGCAGGGAGCAATCACCTTTCTGGGAAAGGAATTGAAAGGGTTGAAACCCCATGAGGTGGCCGCCCTGGGGATTGCCCGGACTTTTCAAAAAGTGGAACTGTTTCATGGGATGACCGTATTAGATAACATCAAGCTGGGCCGCCACTTTCTCATGAAATCCTCCCTGGTGGGCAGCTTTTTGCGGCTTCCCGCCATTGTGCGGGATGAGATCAGCCATCGGGCGGAGATCGAGGAAGGGATCATCGATTTTATGGGCCTTTCCAATTTTCGTTATGCGCCGGTAGGGATCCTGCCTATCGGGGTCCGTAAAAGGGTCGACATGGCCCGGGCCCTGGCCATGAAGCCCAAACTACTCCTCCTGGATGAAATCATGTCGGGGATGGTCGTTGAAGAGAAAGAAGACATCGCCAGCTATATCATGGATATCCATCGCGATCTGGGGGTGACCATTATCTGGATCGAGCACGATCTGGCGGCTGTGATGGATCTCTCGGACCGGGTCTGTGTCCTGAATTTCGGGACCAAAATCACCGAAGGCGATCCCGTGGAGGTGCAAAGGCATCCGAAGGTCATCGAGGCCTACCTGGGTAGGCAGAAGGAGGCTTAGACCATATTATGCTTGAAGATACCCTTCTGGGTCTTATCGTAAAAAACGCCGACCAGATGCCTGATGAATGGGCCATGCGGGAGAAGCGATATGGGGTCTGGAGCCCCATGACCTGGCGCCAGTTCATGGAAAATGTCCAGCGGTTCGCCCTGGGCCTGAAAGCCCTGGGCTTTGAGGAAGGCGACATACTGGCCATTCTCGGAGATAACAAACCCGAATGGATCATTGCCGAGTTCGGGGCCATGGCCGCCGACGGGGTCCCCACAGGGGCTTATCCCGACAGCCTGGCCGAGGAAATGGAATATCTGATTACTTTTTCCGACGCCCGGTTTCTGGTGGTTCGGGATCAGGAACAGGTGGATAAGGTCCTGGCGGTTTGGGACAGGATCAAGAAGGGCATCAAGTGGGTGATTGTCTGGGATTCCCGGGGTATGAGCCACTACTATGAGGAATATCCCTTCCTTCAGCGGTTTGAAAAGGTCCTGGAAATCGGGACCAGGGAAGAAGAGGGTCAGAAAAATTACCTTAGGGAAAAAGCCGAAGAAACCAACCCCAAAAAAATCGCCATGATGCTGACTACCTCCGGCACTACTGCCAAACCGAAGCTCTCCATGCTCAGCCATGAGAATCTCATCTTTGCCTCCAACAGTTATGGACAGGTCGTGCCAATGAAAAGGGGAGAGGAACTCCTTTCCGCGGCCCCCCTGTCATGGATTGGAGAACAATCCTTTAACGTGGTCCGATTCCTGACCATGGGGGCCCATTACAATTTCCCGGAAGAGACCGAGACCCTCCGAAAGGACCTCCTGGAACTCCAGCCCTTCTATTTCGGAGGGACTCCGGCGGTTTGGGAACTCCTCATATCCACCATCCAGGCCGCCATGGACAATGCCGATTTCATCAAGCGCTATTGTTACCACCTGGCCGTTCGGACCGCCATGAAATGGGCCGAGGCCGATCTGGCCGGGACGGATCCCGGATACCGGATCCGGTTTTTATACCCGGTGATCAATTTTCTGGTTTTACGGCCCTTGAAAAACAGGATGGGCCTGGGCCGGGTCAGGATCGCCATAACCGGCGGCGGGGCCATTTCGCCGGAAGTCTTCAAGTACTTCAAGGCCCTCGGTCTCGACCTCCGGCAGGTTTTCGGGCAATCGGAATGCAGCGGGATCGCCACCACCCACCGGGTCGATGATGTCAGGCCGGAGACCGTCGGGGTGCCCATTCCGGGTGTAGAGGTCAAGGTTTCCGAAGAGGGCGAGATCCTGGTTCGCGGCAAAAACACCCATCAGGGGTATTATAAGAACGAACAGGCCACCCGGGAGGGCTATACCGAAGATGGATTTCTCCGAACCGGTGACGCCGGATACTTTGGAGCAGATGGGCACCTCTATGTCTTTGACCGTTTCAAGGATATCATGCTGCTCGAAAACGGCACCCGGTTTGCCCCTCAGGACATAGAGACCCGCCTGAAGTTCAGTGCCTATATCCGGGAAGCCATGGTCTGCGGGGCCGGACGTCCCTTTGTGACGGCCATTGTCAGTATTGATCTGGAAAATGTCGGAAACTGGGGCAAGAAGAGGGGGATCTCCTTTACTACCTTTCAGGATCTTTCGCAGAGGCGGGAGGTCTATGAATTGATTCGCCAGGAGATAAAAAAAATCGGCGAGCGCTTTCCTGAAAATATCCGGATAAAAAGATTCGCCATTCTGCTCAAGGAACTTCATCCCGATGACGGTGAACTGACTCGGACGAGAAAGGTCAGAAGGGCCTTTGTCAATGAGCGCTACCAGGCCTTAATCACCGATCTCTACCAATCCAAAAACGAACATGATCTGGACATTCAGATACGCTACGAAGACGGGCGCATCTCGACCTTTACCGGGAAGATAGCCATTGAGGAGGTGTCGGCGTGAGATCCCTATCGGAAATCTACAATGCCTATTTTTCTTCCACGGCGGTATTGAATTATCGTGAAGATGAAAGGATCTTCCGGACCCGGTTTATGCGGGCCTGGTTTGTCATCCTTTTCATCCTGCTGGCCGTCGTCTTTGTTTTATCCCTTTTAGGTGTCGGGGCCAACGAATACCATTACTTTATCGGGAACCTGATCCTGGTCAATCTCATTGCGGCCATAGGGCTCCAGCTCCTGGTTGGATTTACCGGCCTCCTTTCCCTTGGCCATTCTGCCTTTATGGGTGTAGGGGCCTACACTTCGGCCCTTCTGATAACGAAATTGGGATGTCCCTTTATCCTGGCCGTATTGCTGGCCGGGTTGGTGGCCTCCCTTTTCGGGATCATCGTCGGGATCCCTTCTTTACGCATCAAGGGGTTCTACCTGATGGTGGCCACACTGGCCTTTCAGTTCGTCATCGAATATCTCATCATACACTGGGACGGTCTGACCCGGGGGATCAGGGGTATTGAAATGCCTACCCCCAGGATCTTCGGTGTCTCCCTTGAAGGTCACCAGGCCTTTTTCCTGTTCGCCCTGGGGCTGGCCATATTTTTGATGTGGGGTGCCAAAAACATAATCCGTTCAAAAATGGGCCGGGCATTCGTCGCCATCCGCGACAACGATGTCTCAGCCGAAATCATCGGCATATCCGTCTTTCGCTATAAACTCCTGTCCTTTGCCCTCAGCTCTTTTTATGCCGGGATCGCCGGGGCCCTTTTTGCCTCTCTGCTCCGGACGGCCATTCCGGAGGACTATGCCTTCCACCGTTCCATCATTTTTCTGGCCATGGTCCTGGTCGGGGGTCTTGGAAGACTGGTCGGAACCATATTCGGGGTTATCTTCATCACCCTGGTCCCGGTGCTTCTGGATCTTTTGGTCAGCTATTTGGCCTTTGCCTTCGATCCTAATTTCACCATCTATCTCGGTCCGATGAAGGAGCTGGTCTTCGGCGGCTTTATCATTCTATTCATCATCTTCGAACCGGATGGGCTGGTAGGAATCTGGATCAAGATACGCGACTATTTCAAGATCTGGCCCTTACCCTATGTTTCGGGGTGAGGAATTTAATAACTTCTGGACCCCGGCTTCCGCCGGGGTGACGCCCTAAACTTCCAACCTCGTAAAAAACCCGTCATACCTGATTCCGTCCTGTAGGGTACAACACCCCCGCTTCCAGCCCGGAGGGGAGGGCGCAGGCGGGAATCCAGGCTGCTCATAACTAATTAAAAAGTTGGCTGACCATCCGTTAATATTGTTATAAAAATTTATTATTAAACGGCGGTTGCTATCGTCCGGAAAAAGAACAACCCGGCAACAGGTCAATTTCCGTCTCAAAACAGGGAAGTTTAATCATGAATAAAGCAAAAATGAATTATTTTAGGGAAAAAGATATTTTACATTTCGTGATTTCAGATGAAAGCACCATTGAATTAAGTCCCAACGTAACGGCCGAACTGAATGAGAATGGGGAACTGATAGGGATTGAGATTTTAGAGGCCAGTTCCTTTATTGGCGATTCCATAATGGAAACTGCGCAGGGAAAAATGCTGAATCTGCCAAAGATGGACAAAAGAGGAGAGCAGACTCCTTAACTTTGCAGGCGCCTTAAAATCCTGAATAAGAGCCAAGAGCAGATCTGACCCCTTTATAATACTTGCTGACCTTGCTTGCGAAGAAAGGGGGACCGTACCCATAACCCGCAGAGGGGCTTTTACAGAGCCGCCGCAGGAGCTGGCCAGGAAGCTCTTGCCTGTATTCGGCTTTTGATTTTAAACCCCTCAAGGATTCCAAAATGTCGACCATTTGTGGATGCTTGACTTTAACTGTTTGTTATGGTTTAAATTGTCCATTACCAATTGGCTTTCTCAACCCGGAAACCCCTAACCAAAAGGCTGGCTCATGAAGCATTTCATCAAGAACTTAATCCCAGTCTTCGAAATAATATGACTACCGACCTGACCTTCATCACCAATGAAGAAAATCCGAATCTGCTGGAGCGGTTCAGGGTCCTGATCAAGGATACCCGCTTCTTTGACTGCCTGGTTGGGTATTTTTATTCCAGTGGATTTTACCGGCTTTATCCTTCCCTGGAGACCACCGAAAAAATCAGAATCCTGATTGGGATCAGCACCGATAAGCAGATTTTCCAGCTCATCCAGCAGGCCCGCCAGGCATCTGAACTGCCTCTTGTCTTTTCCCATGCCGAAGTAAAAGAACATTTCTCCGACAGGGTTGCCGGGATATCCCAATGAAAAATTTTGCCAAAAGCATCCTCAATTATTTCGCCGCCTTTAATGAAACCCGTTTTCGTTTCAGCCGGAAGCTCCCTTACGAATGGACGAATGATACTTATACCCTGGACCTTTCCGTTTTTCCGGATTTCCAAAGACAGCTCCTCAATTTCATTTCCCGGGGGACGCCTATTCAACTTGAAGTCAGAAAGGGAGAATATACCGTTGAGTTGGATTCAAAGACCTTCAAAGAAGTCCTGCTTTCCCGCCTTGGTTCAAGACTGAATCGGGATTTTTTGCCGAGTTCGATTGAAAAAATTCGGTCAAGCCTTGCGGGGGCCTTTCCGGAAATGGAGCCTTCTGATTTACAGGCCAAAAGTTTATCCGAAGGTTTCCGGGAATTTAATCTCGCCTTCCGTCGTCTTCTGGATCAAACTTTAACGGAATGCCAGGTCCGGAAAATTGAGGACCTTCAAGTTCGCCTGGGTTTTCAAAGTGTTCCCATGTCTTCTTTTAACCCGCAAAGAGAAACCCAACGCATTTATGACGATCTTCAAAAACTGGCCCTGGATCAGACTGACCCGGAGACCTATTATCAGGCCGTCATAAACACCATTCAAAACCAGGATTTTAATTTTGTTATTTTCGATCTTCATTCCCTTTTGAGGCGTTATCTTCAACTGATCAGCACCCAATCCCTTTATATCTTTTTCCATGCAATCAGTATGGAAGAACAAAGCTATCCACTTTTTTCGATGGAAATAAATATCCGTGATGGGGAGCAGGCCGTTTCAATTGAAACCCTTCGTAACATGATCATGCTCAACACCCCGGCCATTAATAACTTTCAGTTTGACAGCATCCTGACCACACCGCGGGCCTGCCGTTTTGAAGATGCGGCCTCCGAGCTTCTGACTATTGAAGGTTTCATTCAAGCCAAATATAATGTTTCCGAGCCCTTCCTTTTATCTCCGCATTTTCAATCCTTGGTTCAAGAAGGATTGCCTGCGATCAGCTTTCGAATAGGCCTGCAAGCTGTTAAAGAGGAAGACCGGCGAATCCTGGATTATTCGGAACTGATCACCAGTCTGGATCAGGGTCCCGGACGAAAATTTATTGATTTGATCTCCCGCTATGTAGAAGGAAACGTCCAAAATTATTCCGACAAGGTCCATCAGGATTATCTCCAAAATTATCCAAGGCAATCCGTGGAGCGGCTGGTTCCTCTCCGCCTGACCATACCTCTCAGTTTAAATGAAACGCAGAAGAAAATCCTGACTGCCGTTGAAAACGAGAAAAATGAACTCATTGTAGTGGATGGGCCTCCGGGAACAGGAAAGTCCTATACCATCACCGCCATGGTCTATCTGGCCGCCCAGATGGGAAAATCGGTGGTCATCACCTCCCATAAAAAGCAGGCTCTGGATGTGATAGACCAATTCCTGACCGAACAATTTAAAAAACTCCACCCTAAATCAAAACCTTCTGTCCTCCGGCTTCAACGATCCGGCGAGCCCGTAAGCCTAAACAATCTTCAAAATACCCTGTCCACTTCGGTGATCAATGCGGCCAAGACACGCTCCCAGACCCTGAACCAGGAGGCCGTTGCCATTGACCGCCAAAAATTATTTGACAAGGTGAAGGAGGAAACCGGGCAATTCTGGGAAAATATCAAACAGTACGATCAACAGATTCAAAAGACCTTTGAATGGGCCAGGGAACAAGAAGCCCTTGGGGTGAAGCATTCGGATCAATCGGATGCCCTGCCTCCACGCCTGCCGGAAAATACCCGGTTGGATGTTGAACGGATTCGAGACCTCTCAAACAAGTTTACCTATGATCCCATTTCCTTATCTCTGGAGTCTCTGGGATCCCTTTTTAATAAACGTGAAAATCTTTCGGATATTTTACTTAAATGCGATCGACTGAATCAGCTAAGCACCTCTTTGCCGAATCTAATTCTAAACCGTATTTCATCCATCCCGCCTGAACTGCTTCCGTTTACAGATTTGATCAAAGAGCTTTCAAAACACCTCCAAAATAATATTCCCAAAAAAAATTTGATCGTAGAGGATATAGTCTTTTCCCCTCCTCTGGGAATAGACCGGACTTTATTTCCATCCTATGAGAATTTGATTGACATAAAGACAAAAACTTCTCAGCTCAGCGAACTTGAAGGGAAATTTTTAGGGAAGGTCCTCAAAAAGAAAGAGATTTCTAAAATCAAACACGCCTTGAATCAAGACCATCCCCGCATCCTGAACTGGATCGATCAGGAAGGCATTTCTTCGGTTCTCAGGAAAATTAAGGAATTCAAAAGTTTCCTGGACCAAAGCCACGAAAATTTCCCTGTCTTTGTGATGGAATATTTTCTCTATGGGTTCCAGGAGGTTTCTTCTGAATCCTTGAAAGGCCGTCTTCAAAAGCTTTCCGGTCTGGAGTTCAATCCTATAACAAGTCTGCTTGCGGATTTGGAGGAAAGGCCCTTTCTGGAAATGACCTTGGCCGAAATCCGGGAAAGGCTCGAACAGATCATCCTTATCGATCAATTTTGCAATCTCCAAAAAGAAATCCAGCCCTATGCGGGTTTATTCGGCCTCAGTTTGGATAATCTTCCAAAATTTTACACCTCCGTCAAACAGGCCCAGGATTTAATGGAAAATCTTTTGCCGGAAGACATCAAGGCCCTTTCTGTCCTTTTTCAATATTACGGCCCTTTTCTGAAGGCCTTTGATGTCGATTCCAGTGATTTGTCGACCCTGAGCAAACTGACCGCTGATCCTGAAAAAGCCGGCCATATTTTTAAGTTCCTGCAGTGCCACGACGAACTTTCCGTCTATCCGCCCATCGTGGCACCGGTCAAATCCCGGTTGGACGATTATTTTTCCAAGACCCAAAAGCTCCTGGAGCTTCAAACGGACCTTCGTTTCAGTACCCTCCTTCATCATGCCGCCGATATCCAGCGCATCCAAACGGCTATAGCCGCGGGAAAACAGATTACCCCGGACCAGGCCAGAATTATTCTCAAAAACATCTCCTGCATCATTGCAGATCCCGGTCTGATTGCCCGGTACTTTCCTATGGAAGCCGATCTCTTCGATTTATTGATCATTGATGAAGCCTCCCAGGTCTCCATTGCCGAATCCATCTCCCTTATGCTCCGGGCTGATCAAACCATCGTCTTCGGTGACGAGCTTCAATACGGGGCCGTAGGTGCGGTCAATGTCTCCCAGCGCTATGCCGGCTATTATTTTAAGGATATCCTTCGGGATTATGCCTTAGACCACAATCAGGCTATTTCCGAGGAGGAAAAGGAGCGGATTTCCCGGGAGGTATCGGAAACCCCCGCCGAGGAAGAGGAAGAATCCAGCAGATTTATCCCCATAGAACCGGGGACCAAGGAATGGCTGAAGACTTTCAGTATTCGAACCTCAACTCTGGCCTTTGCCAAGGCCCTTCAAAACTATTCCGAGTCCTTAACAGTCCACTTTCGCAGTTTCCCGGAGATCATCAGCTACTCCAATGAATATTTTTATAAGGAAAGCCAGATCGAGCTGATTCCCAACCGGATTCGGACCAAGCCCATTCAGGAGGTCCTCCGTTTTATCCCGGTGGAAACCAAGGGTGATTCCGGACGAAACGTGAATCTGGATGAGATCGAGGCCATCCAAAAGGATCTCGAAGGGCTGATCCGGAATGGTTACCAAGGGACCATCGGGGTGATCTGCTCCTTTCGGGAGCAGACCGCCCGCATGGAAGAGCTGTTCAGAAAGGAAATGACTGTTTATCCCGATCTGGTTCGGAACCATAAATTCTCCATCTGGTTTGTGGGGGACGTCCAGGGGGAAGAGCGGGACATGGTTTATTATTCCTTTGTCCAGGACAAAAGGCTGGACAATGCCGACCTGCGAACCATCTATCCGATTATTGGCGGGACGGCCGACAACATCCGCCGTCTAAAGATGCAGCGGCTCAATGTGGGCTTCAGCCGGGCCAAGGATATCATGGTCTTTGTCCACAGCATGCCGATCAGCGATTACAGTGACACACGCCTTGGTGATGCCCTTCGCCATTACGAGAAAATCCTGAATACCGCCCAGGATCATTATATCGAGGATGAAAGCATCTTCGGCTCTCCGGCCGAAAAGGAGCTTTACCGGCTGATTACCCAAACCCGTTTTTTTCAGGAAAACCAGGACAAGCTTCGCCTGATCGCCCAATTTGAGATCGGGAAATACATTCGGGAAGAATACCACCGTTACATCCCCAACTACCGGGTGGATTTTCTCCTGACCAAATCCGAGGCCGGCAAAGAAAAATCCCTGATCATCGAATATGACGGGGTCGAGTTCCACACCAAAAATCCGGACCGGGTGACCCGGCACAACTTTGACCAGGAATACCTGGAATACGATGCCGAGCGTCAACTGGAATTGGAAAGTTACGGCTATTCTTTCTTACGGATCAATAAGTTTTCTTTGACCCCGGATAGAAAAGAAAGGCTGCCGGTGGATGTGTTGAACGATTTACTGGAGAAAAGTTTCAGGTGATTTTCTGAAATAGAAAGGACAACCGGAATGTCAAAAGTTGGCCTCAATTACCTGCTCCATTCGGAGAGCGAAACCGTTGAGTGGAAACGATCCTTTGGTGAGTGGAAGGAGATCGTTATCAGCGCGGCGGCCATGGCTTCTTGTCGTGGTGGGCAAATCGGGAGGCTAACGAATACATCGGGAGACAGGTGCAGATATCACGCCGAGACTATGCAAAGCAACTGGGTGTTTCTCAACAAATGGCCAAGCGAGACCAGGCCCAACTGGTAAACGAAGGAGTTCTCGTTATACACCGAGCCGGCCGAAGTACGGTCTATAGCCTAATGGGGTCATCAAATGAGCCGAATAGAATGATTTATAACTTACTGATATGAGAATATTTTTAAGTGTTGTTGTTTCAGCACGAGCCGAACATGACCCGATTAATTGACCTGAATGGACCGAAATGGGCCGATTCTCATAGCAAAATGAACCACAAGATAAACGTCATGAAAAAACTGAGTTGCCAGGCCCCGATTTTCAGGTGCAGGGACTTACATTTCGCAAATGTACTGCTATGCAGCAAAGCCCCGGCCAGGAGCGGGAATTGGGAAGTTGGGAGAATGGGGAATCTGAACCTTGCCTGAAAACTTCGAAGGGATGAAAGGATTTTCGACTTATGAGAATTAGAAGCAATAATTTGGGCGGCCTTGGGTGAGCAATGGATCGAAAAGAGCTTATCCGCAGGCTAAAATTACCCGAATGGGATGACTTTGAAGCCAAAGAGGCCGAGAAAAATCTTCCCAAGGATATCTGGAAGACGGTAAGCGCCTTCTGCAATACCAATGGAGGAGTCATCGTTTTGGGAGTCAGGGACCAGGGCAAGGGAAGTCTTAAAATCAACGGGATCGATAATCCAGATAAAATCCAGAGTGATTTTATCACTACCCTGAGAAGCGGCAAGTTCAATATCCAACTCTCTTCCAAGGGTCGCCTTTTCATTATTGGAGGCAAAAAGGTTATCCTTTTCAGACTTCCACCCATGCCCCGCCAAGCCAAGCCTGTTTATTACAATGATGATATTCGGAATACTTATATCAGGCAGGGCAGCACAAACCAGAGGGCAAGTAAAGACGAGATCTGCCGGCTACTCCGGGAGGCCTCGGAATACAGCTCCGATTCCATGCTGATGGCCGGGACTGGGATCAAGGAGATAGAGCGGGAAACTTTAAGGATGTACCGGCGCTACTTGGAAGTACAGAATCCGGAACATCCCTTTATTGCCCTCAAGAATGATCAGATCCTCGAAAAATGCGGCGCCTTGAAGGAAGGGACCCTGACCATGGCCGGTCTGCTCCTTTTCGGAAAACAAGAGGCCATACTGAGCCGGTTTCCGGCTTATAGTCTGAGCATCTTTCGCATGAGTTCCATGACCGGCGGAGTGACCGGGGACAGGCGATGGGAGGACCGCAAGATTTACGAAGAAAATCTGGTCCGGATATTCTTCGGCGCCATGGATTACCTTAAGAAACAAATAGCCATTCCTTTCGTAATGTCAAAGGACGGCATAAGCCGCACAGAGAATGTGCCTCAGGTCATCGCCATCAGGGAGGCCCTGGTCAACCTTCTCGTCCACCGGGATTATTTCGATAACGGCCAGGCGGCCATACGGATATACAATGACCGGATCGTTTTCAGAAATCCTGGGGCAGCGCCTTTCCCTATCGAGCAAATTCTGAACGGCTGTGAATCCGTTCCCCGAAATCCCAACATCGCCAGGGTCTTCAGGCTGCCCGGATGGGCGGAGATTGCCGGCAGCGGCATGATGAAAATTTTTGACAACTGGCGAGAAGCAGGGTATGTGCCTCCTGTCATTAAAAACAACGAACCCGTTCATTGGTTCACCATCGAGTTTTCTGAAAAGTCCCTCGGGGTCGAAGAGGTGGCAGTCAGCCCAGAAAAGACCCCCCAGAAAAGTACCCAGAAACAGCAGGAAGCGCCGGGGGAAATGACAGGGAAAATGCTGGGGAAAACGCCGGGGAAAATCATGGAGCTAATAAAAGACAATCCTCTCTTATCCATTCCGGAACTTGCTGAAAAAATGGAAAAGTCAGAAAGCGCAGTGGAAAGATCTATCCGAAAATTGCGTCAGTTTGGGCTATTAAAACGCATCGGTCCAGATAAGGGAGGATTTTGGGAAGTAATTGATAAAATAAATCTGGAAGTCCAAAACAAGGTTATTTATCCAATTGAGACTACCCAGAAAACTACCCTGGAGACTACCCAGAAAAGTACCCAGAAAACTACCCAGAAACAACAAGAGATACTTGCTTATCTGAAAGATCATCCGACAGCGGGGAGACAGGAAGTTGCCCTCAATGTCGGTGGGATTACAGAAGATGGTATAAAGGCGAATCTCAAAGCCCTCCGGCAGAAGGGCCTGCTCAACCGCATCGGTCCGGCCAAGGGCGGGTATTGGGAAGTGGTAGGGATGGGGCCTGGGAAATTGATATGAATGTTTGGAGGGGGATGAAAGGACTTGGAAGTTATGCAGCTTGGAACCAACGTCCCGGTCGGCTTATGGGGGTGGCTCCAGATCTGGTGGATATTGGTCGAAAGGAGAACACGCTGGGGGAGTAAATGGAGGAGTAAATGAGGGTATAGAAAATTTGCTCGAATTTATCCGGAGAACCCCGGGGCTTAGGGCACCTCAGATTTCCAAGGCTGTTGGCGTTCCTGTTAGCACACTGGAGAAATGGCTCAAGAAACTCAAAGACAGTGGTGGGATTGTATTTAAAGGAAGTACAAAAACTGGAGGTTACCGGATAAAGCAATAATTCTTTAAAGATGTCAGGAAATAAAAGGATTCAGCCAAATGTCAACGATCAAATTATCTGAAGAGGATTTTCAAGTTCTTCAAAAGTGTCTGAATGACGGGATGGAGCCGCCGCAGGAGCTGGCGAAAAAGCTATTTCCCAGTCTCTACGCCGCTTACGATTTCAAGACCCTTAAGGACTCGAAGATTCCGACCATCGAATATCAGGGCAAACGGTCCGAGGCGGCCATCCTGAACGAGGCCTCGGCTTTCGGCGGGGGCTCGCCCCTGCAATTGGAGCGTTGTTTTGACGGTGGGAAAATCAATAAAAAGGCCACCCAACTAATGCTTTTTCGCGAAAGTCAGGCCGAATACGACTCCAACTGGCGCAACCTGATTGTCCAGGGGGATAATCTGCAATTCTTAAAGACCTGCTATCTCAATCAGGATCCTATTATTAAGGACAAGGTAAAGGGGAAGGTAAAGCTGATTTGTATTGATCCGCCGTTTGCGACGAAGAGTGATTTTATCAGTTCGATGGGTGAGGATAGCTATGCTGACAAATTAGATAGGGCCGAATTTATCGAAAACATTCGAGAACGATGTATCTATCTGCGTGAACTGTTAGCCTCTGACGGCAGTATATATGGGCTTCCTTTTCTAATAAAAAACTTTATGTGGGTGGGTCTTTTGATGAAGGCAAGATCGAATCATATCAAAAAGAAATAACAAGCCGGCTAAGCCTTTCGACGGTGTTCTCAAACTTTATAGATGCAGTCAAGGAGAATTTTTCAAAATGGTAAGTGCTTGTCTTGGGGGGAGGTCAAATCGGGGATTGGCTGTAATATGGAAAGAAAATTAGGTCTTGAATCTTGGGTAAGGCGGGGGATCAAGGCAACCCACCAGGCGGTCCGGTGATCTTAAAAAAAATCGAAATGGATTTGAAATATCCCTTTAACAAGTCGTCAAATACGATATGGAGATTATGATATGAAAGACAAACCTGCCATCCAGGACGTGAAAGAGGCAGTATTTGAGGCCAAGGACCTGGCAGAAATCGACTCCAGTGGATTTAAAATTGTCTTTTAAGATTTGGTAAATGATAGGAACCGAACAAGGGAAAGGATTATACTATCCGAGTTGCTGTAATTGTTATAAATCCAGAAAAGCATGATTGAACATGGACGGCGAGCGCATTACCCATCATGACAATGGCGGGACTGGGTAGGGCAGAATGGAGCAGGAAAATTTTAAGTAATCTTCCCAGGAGAAACCAATATGGCCAGAGATCCAGAAGAATGGTATAAGCAGGCAGACTACGATATAAAGACAGCGGAAGCCATGCTTTTCGCCAAGAAGTATATTTATGTGGTTTTCATGTGCCATTTGTCAATTGAGAAAGCCCTTAAGGGATTATATCAAAAAAAGTTGGGTACTATGCCTCCGAAAGTTCATAATCTACTTTTTCTCATTGAAGCAAATGGGTTGACCTTACCAGATCGCTTATACGAATTGGTTTTTAACCTCAACCGGGCGAGCATCCCTACCCGCTATCCGGAAGACCTCAAACAGATGCAAAAAGATTACTCCAAACAAAAAACCGAAAATTTGCTTATCCAAAGCAAGGAGGTCTTGAAATGGCTCAAAAAAGAGCTAAGGAAGTAGTTCGTTTTTTCTCCAATTGTCTCAAAGAAAAAGGGTTGAAGGTTTCCAAGATTATTGTTTTTGGATCTCAGGCTAAAGGCACGGCGACCGAGGAAAGCGATATAGACATCGTTATTGTCTCAGAAGACTTCAGGAGGAAAAATATTTTCAAGCGCGCAAATTTGACCAAAGATGCTGAAATCAGGACCATCAAAAAATTTATGATTCCCCTCGACATTATCACCATGACCCCTGAAGAATATGGGAACAAAACGACGCTTATGGCCGAATATGCCCACGAAGGCGAGGTAGTATACGCAAGCTGAAATCTCAAACAAATCAGATTCCGCTGCCGGGACCAGTATCAAGTCCAAAACGGAGTTGACCAAGCACTCAGCCAAAGAACGAGCCATTTGGCAGTGCCGTACGGACTGGTCGGCTCAGGTTTGTGAACGGGCTGTTTTGTCCGATCTTGACCCTGAAGCCATTTTAAAAGCCCGGCAAGAGTATAGGATAAAATTTCCCACCATGAGGGCAGAATTGGATGGCTGGGACGACGAGACATTCCTCAATAAGATCGGTCTGGCAATAAAGGGGAACCTAACCAACAGCGCCCTCCTCCTTTTAGGAAAACCTGAATCGGCCTCTTTAATTTCCCCAGCCGTGGCCCGCATTACCTGGATTCTCAAAGATGAGCGAAATCAGGAAAAAGACTACGAACACTTTGACCCGCCGTTCATCCTTAATGTGGATCGGGTCCTGTCCAAGATTCGAAACCTGACCATCCGCCAATTACCCAGTGGTACCTTATTTCCTGTCGAGATAGGGCAATACGATCCATAGGTACTGCGTGAGGCGATTCATAACAGCATTGCCCACCAGGATTATAACCTGAGCGGTCGGATCAATCTGGTTGAAATGCCCGATCTATTGATTGTTACCAATATGGGAAATTTTCTGCCGGGTGACATAGAGACCGTTATTCAGCAGGATTCGCCGATGGAGGTATATAGAAATCCCTCATTGGCCCGGGCCATGGTCAATCTGAACATGATAGACACCCAAGGCGGAGGAATCAAGCGCATGTTTCAGATGCAAATGAAACGTTTTTTCCCAATGCCCGACTATGACCTCTCCGACCCGGCTCGAGTTGTCGTTACCATTAGCGGTAAGGTGATAAACGAACAATATACCCGGCTGCTGATGGAGAGAACGGACCTTGATCTCTGGGCTGTGATCCTGTTAGACAAGGTCCAAAAAGGAATCCGAATCGAGCATGAGGCCCATCAAAGGCTTAAGAAACTCGGGTTAGTAGAAGGTAGATTCCCAAACCTCTATATCAGCGCTAAACTAGCAGCAGTTACCCAACAAAAGGCCAAACATATTTTACATCAGGGGCTTGGTCGGCAATATTATAAGGATTTGATTCTGAAATTGATTGACCAATATCATATTGTTTCGAGAGAAGACATCGATCAGTTATTAGTAGATAAGCTTCCAGAAGGACTCTCGATCCCACAAAAAAATAGTATGGTCCATAATCTCTTGACTGATTTGCGGAGCAAGGGGATTATAGCAAATACAGGAAGTAAACGTGCCCCTAAGTGGAGAAGAAAAGCGATTAGTTAGAAATAATAATAAACAATAAAATTATGTTTGTTTAA
>CAZVHO010000002.1:72664-101978 GCA_964627515.1 uncultured Thermodesulfobacteriota bacterium | reverse complement strand
TGGTACCTGGCGGAGGTGTCGATAAAAAAAGGCGCCAGTGGAAAAAGAAAAAAAGCAAGTATCTGTTCAGCTTAAAAGCCATGGCTAAAGTTTTTCGGGCCAGATTCCTCGCAGAATTAAATGAAGTCAAGCTGGCCATTCCCCAAAACGTTCCCGGAGAATGGGTCGTTGACTGCTCCCATGTAGGAAAAGGAATAGGCGCACTGAAATATTTATCCCGATATCTCTACCGAGGGGTTATCAGTGAAAAAAATATCATTTTAAATCAGAACGGCCAAATCACCTTTCGATATATTGAAAGTAAAACCGGTAAAACTCAATGTCGCACCCTTCAGGGAGAAGATTTTTTGTTTCTCATCCTGCAGCATGTCCTGCCCAGGGGATTTCGGCGGGTCAGGGACTATGGGTTTCTCCATAGCAACGCGAAGAAACTGCTGATGGTTGTCCAATTGATATTGCGGGTTTTTCTTGAAGTTGTCAAAGAGCGGCCAAGACCTGTTTTCAAGTGCCCCTGCTGTCAAACCCCAATGATTATTCTTGGTTTTCGTTATCCTGCATCGGAATCAGGGTAACTGACCTTTGTGGCAAGGGCTGACCGTAACTTTCATCAGGAGGCTTAAAACTTTATGAAATAATTAAGCTTTTTATTAAGCATAGTAAATGCTAAGGCACTCCTACGCCCTGAAAAAGACGCATCTCGTTAAAGCTTCTCTTAATATTTTTTCTCAAAAAAGATATTTCCTTATATAAAGTAATCGGGCTTGTTCAACCAAACGGATAAGATTGTGGTTCGCTCCGCTCTCACAATCTATCCTTATTCGTTGGGCAATGAGTTATTGATCTACTTGATGATCTTAAGTTCGCCCACATCTATACACTCAAAAGCTGTCCTATTCCCCTCAGAAACACAATAGTACAAACAGGATGGAGAGAGTTTGAACGCCTTTTTTGCGCTGTTAAATACAGCGGGTTTTTTCCATGTCTTTTTCACTACTGACTCGTCAAATACAACTGCATTGCCTTTGATAGCGAAAGGACTCGTGCCTTCTGCATAATCCATTAATGCCATGCCGTGAGAATCAACGACAAAGCTGTTGGCGATCCCACCGATGATAACACCCCATACTTTCCAGCCATCTTCATCATAGACGTAGGACATTGTTTCTGGAATTCTGTTGTTCTTCTTCAAGAAATCAAGCTCCGCCTTGTTAGCTGTTAAGACGTAAGTCGGTATCCACACCTTTGTCTGAGCTTTGGCTACAAGCCACATAGCGGGTAGACCGCCCTTCTTCTCAAGCAGCGTCACTGTATCGCCAAAAGAAAACGTGGCATCGTTTTCTGTCGGCTTTGCGATAGGAGCCATAGCACCCGATGGATTTAAATTCTTCAGCGCATAACCGGTCCCTCCAAGAGAATCCCTCGTGGTCGGTTCACCAGACAATGTGGAGTACTGTTTTACTCGCACATATGCGGTTGCACCCGTTGTAAGAACTGCTGAATCAGCTTTGGTTGCTTTCTCTGAGATTTTTTCAGACGCCTCAGCCTTTTGTGCCGTAATGTTACCGTAGCCGAGGCCAAGGGATAGAATCATTATCGCCATTGCAATAGCAAACATTTGCTTTTTAATCATCGTGGCTCCTCCATATTTCTTGTTGCCCAACAAAATATTAAATAGTTTCCTTACAATATCAGGAAGTTTTGGGTTTGTCAATATCAAACTAAAAATATTGTTGACAAATCTACCTGATATTATTATTTTAATTAAGTCGTTCAATATTCAATTTCCAAATTTAGGAGGTTAACTGTTCAATGCCGATGCTGGCGGTTCCGGTTGCCATTTTGGCCAAGTTTGACGCCATTCTCGAAAAAAAAGCTGTTGCCCAGAGACATCAAGGAGACTATAAAAAGTGGCTTAGATATTTTCTGGATTTCCTAAGCAAATATCCTGTCCCCGAGACCAGACCAGACCAAGTTCGTCTGTTTATCAATAAGTTGCGGGAAAAGAAACAAACCCCGGATCAGCAAAAACAGGCGGCCCATGCTGTTTCTCTATATTTAGAAATGCAGCGTAAAGGCGAAACCCCGGTAACGGATTTCAAAAGCAAAACAAAAACCTCAGTCATCCCGGAACCACAGCAGGTCCGGGAAAGATTTTTCTCTTTTCCCAAGTCCATTCCGCCAAAGACAACTTCATCGGTTATGCCGGCACAGCGTCAGCCCTGGCGTCTTTGGGAAGACGGCTATGCTGTTAAATCGGATTCTCCGGAATGGGATGCCGCCATCGCTGAGATGGCAGCGGAGATCAAAACACGGCATTACTCCAGAAAGACGCTTAAAACCTATGCTCATTGGTCACGCCAGTTTCAGCGTTTTCTAAAGAATAAACCGCCGAAGTCTTTGTCATCAAAGGATGTCAAGGAATACCTGACCTATCTCGCTGTTCAATGCAGAGTCTCGGCCTCCACCCAGAATCAGGCCTTCAATGCCCTTCTTTTTCTGTTCCGGCATGCTCTCAAGAAGGATTTCGGGGATTACAAGGACATTCCCCGTGCGAAGAAATCCAAATATATTCCGGTAGTCCTTTCCCGAAAGGAAATAGAGACCGTGCTGAAGTACCTCCAATGTATAAACGGGACGCTGTTAACTATTAAAGTTGTTTTTTGACAGGGGGGAAATGGGCAGAGTAATATAAAACCATGCCGCGGAAATCTCGGATTGATGCTGCAGGAGACTTGCATGTCCTTGTTGGGAAGAAAGCCGAAAATTTTCATTCCCTCTGCTGTAGCAAATGAGAAGAAATGGGATCTTAAACGATGACAATTTTACTAAATTTCAAAGCGTAATAGCTAATTCATGAATACCTGAAGGCACAATATTTGTAGGTGGATCCAATTTTGCCGTAGCTTATCCAGTTCGGCAGGTGGGAAGGGCCTAAGCGGGGGGCGGATCTGGTCCCGGCCCAAGGCCAGGGAATTCATTTACAATAAATTGTTTAATAGCGAGGGGGAAGAGGGAAGTTTTTAAGCGGAAGCCTGATGCCTTATTATCTACGAGCAGAAAGCCTGCCATTTGCTTCGATTAAGAAGTAAGCCAGGGGTACCGGACTAAAAGACGACCAGCGGTTTATTTTCTTAACCAGTTATTTTTACGATAAAGATCGCCTTGACAATTGGCAAACTTTGACATAATATGACAATACTGATGTTGCCGAAATGGCTATAAAATAAAAACCGGAGGGTTCCATGACGATGAACGTTAACCTAACTCCTCACCTTGAGGACATGGTCAAGCAGAAGGTGGCATCCGGACTTTATACCTCGGCCAGCGAGGTGGTTCGCGAGGCATTACGCCTCATGGAAGCTCAAGACCGCCTGCAAGCGGCCAAACTCGAACAGTTACGGCAGGATATACACGACGGACTAAATAGCGGCCAGCCGATGCCTTGGAATACTGAAGACATCAAGCGAGAGGGCCGCTTGAAACGGGCCGCCCGCGCAAATATCCGCACCAAAGAGTCATAAATGCCTGTCGTCATCACGCGTCCGTTTTCAATAAAACCTATTTTTAAAATCGGAGGTACACAAATGAGCGTGGAAGAACTCAAAAAAGAGGCCCTTCGCCTGACTCCGGAAGCTCGTGCAAACTTGGCCCGCGAATTACTCGCCAGTTTGGATGCGATGAACGAGGCCGAAATAGAAAAGCTTTGGGTAGATGAGGCGATCCGCCGTAATGAGGAACTCGACAGTGGTAGTGCCCACGCCTATCCGGCTGATGAGGTGCTTGCCCGAGCGCGGGCTCGCCGGAAATGAGCCGGATATTCTCTTTCCACGAGATTGCCGAGATCGAGATCAACGAAGCGGGCGATTTCTATGACCTCGAAAGCCCGGGGCTTGGCGGGATAGGTATAAATGGGATGCTGTTAACTATTAAAGTTATTTTTTAACGGGGGGGAAATGGGCAGGAGTAATATAAAACCATGCCGCGGAAATCGATGCTGCAGGAGACTTGCGTGTCCTTGTTGGGAAGAAAGCTGGAAATCTCCATTCCATCTGCTGTAGCAAATCAGTTATTCGAAGTCAAGCCATAGCTGACTCGAAAGGTGGAAACGTTGCACCAAGTCGCCGTAGAATTGGTTCCATGCGCCGGGTGGTCAGGAGCGACGGACTAAAAGCTGATCAAAAGATATGTGAAACCCGGAAATTCAGGAGCCAGAATGTTGGAGGATCGCTTCGCTTGAGGAGCGTTCATCCTCGACGAACCTGAGGCTAAAGGTAGTTGCCTCTTACCTCAAACGAAGTGCTCCTTAAGCGTAGAGATCCTTCAACCGCTCATGAGGGACTGGATAAACAAGATTTCCTGAATTTTTTACTCCGGCTATAGAATCCCTTGACTCTGCGTTCTTGTTTCGCGATCCCACAACGTTTTAAAATTACAGAAGAAAAGGGAATCCCAAAAGCCTTTATCGTTAGCGCCACCTTAACTCTTGAATATAAAAGAGTATTTTGATATTCTAATATTATGACACTTATTTATCTCGATTATAACTGCTTCCAAAGAGGATTTGACGATTCTCGTCAACTTAAGATTCGCTTAGAAGCATTAGTTTGCGAGGAGATCTTTGCAAAGGCGGAGGGGCAAGAAGTTGAATTGGTATGGTCTTTTATGCATGAAGATGAGAATGCTCTGTGTCCTTTTATCGAGAGGAAGTTGGAAATATTGCGCCTTTCCTCCCTTTGCAAAGTAAGAATAGGCCCTAAAGAAGAAATATACGCTGCTGCAGAGAACTTTCAGGACAAAGCAGGATTGTCCCCGAAAGATGCGTTACATCTCGCCTGTTCACATTTCACAGGATGTACTTTTTTTCTTACCTGTGACGAGGAACTAATAAAACGCGCAAAACGATTGAACCTTTCCATGGGGGTCATGAATCCCGTGGATTATATAAGGGAGGCTAACAAAAATGAAAGCGCACCAATTTGACGATGCAGAAATTAAATTCAAGGGCATAGAAGCATTGAATAAGGCCCTTGGTCCGTCTGCTGCATTGAGGTTTCTCACTATGTTTCATCGTGAACCAACCGATTACGTAGAAATTTCTCGTCGTCTTTATGAAGGTCAAACCATTGATGAAATATTTAAACGAGCCAGGGCTAATTGGAAAGAATAACTTACCCGGTTAAACAGCTCTTTAAAAGCCTTTGTCCTCCAATCCGACTTAACTCTTGCCGAAATATAAAAAGTGAAGAAAGGTAGTCATTTTTTTAAGGAAAGGGGAAGGCCGTCGATTGGCATGTCTCGTTCCCGAATCGCACTCCATCGGGCCACCGGCGATCAGGCCAGGGTCGGATGGACGCTGAAAGAAGCCTTGAAACGGCCCCCCAGGCGAAAGCGGGAGCCGGGATAGATCAGACGGCTCCGTGTGGCCACTTTCCCAAAAGACCAGGTCCGGCGGTAAAGCACCAGGCAAGGCTCCCCGGCCCGGATATGGAGGGCCTTTCGGGTGAAGGCATTGGGCATGGCCGCCTCGACCACCTGTTCGGCCTCCTCCAAGGGGGCCACCCGCAGCAGGTATTCGCTGGGGGTCATAGCGGTGAAGTCCTGCTCAAGAAATTCCGGGGCTACGGCAGGGTTGACATAGCGGTCGGAAAGCTGCACCGGCAGGCCGTTATCCAGATGGACAATAATGGAATGGAAAACCCCGGCCCCCTCGGACAGCCCCATTTCCCGGGCCAGTTCTCCGGCAGCGGTCTCCTGGGCCAGAAGCAGCACCCGGCTGGTGTGCCGGCCTCCCCCTTCTGCGATCTCATCGGCAATACTTTTAATCTCCAACAAGGCCCCTTGAGGTTTTCGCTTGGCCACAAAGGTGCCCACCCCTTGAAGCCGGGTGACGAATCCTTCGGCCATCAGTTCCCTGATGGCCCGGTTGACGGTCATCCGGGAAATATGAAAATGTTCTCCCAATTCTTTTTCCGAGGGGATCTTGGTTTCCGCCCCCCATTGGCCGCTTCGGATATGGTCGATGATGAAATTTTTTACCCGAAGATAGTGGGGGTGCGGCCCAAGGGCCTGGTCTTCTCTCTTCGCCCCCGCGGAGCCCGGGGTGAATAGCCGATAATTTGCCTTGGGATGGGTTATGGAAGATCTTTGGGACATAGCTCAAACCCGCTTTCTTTTTTAGCCCCGGTTCCTGTCCTCTTTTCATTTGACAGACCGGAGATTTTTCGGTTATAGAAGTATATACATGTATAGATGAATGTCAATTTGAAAATATTCTCATCCGGAAAAGACAATTCCGGGTGAGATGCCGACGGCTGCATGCTGACGGCTTCGCTCCATCGGGAGGTCAGACCATGGGAACTCAAGCCCAAGAAAGACTGCTTAAGGAATTACAGATCGGCCTCGGTCAACCCCGGCCGGTAAAGGCCCCCCGGGGTCTTGAGCTTCATTGCAAGGGATGGCATCAGGAAGCGGCTCTGCGCATGCTCTGCAATAACCTGGACCCCCAAACCGGAGAAAAACCCGATGAACTCATCGTCTACGGCGGATACGGCAAGGCCGCCCGCAACTGGCCCTGTTTCGATGCCCTGGTCCGCTCCCTGCTGGTGCTGGAAAATGACGAGACCCTGCTGGTCGGATCGGGCAAACCGGTGGGCATCCTCAAAACCCACGTCCACTGCCCCCGGGTGCTCATCGCCAATGCCAACATCGTGCCCCATTGGGCCAACTGGGACCATTTCCACGAACTGGACCGGAAAGGCCTGATCATGTTCGGTCAGATGACCGCCGGTTCCTGGATTTACATCGGCACCCAGGGGATCCTGCAGGGCACCTATGAAACCTTTGCCGCCCTGGCCGATCTGAACTACCAGGCTTCCCTTAAGGGAAAGATCGTGATCACCGCCGGATTAGGCGGCATGGGCGGGGCCCAGCCGCTGTCCGTGACCATGAATGAAGGCGTGGCCTTGATCGTCGAGGTGGACCGGGCCCGGATCCAGCGCCGCTTGGATACCCGTTATTTAGATGTTATGACCGAGGACCTGGATGAGGCCATAAAAATGGCCCGGGAAGCGGCCGAGGCCAAAATCCCCAAATCCATCGGCCTTTTGGGAAATGCCGCCGAAGTCCTGCCAAAGATGGTTGAAATCGGATTCATCCCCGACGTAGTCACGGACCAGACCTCGGCTCACGATGAATTGAACGGCTACGTACCTCACGGCATCCCGTACGAAGAAGCCCTCCGGCTGCGGAAGGCTGACCCCAAAAAGTATGTCGAACTGGCCATGGATTCCATGGCCGGTCACTGCCGGGCCATTCTCGATATGAAGGCCCGGGGGGCCATTGCCTTTGACTACGGCAACAACCTTCGGGGACAGGCATTAAAGCGCGGGGTATCTAATGCCATGGACTACCCGGGATTTGTTCCGGCTTACGTGCGGCCCCTGTTCTGTGAAGGGGAGGGGCCCTTCCGTTGGGCGGCCCTTTCAGGCGACCCCCAGGACATCGCCGTCACCGACCGGGCCTTGATCGAGGCCTTCCCTGAAAAAAAGCGGATGGTCCGCTGGCTGACGCTGGCCGGCGAGAAGGTGGCCCACATGGGGCTTCCGGCCCGCATCTGCTGGCTGGGCTACGGGGAACGGGACCGGGCCGGCAAAATCTTTAATGACCTGGTCCGCTCCGGCGCGGTCAAGGCCCCGCTGGTCATCGGCCGGGATCACCTGGACTGCGGCTCGGTGGCCTCCCCCTTCCGGGAGACCGAGGCCATGCGGGACGGCTCGGATACCGTGGCTGATTGGGCCCTCCTCAACTGCATGGTCAATGTGGCCTCAGGGGCGAGTTGGGTTTCCTTCCATGACGGCGGCGGGGTGGGCATCGGCTATGCCCTGCATGCCGGCCAGGTGACCGTGG
This sequence comes from uncultured Thermodesulfobacteriota bacterium, assembly GCA_964627515.1. GTDB lineage: Bacteria > Desulfobacterota > RBG-13-43-22 > RBG-13-43-22 > RBG-13-43-22 > RBG-13-43-22. The sequence continues at coordinate 94,073 of CAZVHO010000002.1, read as the reverse complement.
CCGACGGCACACCCGAGGCCGAACTCCGGGTGACCACCGTCCTGCGCAACGATCCCGGAACGGGCATCATCCGCCACGCCGACGCCGGTTACCCCCGAGCCGTCGAGGTGGCCGCCGAACGGGGGGTAAAGATCCCTATGCTCAACATGTTCCCTTAGGAGGCTTCCCCCATGTCCGCTCCGCTTATCGAATGTGTCCCCAATTTCAGCGAAGGCCGCCGCCATGAAGTAATCGAGGCCCTGGTGGCCCCCTTTCGAAATCGCCGGGGTTGTTCCCTTTTCGACCACCGGGCCGACCCGGACCATAACCGCCTGGTAGTTACTCTGGTTGGCCGGCCCGAACCGATCCAGGAGGCCTTAATCGAAGCGGCTAAAATCGCGGTGGAACGGATCGATTTGGAGACCCACCAGGGCGGTCATCCCCGCATCGGCGCCGTGGATGTAATCCCCTTTGTGCCCCTCAGAAATATCACCATGGAGGAGTGCATAACCCTGGCCCATAATTTCGGGGAGAGGTTTTATCAGGAGACCGAGATCCCGGTCTATTTTTACGAGGAGGCGGCCCTCAGGCCGGAACGCCGCCAGTTGGAAAGGATCCGCCAGGGCCAGTATGAGGGACTCAAAACCGCCGTTGCCGATCCGGCCCGCCGACCCGATGTGGGGGAACCGAGACTGCATCCCACGGCCGGAGCCACGGTCATCGGGGCCCGCAAGTTTCTTATCGCCTTCAACGTCAACCTGGGCACCACCGATATCGAAGTGGCCCGGAAGATCGCCAGGGCCGTGCGGGCCTCCTCCGGCGGCCTTTGTCATGTCAAAGGGATCGGACTGGCCCTTAAGGACCGGGGTCTGGTTCAGGTCTCTTTGAACATCGTTGATTTCGAAAAGAACGCCCTTTACCGGATGGTGGAGCTGATCCGTATGGAGGCCCGCCGCTGGGGAGTCAACCTGGTTGAAACCGAGGTCTACGGGATGGTGCCGGCCGCGGCCTTGATAGACAGTGCCGCCTATTACCTGCAACTCAGCGGGTTCGACCCCAACCAGGTAGTGGAACTGCGCTTGCTGGAGATGGAGGAAGACGAGGAAAAGACGGGAAAGGAAGCCTTATGAGCCTGGGTGAATTGTCCATCCGGGATTTTGTTCAGGAGCTGGCCAGTGAGAAACCGGCACCCGGAGGCGGAAGTGTGGCCGCTCTGGCCGGAGCCTTGGCCGCTGCCTTGTGCGCCATGGTCGGGAACCTGACCGTAGGCCGTAAAAATCAGGAAAAGGCCTGGCCGGCCATGGCCAAAGTAAGGGATGAGGCCGAGGCCATAGCGACCGAACTCCTTCGATTGGTGGATGCCGACACCGAGGCCTATAACCGGGTCACGGAGGCTTACCGGCTGCCGAAAGAGAACAAGGAACAACAGGCCAAGAGGCTCACGGCCATCCAGGCGGCCATCTATGGGGCGGCCCAAGTCCCTCTGGAAACCTTAAAGGCCCTATCTCCATTGCCGGAATTGGCCCGTCAGGCCCTGGAGCTTGGCAATCCCAATTGTCTGACCGATGCCGGCGTGGCCATACAACTGGTCCGGGCAGGGGCCTTCGGTGCGGCCTATAATGTGCGGATTAACGCCAAGGGACTGAAAGACCGGATTGAGGCTGAAAACCTGCTGACCGAGACCGAAAGGGCCTTGCAGCGGATCTTAAAAGATGTCGGGAAGCTGGAGAAGACGTTCGGAGAACGGCTGGCTTAGGAAGCTTCCGGTATAAGGTATAGGGTGTAAGGTTTACGAGTTTACCTTAAACCTTAAACCTTGAACCTTTTTTCATCCTTCGTGTTGCTCCAAAGGGCATGAGGAATTAGCAGAAAGCTGAAAGAAAGGTAGATTCCGCATATGGCCTGGGCCTATTATCAGGAAAAGCTCTCGGCCGAAAGACTCTGGCGGGTCTATGAAATCGCTTCGCCCCGGGTGCGGCAATATCTTCAGGCCGAGATCGATTTTGTATTGAGCCGGGTAGGCCCTGGCGATTGTGTGCTCGAGCTGGGCTGCGGGTATGGCCGCGTCCTGGAACGATTGAGCACGAAATCCCAACGGGTCTTCGGTATTGATACTTCCCAGGCCAGCCTGGCCCTGTGTCTTGAAAACTACCAAGGCCATCCGCCTTTTGGAGTGGCGGCCATGGACGCCTTTCACCTTGGGTTTCGCACAGGTTCCTTCGACCTGGTGGTCTGCATCCAGAACGGGATATCGGCCTTTAAGGGCAACCCCTTGGCCTTGATGCAAGAGGCCTTGCGGGTCACTCGCCAGGGAGGATCGGTGCTTTTTTCCAGCTACGCCGGAGCCTTCTGGTCCGAACGGCTGGATTGGTTCCGGGCCCAGGCACATGAGGGGCTGCTCGGCGAGATCGACGAGGAGAGAACCGGCAACGGGGTGATTATGTGCCGGGATGGTTTTAAGGCTTCGACTTTCGGACCGGAGGATTTTTCTGATCTGGCCCGTTCCTTGGGGCTGGAACCCGGGATCACTGAAGTGGACAGCTCCAGTCTTTTTTGCGAGCTGTCCCCCAGGCCCCAAGGACGGACAACGAAGAATGAAAATATCAGTAACACTTTAGTTGTTTGAAAAGAATATTTTTCCCACCGCAAAGGCGCGAAGAACGCAGAGAGAAACATCTTTGTTCAATCCCGTGAGAGGCGGGATTGAATCCCGCCCAGGCGGGACCAAATAATTACGCGGTCGACTTCGTCGACCTTAAACAAGGCTTCCGTTTGAAAGCCGGCAGAAGAGTTTCGAAAGCTTTTTCCTTTCTGTCCTCTCAACAGAAAGGAAAAATTATGCCTTCTTTGCGCCCTTTGCGGCTCTGCGGTGAAAATTGTTTTTCAAAAAGCTAAACTGATACAGATATCGAATAATGAATAACGAATGTCGAAGTAAGGTAAAAATAAATCCCTCATGATTCGAAATTATTTGCATGTTCGAAATCAACCTTCATCCCGATCAAGGGGCACCACGAAGCATGAAAATGGGTTTTCCGGACTTTAGACCTTAGATTTTGGACTTTGGACCTTGGACCATTTTTAATAAGCGAACGCACATGGACGCACTTTTTTTAAATGCCAACCTGGCGACTATGTCACCCATTGGACCTTATGGGGCCATCAAGGATGGCGCTCTTATTGTAACCGGGGATCGGATCAGTTGGGTGGGAAAACGATCGGATCTTCCGGCCGGGGCAGAGGATGCGGTGGCTGAGATTCACGACCTTGGCGGATGTTGGGTTACACCCGGTCTGGTGGATTGCCACACCCACTTAGTCTATGGCGGCAGCCGGGCCGGGGAATTCGAACTGCGTCTTAAGGGGACAACCTATGAAGAGATCGCCCGCCTGGGAGGCGGCATCCGTTCCACGGTGGCCGCTACCCGGCAGGCCGATGAAAATAGTCTCTATAACCAATCCCTTCCCCGCTTGCAAAGCCTTATGGCCGAAGGGGTGACGACCCTGGAGATCAAATCCGGATACGGTCTGGATCTCGAAGGCGAAGGCCGCCTCCTTCGGGTGGCCAGACGCTTGGGCCGGGAAGAACCGGTCCGTATCTTCACTACTTATTTAGGGGCTCACGCCCTGCCGCCGGAATTCGAGGGCCGGGCTGATGACTACGTGGATTTCATCTGTCAGAAAGTCATCCCCCGCCTGGTCGAGGAAGGGTTGGCCGACGCTGTGGACGCCTTTTGCGAAGGGATCGGTTTTTCTCTTTCCCAGACCGAACGGATTTTTCAGGCCGCCGCCTCGCATCACCTGCCGGTGAAGCTCCATGCCGAACAGTTTTCCGATATGGGGGGATCTGTGCTGGCCGCGAGGTATAAGGCCCTTTCCGTGGATCACCTGGAACACCTGGGACCGGAAGGGGTCCAGGCCTTAGCCCGATCCGGTACCATAGCCGTTTTACTGCCTGGCGCCTTTTATTTCCTGGGTGAGACCCAAAGGCCGCCGGTGGACCTGCTGAGGAAGCACGGCGTCCCCCTGGCCGTGGCCAGCGACTCGAATCCCGGCAGCTCGCCTTGCGGGTCCCTGCTTTTGATGTTGAACATGGCCTGTACCCTTTTTCGTTTGACCCCGGAAGAGGCCCTGGCCGGGGTGACGCGGAATGGGGCCGCAGCCCTGGGCATGGCCGATCGTTTGGGAACCCTCGAAACAGGAAAGACGGCCGATTTCGCGGCTTGGGATATTCCCGAGCCGGCCGAACTGGCCTATCGGTTCGGGTACAATCCGGTGAAGATGATCGTAAAGGAGGGCAAGGTTATTTCCAGACGGTAATGAAATGCTTGAAGTTCTGGAATCCAGGAGCCAGGAGCCAGAATTCAGAATGGGGAGAATCGGAAAAAGTCCGGAAGAGCCCATTTCCGTCAATCTCGTGAAAACTTGTCCCCGTATGTATTAAACGGGGACGGGTCCCGCCCTGGCGGGATTAATTTGTTGCGTATGGTCTGGATTCCCGCCTGCGCGGAATGACGAGTTTTTGTATAGTCATCAACAAAATGTAGGGTGGGTGGAGTGATAGCGGAACCCACCGGTTAATGAGGTCTTTATCTCAACTTTGTTTTAAATATTTTGTTGGGTTACGCTTTGCTGCACCCACCCTACAGGAATTTAGCCACTTGATCGATAAAACTTTGTCGATGTATCAGCAATAAGTGTTTATCAACTTTGTAAGAATCAAAAAAAGGAGGTTTAATCATGGGTAGAAAATTTTTTATTTTGTTGAGCACCTGTTGTTTAATCGCTTTCACCCTGTCAGCCTGGGCTGCCGACCCGATCAAGATCGGTTTTCATGCCCCTTTGACCGGTTTTGCCGCTTCGGACGGCAAGTCGGCCAGCATCGGGGCCGAGTTGGCGGTGGAACAGGTCAACGCCGCCGGCGGGATCAATGGCCGGCCCTTAAAGCTGGTGGTCTACGACGATCAGGCCAAGCAGGAGCTGTCCATCACTATTGCCAACAAACTGATCGGCCAGGACAAGGTAGTGATCGGCGTTTCCGGGAGCTACTCGGCCCCCACCCGGTCGGCGGCCACCGTCTTCCAGGAGGCCAAGATCCCCTATATCTCGGCCTATGCCATACATCCGGATATCACCAGGGCCGGAGATTACTGCTTCCGCACCTCCTTCCTGGGTGAGATCCAGGGCCGGGGCGGGGCCAAGCTGATCGGTGACATCCTGGGCAAAAAGCGGGTGGTCATGATCACCCTGCAAAACGACTTCGGGAAGTCCCTGGCCGCCGGCTTCAAGGAAGCGGCCGGCCAGTTCGGGATCAAGATCATCAATGAGTATGAATACTCCATGAAGGACCGCCAGTTTGGTTCCTTAGTCGCCAAAGTCAAGGCGGACAATCCCGAGGCTATTTACGCCTCCGGTTATTACTTCACGGCCGGACCCTTAGTCAGTCAACTGCGGGCCGCCGGGGTGACCGTCCCCCTTATCGGCCAGGAAGGCTATGATTCCCAAAAGTTCATCGAGATCGCCGGCCAGGCGGCCGAAGGAGTGATCATTACCACCTCGCTGGATCGCGATTCGGACGTACCGGAGACCAAAAACTTCATCCAGGCCTTCGAAAAGAAGGCCGGGTTCAAAGCGGACATGGTGGCCGCTTCGGCCCATACGGCCGTCATTGTGGCGGCCGCGGCTTTGAAGGCCACCGGTTCTACCGACCCCCAAGCCCTCCGGGCGGCCATTTCCAAGACCAGGATCATGGCCTCCACCGGTCTGATCTCATTCAATAGTCTGGGAGAGGTAAAAAAGGCCGTCCAGAACCAGGTGGTCAAAAACGGCCTCTGGCACAGGCATTCGGTCATTGATGACCCGAAACTCCTGGCGCCTCCGGATAAATAAAGGATCCCTTTTGTGCTCTATCTTGAACTCCTGATCCAAGGTCTGGTCTACGGCTGTATGTATGCAGTCATCGCCGTAGGCCTGACCCTGGTCTACGGTCTGTTGCGCATCCTCCATGTGGCCCATGCCGGTCTCTTCGCCCTGGGCGCCTACCTGGGGTTGTTGATTACCAACTGGTCCGGCAGTCTTACTCTGGGCCTTTTGGTCTCGGCCCTGATCGTGGGTCTGGCCGGCATGCTCCTCTACCGCTTGTGCTATCAACCGATCCTGGACCGGCCTCCTTACGTGGCCCTCATCGCCTCCATCGGCCTGTTTATTGCCATGGAGGAAATCTTCCGGCTCATCTTCGGCCCCTATGGACTCACCTATAAGGTCCCACCGCTTCAGGCCAAGGTCCTGGTCCTGGGGGTCAATCTGCGTCAGGCGGAAGTCGGGTTGGTCCTTATGGCCGTAACCTTATTGGGAGGACTCTCCTATTTATCCCAGAAGACCCGCATCGGGGTGGCCTGGCGGGCCACGGTGGACGACCCTCAGATGGCCAGGGCCTTCGGAGTGGATACGATCAAGGTCCGTTATCTCAACTTCTTCATCGGCTCATCTTTGGCCGCCATGGCCGGTGTCTTCGTCTCTCTGCTGAGTAATGTAGTGGAGCCGACCATGGGCGGGGTCCCCAGCTACAAGGCCCTGGCCATTATCGTTTTGGGAGGTCTGGGCAATGTCAAGGGCACCCTGATCGCTTCCCTGGTCCTGGGGGTGGTGGAGGCCTTCGGCACCATCTATATCGGTAAATTGCTCGACCGGGACGCCATCGCCTTTGCCCTTTTAATCGTTATCCTGATGATCCGCCCCCAAGGGCTCTTCACGCGGCAATGACTATGGGCATCTACGAAATCAGTCTGGCAACCTTGGTGTCCATCAATGTCATCTCCGCCCTGGGGCTGAACCTGATCTCCGGTTTTTGCGGCCAGATCAGCCTGGGCCATGCCGCCTTTTATGGAATCGGTGCCTACACAACCGCTATCCTGGCCAAGGCCGGTCTCCCCTTTCCGGCCGCCCTGCTGGCCGGTATGGCCCTGGCCGGATTGGCCGGTCTGATCGTCGGGCTGACCAGCCTGCGGGTCCGGGAAGATTTTCTGGCCATTACCACCATGGGTGTGGGTTTTCTGTTTATCGGGATTGTCCGCCAGAACGCCTTTTTAGGGGGTGAAATGGGGATCTCGGCCATCCCGGCTATCGGGCTTCCCAAAGCCGGCTTTTTGGCCATGGTCCTTATCCTGGCCGCTTTGACCACGGTTTTCAACCTTTGGGTCAAAAAATCCTGGATGGGCTTTGCCTTTGAGGCCGTGGCCGACGACGAAGACACGGCCCGGGTCCTCAGTCTCGACGTCAGCAGCTACAAGCTGACGGCCTTTGCCCTGGGCACGGCCCTGGCCGGGTTGGCCGGAGGATTGTACACCTTTTTCGCCCGCTTTATTTCACCGGACAACTTCGGTTTCGTCACCTCCATCTCCATCCTCTCCATGGTCGCCGTGGGTGGGATCGGGTCGGTCTTTGGCGTCCTGGTCTCGACCATCTTTTTGACCCTCATGCCGGAATTTTTTCAATTCCTGAGCGACTACAAACTCCTGGTCTACGGTGCGCTCCTCTTCGGGGCCATGCGTTTTTGGCCCGACGGATTAGCTGGCTTGTATACAAGTCTGGCCGGACGCCAGGGCCGGCGGTCATCGAACCGGGCGGAGGGACCATGAGACGTCTCTTGGAAATCAGGGACGTATCGGTCCGTTTCGGTGGCGTAAAGGCCTTATCCGATGTCTCCTGCGATATCGAAGAGGGGGAATTCTTGAGCCTCATCGGACCGAATGGAGCGGGTAAAACCACTTTGCTTAAGGTGGTCTTCGGTCAGGTCAAGGCGGAAAAAGCCCGGATCCTACTGTCCGGGCAGGATATCACTCACCTGGCCACCCATTCCCGGGTCCGCCTTGGCCTGGCCATGACCCATCAGATTGTCCGACCCCTGAGGTCCATGACGCTTCTGGACAATGTGGCTCTGGCCGTGGGCCATCAACGATTAGGCCGGGTCCTGCCGACCCTGCTCTACTGGGACCGCACCAAAGAGCGGCGTCGGGCCTTGGAACTGCTTGAATCGGTCGGGATCTCGGACATTGCCGGAAAGGGTGTATTAGGTCAGCCCCTGGGCGTTCTCAAGCGCCTCGAAGTAGCCAGGGCCATGGCCCTGGAACCCAAGGTCCTGTTTTTGGACGAACCTTTAGCCGGGCTTAACAACATCGAAGCCGGCCGCCTGGCCGATACGATTGTAGAAATCAACCGCCAGGGATTGACCGTGGTTATGATCGAACACAACCTGGGTGAGGTGCTGCGGGTCAGCCGCCGACTGGTGGTCCTGGATAACGGAATAAAAATCGGAGACGGGGATCCGGAAGAGGTCATGCACGATCCGGCGGTCCGGGCCGCTTACGTGGGAAAAGGGGGCTGTGATGCTGCGGCTTGAGAACCTGGGCTGTGGATACGGCCTTATGCGGGCGGTGCAGGGACTGGACATGGAAGTGGCCCGAGGGGGCATTACAGCCCTGTTGGGGGCCAACGGCGCCGGTAAGTCCTCCACCCTGCTGTGCATCGCCGGTCTGGTGGAGGTCCACGAAGGCCGCATATTCCTTGGCGACCGAGACATGACCCATCATTCACCCATGGACCGGGTCAAGGCCGGGATCGCTTTGGCGCCCGAAGGCCGCCGGCTCTTTTCGCGATTGACCGTCCGGGAAAACCTGGTGGTGGGAGGATATTCCCGGTCCGCGAAGAAGACCCCGGCCGGCATCGAACGGGTGGTGGCCATCTTTTCCCGCCTGGGAGAACGTCTGGACCAAGTGGCCGGTTCCCTTTCCGGCGGCGAGCAACAGATGCTGTCCATCGGCCGGGCCTTGATGGCCGAGCCGGAGCTATTGCTGATCGATGAACTCTCCCTGGGCCTTATGCCCAAGGCCGTCGACATCTGCTATGAAGCCATCACCGGCCTCAATCGACAGGGGTTGACCATCATCCTGGTCGAACAAAGTACCCAGCGTGCCTTGGAAGTGGCCGACCAGGTGTGTGTTCTGGAGTCTGGGCGCACCGTCTGGAAAGGGACCGCCGACCAGGCCCGGTCCGATGCCGGTCTGATCGATGCCTTTTTAGGCCTCAAAAAAATGAAAGATCAGGAGATCTTAACCCCGTAAGTCCGGTTTCCTGCCGGAATGCACCCATTACCTGGCCGCCTCGCCTCCCCCTCTTGCCAAAGAAAAGTAGAATTTTTACGAAGGAAGCTGTAAAATAAGAAAACCATGGATATTCTCCATGGCCTTAGGAAGACCGGGAGGTTGCATGTCGCGGTTATCCCTTCTTTCGCAGATAAGCCTATACCTGCTGTTGGTCTTAATAGGTCTTTTTGCCCTGCTCGTCGGGGGGTGGCAGACAAGGGTGCTCCAAGGTAAAGCCATGAAAAATCCCGATGGGTCGAAGGACGACTGGCACGAGCAGAAGACTCATTATGGCCTGGCTTTTGCAGATCTGTTTCTGGCCTGTCCGGCAAGCCTGGCGGGAATCGTTCTGGTGTTCATCAGTCCCCGCTGGGGCATCTATCTCCTGGCCCTGGTCAGCTTTTGGTTTGTCTGGGGAAACATCATGACTACGGCCACCAGCCTGCGGTTCGAGAATCCTGATATCACCCTCAAGTGGTTTATTACTTTTCCCTTTGGGTCTCTTATCGGGCTGGCCTTCATTATCTGGACGATGGTCCACTTTAAGACAATTTACTGCCCTTGAACCGTCAAGGAGGGACACCCACGGATCTTATCCGGGGTCGTATTAGGTAATAGAAAGGTCAAAATAAATGGGGCAGGCAATGAAGTATTGGGCATCAGTATTAACAGGCTCGTAAAAAGTCTGAGAGAGCCCATTTTCGTCATTCCCGTGAAAACGGGAATCCAGTCTAATTAGTAGGCATGGCCTGGATTCCCGCCTGCGCGGGAATGACGAGTTTTTACGGATCCATCAGTATTAGCAGTGGCATTGATTTTAATTACTGTCGGTCAGGCGGTTGAGGATCTGCGGTTTAAATCTCTTCTTTTCCCCCTAATCCTTCGATAAAAGCCAACACATTTTTGCCTAAGACCTGGTGATTATAGCCCCCTTTATTGCGTCGGGCCGTTTCACTGACCAGTCTGCCCATAAAGGTATAATCTTCGGTTTTCAGCAAGCCCCCCCAATCGGCTTCATGATTATCGAATCCGGCAGAAACAGCGATCAGGTCGGCATCGGTCTGTCCCAGGGCGTCTTCCACGCTCTTTAAATAGTCCTTGCGGTTGAGAGACTCCGGATTCAAAATGGTGATATATCCCTTACCGCTCAGAATATTGACATTCCCATCCCCGAAGTGCAGATCGAAGTCCAGAATAAAAACCTTATCAATTTTCCCCTGGCTTTTTAATTTTTCCAGAGCGATGGCCATATTATTAAAATAACAAAAACCCCAGGCGCTGGAGGCCGAAGCGTGATGTCCCGGCGGGCGAATAACGGCAAAACAGGGTTCGGTTAAACCGATTTGCGCCGCTTGGATGGCACCTCCTGCGGCCAAGGCGGCAATGGCATAGACCCCCTCCCGTTCGACGGAGTTAATATGACCGGCCGAGTGGACCCGGAGAATATCCTCCCGTGTTGCCGCAAGAGGTGTGACAAAAAGGACTTTTCCCTGCAACTCCGTTTCGATGGCTCGAATTCTTCCGGTGGCAGCGGCGGGGTCGGAGGCATAAACTTGGTTGTAATCTTCATGGTAGACCACTTTCATTTTTTCCTCCTTTTATCAGACGTCACCACATCCCAATTGACAAATCCCACCGCACACCATGTTGAAAGATCCCCGGAGATACCCTTAGCTTCGTCCAGCCGAACTATTGATAGGGAAAGCTTGCCTCTTCAGGGGCTTATAATGCCCAGGCCGCCCGGGCACCCTCTTCGACGGCCTCGATAATCCGCCGGGGACGTTGGGCGTCACCGACCACGGCATAAGGAATCTTCAAGGCTTCCAGTGCCCCCCTCAGCTCATCCCTGGCTTTCAAGCCTACGGCCAGCACCACCTGGTCGATGGGAGATAAGGTCGATGGGTTTCCTTCACTTTCGATCTCTACGCTTCCCTCGCCGATCGATTTCAAAGTCGTATTGAAAAGGAGGCGGCAGTTCTTATCCCGCAAGCGGGTATGGAGCATATAACCGTGGGAGGTGATCTTCAGAACCGGTGAGCGCTTGAGCATCTCTACCAGGGTCACCTGGCTGCCTTGTTCGCTTAAGTAGTCGGCCGTTTCCATGCCTATGAGTCCTCCGCCGACGACCAGGACATTCTTCCCCGGTTTAACCCGGCCCCCCAGGATCTGCCAGGCGTCGCAAACGTTGCCTTTTTCTCTTCCCGGTATCTCGGGGATGATCTTCTCCCCGCCGGCGGCCAGGATGACAAAGCCGGGATGGTTTTCCCGCAGCATGGCCTCGGTGACGGCGGTGCTGCTTTGAATTGTTATAGGGGCCTTCCTGACTTGATCGATCTGCCAGTCGATCCATTCCCCGTAGATTTCCTTGTGGGGCGGTATGCGGGCATAGCGGATCTGACCGCCCAAATCCTTCTCCTGTTCGAAAAGGGTCACCCGGTGTCCCAGGCGGGCTGCTTCAAAGGCCGCTGTCAGACCGCCGGGTCCGGCTCCCACCACCCAGACCTCCTTGGGATCTGTGGCCGGACCCTGGGGATAAATCGTCTCCTGTCCGGTTTCGGGGTTGATGGAGCAGCGGATATTGCCCTCCCCTAAAATCTCGCGTTCGATGCATCCCTGGTTGCAGGCGATGCACTTCCGGATATCAGCCGACCGGCCGGCCCTGGCCTTGATCAAAAAATCGGGATCGGCTAAAAATTGCCGGCCGAAGGCGGCCAGGTCCGCGTCGCCCCGGGCGATCACCTCATCGGCCTGGGCCGGCTCATTGAACCTGCCCACGGCAATGACCGGAACATCCACAACCTCTTTTACTTTTCTTGCCAGCCAGGCATTAAACCCCGGTCCATACTCGGCCGGGGCCTGGGTAATCCCGGCCGGGCTGCCATGGGTCCCGAAAGAGGCATGGATAATATCGGCCCCGGCCTTGACCATATCCGGCAGGATGGTCTGCATATCATCGGCCGTGTATCCGCCCCGGATGGACTCTTCCGCGGATATGCGCACGGAGATTGGAAAATCCGGCCCCACCTTCCGCCGCACCTCCTCAATGACCTCCAGAACGAAACGGGACCGTTCCTTTAAGGTCAATCCTCCGTATTCGTCCGTCCGGCGGTTCGACAGGGTCGAGAGAAACTGGGTCAGGAGATAACCGTGGGCGCAATGGATCTCTACGGCATCAAAACCGGCCTCCTTGGCCCGGGCCGCGGCCGAGCCGAAGGCGGCGATGGCTTCCTGGATGTCCTCCTGGGTCATTTCCCGCGGCGTTGTGCGAAAAACAATGCTGGGAATGGCCGAAGGGCCCATGGCCTTTCCCTGGGAGCCGAGAAACAGGCTCTCCCTGCCGGCATGGTGGATCTGCAGCGCGATCCGGGTGCCGGCTTCGTGGACCACGGCCACCAGCTTCTTCAGACCTGGGATGAAACGGTCTTCATAGGCCCCCAATTGGTTCGGGCTGACGATCCCTCCGGGATGAACCCCGGTAATTTCCGTGATGATCAGACCCGGCTCCCCTTTGGCCCGGCGCTTCAAATAGGCCAGATTCGCATCGCTTACGGTACCGTCGTCATTGCCCAGGTTCGTCCCCATGGGGGGCATGACCACCCGGTTGGCTAAGAACATGGACTTGATAGTGATGGGGGACAAGATGTGTTTCAAAGTATTCATGGTATTCTCCTTAATACGAAAATAGGGTTCAAGGATTCCAGGATTCCAGGGTTTTAAATTCCACGCCTTTCACTTGAACCCTTGGCCCCTGGACCCCTTGAATCCTTTTTCATGCTTCGTTGGTGCCCGCTTCAGGCGGGCATGAGGGTTTAGTTCGAAAATAGCTCAAAACAAAAAAGGATACCAATCGAGGTGCGGCGAAAGATATTTTCAGGCATATTAAAAATCATCCCACTTTTTAAGACATTGGGCGATATAAGGGAAATCCTCTTTTTGCAGGGTCCGCACATCCAACAGGAATCGTTCTTTCTCAATCCTTCCGATGATGGCCGGCGAAAAGGAACGAAATCGTTTTTCTATTTCGGAAGAGGGATGGCTTTCAGAATTTAAAGCCAGTGCATAAGAATTCATAAACGATAAGGGTAAGGCCCCGCCGCCGACCTGGGAGGTGGCGGGAATGATTTCGATGGTTAAACCGGGGACCGGATTTTTTTTAAGCAGCCGGTGGAGGCTTTTGGCCCGCTCATGGAGCCTGGGCAGGGGAATGGACAACAGGGCCAGAGTAGGTATATCTTTTAATGCCTGTTCTTCGTTCCGGTAGAGTTTCAAGGTGGCTTCCAGGGCCGCCAGGGTCAGCTTATCGATCCGCAAGGCCCGGTTTAAGGGATTGCTCCGCAAGGCCTGAACATATTTTTTCCGGCCCACGATTATCCCGGCCTGGGGGCCTCCCAGAAGTTTGTCGCCGCTGAAGGTAACCAGGTCGGCCCCGGCCCGGACCACTTCGCCGACAGTCGGTTCTTTTTCCAACCCGAAGGCCGAAACATCTATAAAACTACCGCTCCCCAAGTCTTCCATGACCGGCAGATTATGGCCCTGTCCCAAAGCCACCAGGTCTTCCAAAGGGACTTCGGCGGTAAAACCGATGATCCGGTAATTACTGGTATGGACCTTGAGCAGCATGGCCGTCCGGTCCGTCAGGGCCGCTTCATAATCCCGCAGATGGGTCTTATTGGTCGCCCCGACTTCCCGCAAAATAGCCCCGCTGCGGGACATAACTTCCGGGATGCGGAAAGACCCCCCGATCTCAACCAATTGGCCTCTGGAAACAATAACCTCTTTTCCTTTAGCCAGGGTATCGAGGGCCAGTAAAACGGCCGCGGCATTATTATTGACCACCAGAGCGGCTTCGGCCCCGGTCAGTTCGATTAAAAGGGCTTCCACGTGGCTGTAGCGGCTTCCACGCTGCCCTAATTCCAGGTCGAATTCCAGGTTGGAATAATATTGGGCTACCCGCAGAACCTGCTCCAGGGCCTGAGGGGCCAACAAAGACCGCCCCAGATTGGTATGGACAATAACTCCGGTTCCATTGACGACCCGGCAAAGATGATAAGCAGCCCGGGCCGACAGCTTCATTTCGATTTCCTTCCAGAGGTTCGGCAAAGCTAATTCGGGATCATAGCCGGAGAGGATCTCTTTTCTTTTATCAGCCAAGAGTTCCCGAATCACTGTTAACAGATGTTTTCGGGAAGTCCTGGACAATAACTTTCCAAACTCCGGCTGCTCCAGCAGCAGGGTCATGGAAGGTATCTTTCTTAATAAATCGGGATGGGGAGTATTCATGGCTCTCCGGGTTTAGTTCGAAAATAAAGTTGCAAGATGCAAGTTTCAAGTAAAAAATTATACTGTATTTAAGATAAGTTGGCAACCGAAAAAGGTAATAATTCGGCCACCAAGTCACTAAGCCACAAAGGTTTAAACATCATATCCCTTCTTTGCGCCTTCGTGTCTTAGTGGCTGAACTGGTACCGAAAAAAAATTGGTCTTGAACCATCCTCCTGCATAGAGTAAGGTGCAGGTCATGGAATGGAACTTTTTACCTTTTGATCCCCACCGCGCCGGACCTTTGGCCAAAGAACTTGACCTCCCTCCCCTGATGGCCCAACTTTTAATTAACCGTGGATTTTACCAGGGGGACCAGGCCCTGGATTTTTTTTCTCCTTCTTTGCTCCGGTTACCCCCTCCTCACCTGATGAAAGACATGGATAAGGCCGTCAACCGCCTGCTGAAGGCCATTCAACAACGAGAACATATTGCGGTCTTTGGGGATTACGATGCCGACGGCATTACGGCCACGGCCCTGTTGGTCCATTTCTTAAGGCCCTATTTCCCTGATATTCGATATTATATTCCCCACCGGGTCCAGGAAGGATACGGACTTTCCCTGTCCGGAATAACTGCTTTGAAAGACCAAGGGGTTTCCTTGTTGATTACGGTGGATTGCGGTATCTCCAACCATCAGGAGCTTGAATTCGCCGGAACGCTCGGCTTGGAGGCCATTGTTACGGATCACCATCAGATTTCCAAAAAGGGGAGCCCTCCGGCCGTAGCCGTTCTCAATCCAAAACAGGAAGGTTGTGCCTTTCCCTTTAAAGAATTGGCCGGGGTCGGGGTGGCCTTTTATCTGATTATCGCCCTTCGCCAGGCCTTGGAGCATCAGGGATTCTTCCCAAATGGAAAACCAAACCTGAGGGCCTATCTGGACCTGGTGGCTTTAGGGACTGTAGCCGACGTAGTCCCTCTGCTGGGCGTCAATCGTATCCTGGTCCGGGAGGGTCTGGAGGTGATGGCCCGTTCCCCCCATATCGGTTTAGCGGCCTTGAAAGAGGTCTGCGGGATTCAAGCCGGGAGCGCGGTTTCTTCTTTCGATGTGGCCTTTCGCCTGGCCCCCCGACTCAATGCCCTGGGCCGGATGCAGGAAGCCAAGGGCGGGGTCTGCCTGCTGACCACGGAGGATGTCCGGGAAGCCCGGGACCTGGCCCGGTTAATGAACCAGGAAAATGGCCGCCGCCAGACCTTAGAGCAACTTATGCTCAAGGAAATCGATGAGACATTACGATCCTCTTTGGAAACCGACCGGAAGAAAAGCCTGGTCCTGGGGTCCGAAACCTGGCATAGAGGGATCCTGGGGTTGGTGGCTTCCAGGCTGGTCGAGCGATGGCTTAGACCGGTCTTTTTATTCGCCCTCGAGGGAGAAACGGCCCATGGGTCGGGCCGGAGCATGGAAGGCTTCAACCTCTTTAAAGGGTTAGAGACCCTGGAAGAGTTCCTGTTGGGCTTTGGGGGGCATGCGGCTGCCGCCGGAGCCACCCTTAAGATCAAGGACCTTCCGGCCTTTGAACAGGCCTTTGAAGCCCTGGTTAAAAATTCGGTTCCGGAAGAGGCTTTCCTCCCGTCCATCACCTTAGAAGGAGAAATCGATTTCCCCGGGCTGGGAAAAGATATCGCCCCTTATCTGCCCCGGTTGGCGCCTTTCGGATCAAAAAATCCGGAACCTTTACTCGCCAGCCGGCAAGCTCAAATCAAATCCCTCCGGATAGTGGGCAACACGCTCGGCTCCAGCCGAGGCCCTGGCCATCTGCGCCTAAAGTTGGAACAAAAGGGGATCGTTATGGACGGCATCGGCTTCGGGCTGGGAAATCAAGTCCTGACCCCTGGAGATTGGGTCGACCTGGCCTATACCCCTTTTATTTCGGAATACGGATCGACCCCCAGACTGGAATTGCGGATCAAAGATATCAAATAAAACTTGACTTTAATTCCAACCTATGGTTTAAATTAAGTTTATCTTAAATTTGAGGGGATGTGGCAGTTATGAAGAGAACATTTCAACCCAGCAACCTGAAACGATCCAGAACTCATGGATTTTTGGTCCGAATGCGCACTCCCGGCGGACGGAAAGTTATCAGCCGAAGACGAGCAAAGGGAAGAAAACGGCTTTCGGTCTAATACCCGGGTCGTTTTCCTTAAGGATGAAGCCTTTTGCCTTACCCAAAGAGGAAAAGGTCCTGAAACGGAAGGATTTCATCCGAAGGTCCTCAAACGATAGAAAGAGGGTTTTCCCCCATTTTCTGGTTATCATGAAACCCAATAATTTGGGTATAACCCGTTTGGGTTTAACGGTGGGAAAAAACAGGGGGGGAGCAGTCCAGCGAAACCGAATCAAGCGTCTTTTAAGAGAATTCTTTAGAAGATCCAAAAACAAGCTTCCTCCTTCCCAGGATATCATTATAGTTGCCTTAAAAGGATCAGACCCATTAACTTATTGTCAAGTTTTGGAAGAATTAACCCCCCTGATGGTTGGAAGCGGTTCTTGATCCATTACCTTAAGGGATTTTTATTATTGGGAATACGGGGATATCAACGAGTCATTTCGCCCCTTTTCCCATCTTCCTGCCGGTTCTATCCCACCTGTTCTGAATATTCTTTTCAGGCTATTCAAACATATGGGTTAACCAAGGGATTATTTCTATCCCTGAAAAGGATCGGGAGATGCCATCCCTTTTCCTCAGGCGGATTGGACCCATTACCATAAGGATGTCCCCCTTATCATTTTGGAGTAATTATGGAAAAAAATGCAATTCTGGCGTTTGTATTGTCCATGGCGGTCTTTGCCGCCTATTTTTTATTATTCGCCCCTGAGGAACCAGCGAAGCCTCCTCAGGATAAGACGGCCAAGACGGTTTCTGCCCAGAAGGAATCCCCTCCGGCCCTTTCATCCCCCGGATCGGCAGCGCCGGCCGCCACGCCTAAGGCCAGGGAGGCTGCCTCCTCTCAAACGGCCAGGGATGTTTTAGTTAAGACGAAACAATTTGAGGCTGTTTTTTCAGAGCAGGGCGGAACGTTAAAAAGTCATAAACTGACTGCCTACAAAGAACATTTGGGAGGTAAGGATCTCAAAGAAATAATCTGGGCCGATCAGCCTTCGGCCTTTCCCTTGCAACTGGAATGGATAAAAAAATCCCAGCCGGATATGGCCCTGGTGCCATTCAAGGCTGATAAAAATTCCCTGATTTTGTCACCTGATAAACCCAAAGGGACCCTCTCTTTTACCTGGACCTCCAGCCAGGGAGTGACGGTCGTCAAGACTTATACCCTCTCCTACGATTCGTACCGGATTGACCTGGATATCCAGGTGATCAATGGAACCTCCCAAACGCTGGATGACAATTTAACCCTCCTTCTGGAAAATAGATTTGTGCAAGCATCGGATAATTCGGCCTCTTTTCAGGGCGCCCTGCACCTGGTAAACGGGCAATACAAAGAAGTGGCCCTGGGAAAGGTCGACAAGGAAGAAGTACTGACCGGGAAGATCCGGTGGGGAGCCCTGGCTGACACCTATTTTATGGGGACCGTGGTTCCTCTGGAAGAACAGCAAACCGTCAGTCTCAAGGTTTCCAAACCGGCCCCGGAATTATTAAAGATCGCCTTCGTGTCGGCTCCCTGGACCTTGGCCCCGAAGGGAGAAAAACGGATCCGTTATGCCCTGTATTTCGGGCCGAGAGACACCCAGATCTTACAACCTCTGGGGTTGGAACTGGAAAAAGCGGTCAATTTCGGCTTTTTCGATATTATTGCCAAGCCCTTATTGTGGGTCCTGCGTTTTTTTAATGGTTTCCTCCATAATTACGGCTGGTCGATCATTATCTTAACCATCCTGGTTAAAATCCTCTTCTGGCCTTTGACCCATAAAAGTTACAAGTCCATGAAAGATATGCAAAAACTTCAACCCAAGATTGCCAAATTAAAGGAAAAACATAAAGACAACCGGGAAAAGCTCAATCAGGAGACGATGGCCCTGTATAAAACTTACAAGGTCAATCCTATGGGGGGATGTCTACCGATGGTTATCCAGATTCCGGTTTTCTTTGCCCTTTATAGCCTGCTGGGATATGCCATTGAACTGCGTCATGCCCCATTTTTCCTCTGGATCAATGACCTTTCGGCACCGGACCGCTTACCCATTGGAATCCAGATCCCTTATGTAGGCAACGGAATACCGGTCTTGACCCTGCTGATGGGGGCTTCCATGTTTATTCAACAAAAAATGACCCCCACTACTGGGGACCCGACCCAGGCCAAAATGATGCTTTTCTTGCCGGTTGTTTTTACCTTTATGTTTATTAACTTTGCCGCGGGCCTGGTCCTGTATTGGCTGGTTAATAATGTCCTTTCCATAGGTCAGCAATATTACATCAATAAATATGTCAACTGAATCAAGATGGAGGAGATGACCCATGGCATCCCTTGAAATAGAAGGAAAATCCGTTGAAGAAGCCGTTGAGACGGCTTGTAGTCAGTTAAAAGTCCCCAAAGAAAAATTAGTGGTTGAGGTCCTGACCGCCGGGTCCACTGGAATATTCGGTATTGTAGGTTCCAAAAAAGCCAGAATTCGGGCCACGGTCAAAGAAGAACCTGTTGAGCTAATCGCTGAAATACAACCCCAGACGCAACCCGGCCTTGAGCCGATGCCCGTTCCCCTGACGGATGATGAACTGATCGCCGAAGCGAAAACCCTGACTCAAGATATCCTGAGCCTGATGGGGTTAGAGGGCACCTTATTGATTCGAAAAGAAAAAGAGACCCTCCATATCAAAATAGAAGGGGAAACGAGCGGGTTGCTGATCGGTCGCAGGGGGCAAACCCTGGACGCCTTACAGTATTTGATCACCCGCATCTTGAATCGAAAAGGCCCTGACAAAATCAAGGTGGTTATGGATAGTGGAGACTACCGCACCCGCCGGAAACAGTATCTGGAAGATTTGGCCTTGAAGATGGCCGAAAAATCAAAACAGACCGGGAAACCCGTGGTCATAAGCCCATTAAATGCCCATGACCGCCGCATCATCCATTTGACACTGGAAAAGGATAAAAGCCTCAAAACCGTCAGCCGGGGGGAAGGGCAATTAAAAAAAATGATCATTTCTGCGGTTAAAAAGGACCGTCCCGCAGAACCCCCTGCCGATTCGGACACATAAAGAAAAGGTACAAGGTTCAGGGTGCAAGGTGTACGGTAAAACCTTAATCGGTCTTACGCCTGACACCTTATACCTTAAACCTTGTACCTTGAACCTTTGCCTTACGCCTTGAACCATGTCTGACCATGACACCATCGCCGCCATATCCACCCCGATCGGGATAGGGGGTATCGGTATCATCCGGATCAGCGGTCCCCGGGCCGTTGCCATTGCCCAAACCCTTTTCCCCTCGGCAGCCTCCTTTCAAACACGCCGATCCCATCAGTTAACCCTGGAAAACATCATCGATCCTGTCCAGGGATTGATTATTGATCAAGTATTGCTTTCGGTCATGAAGGCCCCAAACACCTATACCCGGGAAGATGTGGTTGAAATCAACTGCCACAGCGGACCTCTGGTATTAAAAAAAATCCTGGAACTGGTCTTGCTTGGCGGGGCCCGTCTGGCCGACCCAGGGGAGTTCACCCTGCGGGCCTTTTTAAATGGCCGGATCGACCTGACCCAAGCCGAAGGGATTATTGAACTGATTCAAGCCCAAACCGACCAGGCCCTCACCCAGGCCAACAAACTTCTCCAAGGGGCCTTACAGCAACGATTGCAGGGTATCCAGGAAAATTTATTATCTTTGCTGGCCCAATTAGAGGCGGCCATCGATTTTCCTGAAGAAGAGTTGGAGATCCTGGACCAGCAGGCCTGGAATCGTATTCTCCAGGAGCAGGTCTTGACCCCTATATTGGAACTCACCCAGGCCTATGAACAAGGACTGCCTTTTCGGGAAGGCCTTTCTCTGGTCCTGGTGGGCAAACCGAATGTCGGAAAATCCAGTCTGCTGAACCGGTTGTTAAACGAGGACCGGGCCATTGTCACTTCCATACCCGGTACGACCAGGGATACTATTGAAGAAAATATCCTCTTAAAAGGTCTGCTCTTCCGGCTGGTCGATACCGCCGGGATTCGCCAGGCCCGGGATGAGGTCGAAGAAGCCGGGATCCTGCGGACTCGTGGGAAAGTACAGCAGGCCCAGATAGTCTTATTTTTACTGGATACCTCCCGTCCCATCGAGGCGGAAGACCTGGCCATCTATGAAGAAATCGGGGCGAAGCCCACGATCATCTTACTGAATAAAATGGATCTCCCCTCGGTGGTTGCCCTTGAAGAAGTTCAAAAAAAATTCCCTAACCCTCTGGTGCTTCCCATATCGGCCCGCTATGGTCAGGGGATAGAAACGCTAAAAGAAAATCTCCATGAAATTTTTATTCAAACCCATTTCCCCGAGGCGCTGCCTGATCTCATGCCAACTCTCCGGCAAAAAAAAATATTCGAACAGATGATTGAATCCTTAACACGGGCTTATCAATTAATGGATCAAAAGGTCTCGCCGGAATTTATTGCCCTGGATATTCAGAAGGCATTGGAAGACATAGGTTCTTTGGTCGGGACCACCACTGCCGAAGATGTTTTGGACCAGGTCTTCAGCCGGTTCTGCATTGGAAAATGAAGGCTTGGTTACTGGATGCTGGATAC
Organism: uncultured Thermodesulfobacteriota bacterium; assembly: GCA_964627515.1. Classification (GTDB taxonomy): domain Bacteria; phylum Desulfobacterota; class RBG-13-43-22; order RBG-13-43-22; family RBG-13-43-22; genus RBG-13-43-22. The sequence continues at coordinate 72,956 of CAZVHO010000002.1, read as the reverse complement.
TTGATGATTAGGTAACAACTCGTCATTCCCGACTCCGTCCCGTTGGGGTCCTACGCCCCGGAGGGCGCAGGCAGGAACCCAGACCGTAGGTAACAGAATAGTAACACTGGATTCCCGTATCCACGGGAATGACGAAAATGGGTCTTGGATGACTTTTGATAACCTCGTAAAAAGTCAAAAAACGCCTTTTTACGAATCCGTCTTTTTAATTTTCCCCTTGTGCTTAATCTAATCTTAAAGTTTTTGTAACTTAAAAAATCTTGTTTTATCGTTCTTTTTTGAATATAAGGGT
>CAZVHO010000002.1:53432-72564 GCA_964627515.1 uncultured Thermodesulfobacteriota bacterium | reverse complement strand
AAGTTTTTGTAACTTAAAAAATCTTGTTTTATCGTTCTTTTTTGAATATAAGGGTGTATGAGAAATTATTCTTTTATTTAAAGGAGGTAACGGCGATGAAAAAAAATGGATCCACCCCAAAGAGAATCTTTCTGACGTTGGTTCTGGCTATCGGCCTTCTTTCTTTTCCACTCGGTGCCTGGGCCAAGACGGAGATCATCTGGTGGCACTCCATGGGCGGATTTCTTGGCGAGCGGATAACTGAAATTACCAACAAATTCAATTCCAGCCAAAACGAATTCGAGGTCAAGGCGGTTTTCAAGGGGGGGTACCCCGAAACGCTGACCGCCGGTATCGCGGCCTACCGGGCCAAGACCCAGCCTGATATCATGCAGGTCTTTGAGGTAGGGACCCAGACGATGCTCTCCTCCGGGGCCGTTTATCCCGTCTATCAACTAATGAAGGACCAGGGCATCAGGATCGACTGGGATGATTACCTCAGCGTAGTGAAGACGTATTACTCCAAAGACGGGAATCTCTATTCCATGCCCTTCAATTCCTCCACTCCCATCCTTTATTACAACAAGACTATTTTGAAAAAAGCCGGCATCGATATTAAAAAGCCCCCGGAGACCTTTGAAGAGATTGAAAAAATGGCCAAAGCGGCTGTTTCCTCCGGTGCGACAAAAATCGGCTTTACCGTTTCCTGGCCGTCCTGGACCCTCATGGAAAATATGCATACCTGGCATGATCAACCTTTCGCCAACAACAACAATGGTTTCTCTGCGCTGGCCACGGAACTGAAGATCAACGGGAAACTGGGGCTTCAGGTCATGGAAACCCTGGCTCGATGGCAGAAAGAGGGTATCTTTACTTATTCCGGGCGGGGGCCCAAGGGAGATCAACCCACGATTAATGGAGAGGCCGCCTTCAGTCTGGCTTCTACCGCCCTGGTGGGCACTTTAAGCAAAACGGCCAAGTTCGAATGGGGCACGGGGCACTTACCGAAACTTAGCGGTTATCCCCAAGGCAATTCAATTATCGGAGGGGCCAGCCTGTGGGTCTTGAAGGGACAAACCAAGGAACACTATATGGGTGTGGCCAAGTTTCTTGAATTTCTGGGGCAACCCAATATGCAGGCCTTGTGGCATTCTGCCACGGGGTATTTCCCGATCAGTCAGGCCGCTGTCAAAGCTCTGCCGGCCGATCACTTCCGCAAGAACCCTAACTTGTGGACCGCCTTTGGTCAGATTACCCACGGAAAGACCACTCCCAACAGCCAGGGGATCCGATTGGGGAACTTCATGGCCGTCCGGGATATTATTGAAGAGGAGATGGAAAATATCTTTTCAGGCAAGAAAACCCCCAAACAGGGACTCGACGATGCCGTGAAGAGAGGGAATCAGGCATTGAAAGAGTTTGCTTCCCTGTATAAATAGACCGTGAAAAAAAGTATTTTTCATAATCGGCTCCTTCCTTATCTTCTGGTGGCCCCGCAGTTGCTGGTCGTCCTGGTTTTCTTTTTCTGGCCGGCCTTCAACTCGCTGCGACTGTCTGTTTTCAAAACCTCGCCTTTCGGGGACGTCCAGATTTTTGTCGGTCTGGAGAATTTCATCACTCTCCTCACCTCACGGGAATACTACCACAGTGTGGTTCAGTCTTTTATTTTTTCTCTGGGAGTTACCTTTTCTTCCCTGGCGGGTTCGCTTTTCCTGGCCGTATTGGCCAACCAAAAAATCCGGGGCCGGCCATTATATCGGTCGGCCCTGCTCTGGACTTTCGGGGTCGCTCCTCCGATCGCCGGGATTATCTGGCTGTTTGTTTTCCATCCTTCTTATGGGATCCTGACCTATCTTTTGGCCCGGATAACGACCTATGAGTTCAACTGGCTTTTACAGGGTTGGATCGCCCTTCTCCTGGTGATCTTTGCCGCAAGTTGGGCCCATTTGGGATACAACATCGCCTTTTTTCTGGCTGCCTTGCAGACCATTCCTCAATCGGTTATCGAAGCAGCCAGGATAGACGGGGCCAGCGGTCTGAGGCTCTTCCGCTGGGTCACTTTTCCCCTCTTATCTCCGGTGACTTTCTTCCTGTTCATTATGAATATGGTCTTTTCTTTCTTCGAGACCTTCGGATTAATTCATGCTGTCACCCAGGGAGGACCGGGAGATGCCACTACGATTATGGTCTATAAAACGTACCTGGATGGTTTCGTCCACATGAGAATGGGACTCTCCGCAGCCCAATCGGTCATCTTGATGGTCCTGGTGATTTCCCTGACGGTGCTCCAGTTCCGTTTTACGGAAAAGAAGGTGTTTTATTGAACCGCAATCGCTCGTTTAAATCAAAAAAAGGAAAGCTGAACGGGACCAACCTCCTGATCCACTTCCTCTTGATCGTTTCGATCCTCCTCATCTGTTTTCCTATTTACTATGCCTTTGTGCTCAGCACTCAGAGTATGGATGAGGTGACCCAGACTCCCCAGAAATTGTGGCCTTCGAAGCACCTCTGGGAAAATTACCTCAAGATATGGGACCGGCTCCACATGGGCCGGCTTCTCATCAACAGTACCATCGTGGCCCTGGGGGTCAGCCTGGGCAAGATCGCCATCGCCATTCTTTCCGCCTTTGCCATTGTTTTTTTTAATTTTCGGGGGAAGCAAATTTTTTTCTGGATGGTTCTGGTCACCTTGATGCTCCCGGTGCCGGTCCGCATCTTATCCACCTATCAGGTCATCAGCCAGCTTGGATGGGTGGACACCTACCTGGGCCTGATCGTTCCCTTGATTGCCTCGGCTACGGCCACTTTTCTCTTCCGTCAATTTTTTCTGACCATACCCGATGAGCTGGTGGATGCGGCCAAAATTGACGGGGCCGGTCCTTTACGCTTTCTTTGGTCCGTCCTGCTCCCCAATTCCGGGGCCAGTATAGCCTCTCTTTTTGTGGTCATGTTCATCTACGGCTGGAATGAGTACCTTTGGCCCCTCATGGTTACCAACTCGGAAAAAATGAAGGTCGTCGTGGTGGGCATTGCCGCCACCATCCCCAGTGGAACCCAGCCTCCGGAGTGGAACCTGGTCATGGCGGTGGCCATAATGGCCCTCCTCCCCCCTGTACTGGTAGTGCTCATCATGCAACGCTGGTTCATGCATGGACTGCTGGAAAGTGAAAAATGAGCTCATATGAAATTAAATTAAACCGAAAATGTCTTTGAATTCCGAAATCCGAACTCAAAAATCAAAAATTTTTATCCTTCTCATTCTCCTGGGAATCGGTTACGGGGGAATGGGGTGTGCGGGGAAAAGGATGGACGAGATGAAAGTTCCTTATTGGACCGGCAAATATCCACTGATGGTCATTGCTCACCGTGGTTTTTCGGGCGTAGCCCCCGAAAATACCCTGTCGGCCTTCAAAAAAGCCATTGAGATCGGCAGTGATATGGTGGAACTCGATGTGCATCTCTCCAAAGATGGAAAATTAGTGGTCATTCATGATGAGACCCTGGAGAGGACCACAAACGGCCGGGGCAGGGTGACGGACTCCACCCTGAAAGAATTGAAAGCATTGGATGCCGGCTCCTGGTTTGGAGCCCAGTTCTCAGGGGAAAAAATTCCATCGTTAAGAGACGTTCTTGACTTGGCCAAGGGACGGGTGTTGGTGAATATTGAAATCAAACACCCCAATCATGGGCTCTATTTGATTACCGAATTGGCCGACCAAGCCTTGAAAGAAACAAAAAATGCCGGAATGGTCTCCGGGGTGATCTTTTCTTCTTTTAATCCCGAAGCCCTGGAATGGATCAAAAAAATTGAACCCCTGGCCCGGGTGGCGGTGCTCTACAATCACCCCTGGAGCGCTCTTGCTGAAGTCACCGGAGGACAGGACTATAGGGTCTTAAACCTTCGAAAATCCCATTTGACCAAAGACAAGATCATCAAAATCCACGATCAGGGGATGAAGATAAATGTCTATACCGTGAATTCCGAAGAAAAGATGGAGCAGTTTGTGCGGTGGAAAGCTGACGGGATCATTTCCAATCATCCGGATCGTTTAATCCGAATTCTTGAGAAAACATACCCAGCGACCCCAGCCGCACTTTAAACCCTTTAAAGGATAGGCCCTTGCAAAAGTCTAAATTTTAATTAAATCCAACTTTTGCAAAAGGTTCAGGAGTGACCACTATTATGGCCCGGGTGATTTTAAAAAATGTCCGTAGGACCTACGGAAAGGTTGTGGCGGTAGATGATTTTTCCTTGACCGTTCAGGACCAGGAATTCATGGTTTTTGTCGGCCCCAGCGGCTGCGGCAAGACGACTACCTTACGGATGATTGCCGGTCTGGAGGAAATCACCGACGGAGAAATTTATATTGGAGAACGATTAGTCAACCAGGTGTCCCCCAAGGAGAGGGACGTGGCCATGGTTTTCCAGAACTATGCCCTCTATCCGCATATGACGGTCTTTGATAATATGGCCTTTGGATTGAAGCTGAAAAAGGTGCCCGGAAACGAGATCCAGGCGCGGGTGGTCAAGACGGCAGAGATCCTGGGAATTGCCGAATTTTTAAAGAGGAAACCCCGGGAATTATCCGGGGGCCAACGACAACGGGTGGCCCTGGGCCGGGCCATTGTCCGCACTCCGCAGGTCTATCTTTTTGACGAGCCCCTTTCCAACCTGGATGCCAAGCTGAGGATCCAGATGCGCCTGGAATTGAAAAAATTGCATGAGGCCATGCAGACCACCAGTATCTATGTTACCCACGATCAGATCGAGGCCATGACTATGGGGGATCGCATCGTGGTCATGAAAGACGGTCTGATACAACAAGTAGGAGAGCCGCTGGAACTCTATTTCCAGCCCGTCAACCGCTTCGTGGCCAGCTTTATCGGTTCTCCGACCATGAATTTTATACCCGTTCATATCAGCGGAAGCGACGGCAATTTGACGGTTCAGTCTGAAGGATTGTCGCTGCCTGTCCCGACGGGGAAAAAACTGGCTTTGACTTCTTATGCCGGGAAAGAAGTCGTTTTGGGGGTCCGGCCCGATGATCTTTCCGCGGCCGATTCGTTGGAAGAAAAGGGGACCCTTCAGGCTGTTGTCCTGGTGGTCCAGCCGGTGGGGAGCCACATTTTTCTTGACGTCACAGTCGGTGGTCACAACCTCCTGGCCTCGGTGGATGCCCGGACCCGGGCTAAGCCCCATCAGGAAATTACCTTAAAAGCCAACCTGGAGAATCTCCATTTCTTTGATCCGGAAACAGAATTGGCCATCCGGAACCATTGAGAGACAAACCTGACATCATCCAGGAGATAGCTCCTGCGGAAGGGGAAAGGCTCCTCGATCAGGGGGCAAAGGCCATGGGGATATCTCTGTCACCTTTTCAAATAAAGCAATTTATGGACTATTTGGCTTTGCTTCGAAAATGGAACCGGGTCATCAACCTGACCGGCCTGCGCTCCTGCAGGGAAATTGTCATCAAACATTTTCTGGATTCCCTTTCCCCTCTGCCCTATCTGCCGGAGGAGGCCAGGATTTTGGATCTGGGATCCGGGGCCGGGTTTCCGGGACTGCCGCTTAAGATTGCCCGACCGTACCAAGCTGTCACCTTAATCGATGCCTCCGGGAAAAAGGTCAGTTTTCTTAAGGAAGTCGTTCGACATTTAAATCTCAGCCATACCCCGGTGCTACAGGGTTTTTTAGGCAAAGGGTCACCGGTAGTGCCGGGAATCGATCCTTTCGAAATCATCATCACCCGGGCGGTGGGAAAAGTGACAAGCCTTTTAACGGGGGTTAATCCTTATTTGGCAAAGGGCGGGAAGTTGTTATTAATGAAGGGGCCGGAAGGGCCGGAGGAAATTTCCTTGTTCCAGGCCGAGATCCAGAAGAAGGGATTTCAAATAGAACCAGCGATCAGATTAACCCTGCCTTTTTTGGATCAGGAAAGGATGTTGATTTTTATTACCAAAATCAAATCAAATATTTTTTAAATTCTGGAATCCAGGAGACAGGAGCCAGAATTCAGAATGAGGATGAACCCTTAAAAGATTGGGGGGTTATTCTGGATTCTGGGATTTAGATCCCGGGTTGGTCATTTTGGAATAGGCCCTGGATTTACGATGTCTTTCAAAATAGCTCTCTAATTTACCTCTGAACAGGTACGCCATTAAAAGAAAAAACAGAGAAAGTCCGATTACAATCCCTAAAACCAGGTAGTTTTTTTCCCGGACCAGGTGCCCTTGAATGGTCAGCAGCACCGTTCCTAAAAACCGTCCGGCCGTGGATATTATCAGAAAGGTTTTCAGGTCCATGTGCCCTAATCCCAAAATATAGCACAGATAATCTTTGGGAAAGCCCGGGATCAGAAAAAGCAGGAAGGCGATCCAGGTACCCTGGTGGGCCATCAGATAGTCATAGCGATTGATCGTTTTATAACTGATGATCCTTTCCACTAAAGGTTGTCCGGCCCACCGGGAGAAAATAAAAGCCAGCCAGGAACCAACTCCTAAGCCGATAGTGGAATAAAGGATGCCGAAAAAATTCCCATAGAGAAATCCGCCTAAAAAGCCGGTCATCTCTCCGGGAATGGGGGCGAAGAGGACCTGAAAGACCTGGAGGGCGATAAAGATAAAGGGCGAAAAGCTGCCGTAGGATTTAACAAATTCCGCCAACCGTTTCCGGTCTAAAAAAGTGAGGTAGATGTCGCTGTGGTAAATCAGCAGGTAAAGGGCCAGACCAAAAAAAACCAAAAGAATGGCACTGACCCCGATCGTTTTTTTCATAAATGGTTATACCCCTTTTTCGGGGTATAACTTTACCTTTTCTGAGGGGGACCTGTCAAGGAGTTTGAATCCTGCCAAGCCGGTCAAGCTCCTGTCTTTTTTTTCAATCAATGGGCGGTAATTTCTACCGGGACCGGAACTTCTTCATGGAAAAAGGGCAGGGAACCTTCTTCCGGCTTTTCTACGAATAAGCGTTCCGGATCCTCCACCAATAAAGCCGACTTCAGCACCTCATCCATATGTTCCACAGGAACAATTTCCAAGGCCTTTAAAATCCGGGACGGGATCTCTTTCAAGTCCTTTTCATTTTCTTTAGGAATAATCACCGTCTTGACCTTGCCGCGGTGGGCGGCAATGATTTTCTCTTTCAGGCCTCCGATGGGTAAAACCCGGCCGCGCAGGGTAATCTCACCGGTCATGGCCGTCTTCCTCTTGACCGGTTTCCGGAGTAAAGCGGAAACGATGGAAGTAGCAATGGTGATACCGGCAGATGGTCCGTCTTTGGGAATAGCCCCTTCGGGGATATGGATATGGATATCCATTTTCTGATAGAAGTTTCTGGGCAGGCCCAATTGTTCGGCACGGGAACGGACATAACTCAAGGCCGCCTGAGCCGATTCCTGCATGACCTCGCCCAATTTTCCGGTAATGATCAATCGCCCCTTCCCGGGCATAAGGACCACTTCCGTCAACAGCAACTCTCCTCCCACTTCGGTCCAGGCCAGGCCGGTGGTGATGCCTACTTCGTCTTTTTCTTCGGTTTCACCATAGCGAAATTTAGGCACCCCTAAAAATTTTTGGACCGAGGTGGAACTGATTTCAACATGGGTCTCTTTCCCCCGGCGCACGACTTCTTTGGCCACTTTGCGACATAAGGTGGCGATTTCCCGCTCCAGGTTACGAACCCCCGATTCCCGGGTATATCGGCGTATAATGGCCAATAAGGCGTTGTCGGTAAAATGGATATTCTCAGGGGAAAGCCCATTGGCTTCCTGCTGTTTTTTGATCAGGAATTGACGGGCGATCTGGAGTTTTTCAGGTTCCGTATATCCTGGAAGCCGAATGATCTCCATTCGGTCCTGCAAGGGCAAAGGGATGGAGAAAAGGGTATTGGCCGTTGTGATAAAAAAGACCTCGGAAAGATCGTAATCTACATCCAGGTAATGATCGTTAAAAGAAAAATTCTGTTCAGGATCAAGGACTTCGAGCAAGGCCGAAGAAGGGTCTCCGCGGAAATCGGTACTCATCTTGTCGACTTCATCCAGGCAGAAAACGGGGTTATTGGATTTGGCCTTTCTCAAGGACTGGATAATCTTGCCCGGCAAGGCCCCGATATAGGTTCGGCGGTGACCGCGAATCTCGGCTTCATCCCGGACCCCGCCCAAGGAAACCCGGATAAAATTCCGCCCGGTGGCCCTGGCGATCGATTTGGCCAGGGAGGTTTTCCCCACACCCGGAGGACCGACCAAACAGAGGATAGGACCTTTTATCTTTTTAACCAGACTCTGAACAGCCAAATATTCCAGGATCCGCTCCTTGGGCTTATCTAAACCATAATGGTCTTCATTGAGGATCTTTTCGGCGGCATCGATATCCAATTTATCCTTGGTTCGATTATACCAGGGCAGGGCGATCATCCAGTCGATATAATTTCGGACTACCGTGGCCTCGGCCGACATGGGGGACATCATTTTCAGTTTTTTTAACTCCCCTCGAATCTTGGTAGTCGCCTCTTTGGACATCCTTTTCTGTTTGATCTTCTTTTCTAATTCCTGAATCTCGCTTTTAAAATCATCCTGTTCGCCCATCTCTTTCTGGATGGCCCGGATCTGTTCATTCAGGTAATAATCCCTTTGGGTCTTTTCCATCTGCTTTTTGACCCGGCCCTTGATGCGATGTTCGATTTCCAGGATTTCCATCTCCCCGCGCATGAATTCATAGAGTTTTTCCAACCTTCGATTGACTTGGAGCAGTTCCAAAAGCTCCTGCTTCTGTTCGATCTTGGTGCCCAAATGGGGAGCAATCGAATCTACCAGTCGGGCCGGATCATCTAAAGAGATGATGGTATGCACCAATTCCTGGGGAATCTTTTTGTTCAGTTTCTGATAACCCTCAAAGGTTTGTTTCACGGTACGAACCAGGGCTTCCTGCTCGGACCTGATCGGCATGATGTCCTGGATCTTCTCGACTTCGACCAGATAAAAGGTCCGATTGGGAAGGTACCGTTGTATCCGAGCCCGATACCGGCCTTCGATCAATACCTTGACGGTTCCGTCGGGCAAGCGGAGCATCTGCAGGATACTGCCTGCTGTTCCCACCTGATAGAGATCCTTATCAGAAGGTTCATCCACCTTGGCTTGTCGTTGGGTTAATAAAAGGATATCCTTTTCCAAGGACATACTATATTCGAGGGCCTGAATAGATTTTTCCCGACCCACGAACAACGGGGCAACCATCCCTGGAAAAACAACAATATCTCTCAAGGGCAATATAGGGATGATTTGCTTTAAGCCCCCATCTTCTCGACTATCATCGTAATTTGAAAATACAGCCATTTCTATTTATTCCTTTAATAAGATTATGCAAGACGAACGCCCCCGCCGAAATCTTTTCAGGGAGAACTGCGGGTGGTTCATCCAATTCTATTCTCGGTTTTTTTCGTTGATTCTTTAATAAAAATTTAAACCTGATGACGATGTAAAAACTCGTCATTCCCGCGCAGGCGGGAATTCAGGCCAGGCGTAACCAAATAATAAACACTGGATTCCCGTTTCCACGGGAATGACGAAATTGGGATCTCCCAGATTTCCAAATAACTTGGCTTTTTTATTGCCAAGTTATTTCTGATACAGCGCCCCTATGGGGCGTCTCTTAATTTTTACGAATCCATCACTCCTGAAAGAGTGATCCTTTATTTTTAATACTGGATTTTGAGTTTTACCAAGTACCAAGCATCCAGCATCCAGCATCAGGCCGATTCGGCCTGATTTTCAAAAAGAAGGATGGGGGTTTCGTTATTAAGGATTACTTCTTCACTAACGACGCATTCCCGAACGTTATTCATGGACGGAATCTCAAACATGATATCCAGCATGGCCTTTTCCAGGATGGATCGAAGCCCCCGGGCACCGGATTTTCTTTTCAGGGCTTCACGGGCTACGGCCTTGATGGCGCCATCGGTAAATTTCAGTTCCACCCCTTGAATTTCAAACAGTTTCTGATATTGCCGGACGATGGCATTTTTGGGTTCCGTCAGGATGCGGACCATGGCTTCTTCGCTTAATTCATCCAAGGTGGCAATGACCGGTAATCGCCCGATAAATTCGGGTATCAGACCAAACCGCAGGAGATCTTGAGGCTGTACCTGATCCAGGACTTCACCCAGCCGTTTCTTCTCCGACTGTTTCCTGATATCGGCCCCGAAACCCATTACCTTGGCCCCGCTTCGGCCCTGAATAATCTTGTCCAGTCCGTTAAAAGCCCCTCCACAGATGAAAAGGATATTGGTCGTATCCACCTTGACAAATTCTTGTTGCGGGTGTTTGCGGCCGCCTTTGGGAGGAACACTGGCCATGGTCCCCTCAATGATTTTCAACAAAGCCTGTTGAACCCCTTCGCCGGAGACATCCCGGGTGATGGAAGGATTTTCCGACTTTCTGGCTATTTTATCTATTTCATCGATATAAACGATTCCCCGGCAGGCCCGTTCCACATCATAATCCGCCACCTGGAGGAGATTGAGGATGATATTTTCCACATCCTCGCCGACATACCCGGCCTCGGTCAAGGTCGTAGCATCGGCAATCGTAAAAGGGACTTTCAAAATTTTGGCTAAGGTCTGGGCCAGCAGAGTTTTTCCTGATCCCGTAGGTCCGATCAACAGGATATTACTTTTCTGCAATTCCACCCCTTCCAGATCGATCTTATTATCAATCCGTCTGAAATGGTTATGCACGGCCACGGAAAGGGTTTTTTTGGCCTTTTCCTGTTCGATGACGTACTCATCTAACGTTGTTTTGATATCGACCGGCTTAGGGACCTTATCCCCCTGGTGGGCCTCCTCTTTTTCATATTCTTCGGCAATAATCTCGTTACATAATCCAATACATTCGTCACATATATAGACCGAAGGCCCGGCAATGAGTTTTTTTACTTCATCCTGGCTCTTACCACAAAAGGAACATAATAAATCGCTTCCTTTGCCTTTGCCGTCTCCTCTTTTGTTCATCTAATACTTCCTTCTGTTAAAGGGTTATTGGGTTTGCCCGCTAAGTTCTTTTCTTTTTGAAATGACATTATCGACAATGCCGTACTCTCGGGCCTGTTCACCGGTCATATAAAAATCCCGGTCCGTGTCTTTCTCGACTTTCTCATAGGGCTGGCCGGTGTGATCCACTAAAACTTGATTCAGTTCTTCTTTAATCCTCAAGATTTCGCGGGCCTGGATGCCTACGTCCGTGGCTTGTCCCTGGACGCCCCCCAAAGGTTGATGGATGAGGATCCTGGAGTGGGGCAGGGCATAACGCATGCCTTTGGCCCCGGCAGCCAGCAACAAGGCGGCCATGCTGGAGGCCTGACCCAGACAAAGAGTCGAGATGTTGGGTTTTATGTACTGCATGGTGTCATAGATCGCCAACCCGGAAGTAACGATACCACCGGGTGAATTGATGTACATATGGATATCCTTGTCCGGGTCTTCGGCTTCAAGAAAAAGGAGCTGGGCGATCATCAGGTTGGCCATGTAATCATCTATAGTGGCCCCCAAAAAAACGATTCGGTCTTTCAACAAACGGGAATAGATGTCATAAGCCCGTTCGCCCCGGGTATCCTGTTCAACAACAATAGGTATTAAAGTCATCCGTATTTCCTTCTCAAGGGTTTTATGATTGTATGGTAGCATGCTCCTGAAGGAAATTCAATGTCTTTTCCTCAAGAAGCTGCTGGCTCATATCTGGCAATAAATTGTTTTTATTGTAAATTTCTCGGACTAAATTTACCGACTGGTTTACATTAGCGGCAATCCGGCCGAGTTCCGCTTCGATTTCTTCCTGGCTGACGCTCAGGGATTCCAATTGGGCGATTTTTTCCAAAATCAATTTTTTCCGGGCCATTTTTTGGGCCGGGGGGCGAAATCTTTCCATGAGGCGGGACGGCTCAAGGCCGGCCTTTTCCCAGGAAAGTCCCTGACGGCTCAAATCTTGCTCTATTCGCATCATCATCTGCTGGATTTCCCGATTGACCAGGGCCTCGGGGACCTCGAATTCAGTTTTGGATAAAAGACTATCGACCAAGTCTTCTTTTAATTTCAAATCACCTTTGCGATTTTCTTCCTTCTCCAAATCTTCCCGGATCTTCTTTCGTAAGTCTTCCAGGGAAGACAACTCGTTCCCTAAATTTCGGACGAATGAATCGTCCAGTTCGGGAAGATGCCTCTCCTTGATCCCCTGCAAGTGGACTTTATAATGGACCTTTTTCCCGGCCAGGGCCGTATTTCCAAAGTCTTCCGGAAAATCAATATCGAATTCCTTATCGTTCTCTTTCTGCATCCCCACCAACTCTTTTTCAAACTCCGGATTCAAGAAATCAGCACCCACTTCCAGATCGTAATTTTGGGCCGAACCACCCGGCATTTCATTCCCATCCAGAAAGGATTGATAATCGATAACCGCAAAATCTCCTTTTTTAAGAGAACGCTCTTCCTGGAGGGTAACCAGCTCACCGTGGCTCATCCGGATGGCCTCAAGTCTTTTTTCAACGTCTTCGTCGGTTATCTGGACCAGCGTTTTTTTTAATTCCAATCCCTTGTACTCGGGAATGGGAATCTCAGGTTTTATTTCGATAGTGGCCTGATAAATAAAAGGGGCTTCTTTATCCACGGCCGGATAATCCAATTTCGGCAGGTCCACCGGCATTACCCCTGTTTCTTTCAAGGCTTCCGGGTAGGTACGATTGATTATCCTGGAGACGGTTTCTTCCTCAATCTGGGGACCATAAAATTTGGCCAGGACCGTAACCGGGATCTTCCCTGGCCGAAAACCTTTCAATTTGGCTTTTTTGTTAAAGGTTTTTGCAACTGATTCCCATTCCATTTTGGTCTGGTCCGCTTCCACTTCAACGGTCAACTTTTTTTTGATCGGAGAGATTTCTTCCACCTGTACTTTCATTGTCATTTATTCCTTACCAGTTTATTTGTTGGTGCGAGAGGGGGGATTTGAACCCCCACCCTGTTTCCAGGGCTGGATCCTAAGTCCAGTGCGTCTACCAATTCCGCCACTCTCGCCCTTTCCCAGGGCTTGAGGAAAAAAATTCTTAACATAACAATATACTTACTTTTTCCCCTAAAGTCAAGAGAACCCTTGATTTGGTAGTGTCATTAGGACACTACCCGGGATTTATGTCGCAGAGCCGGCCGGGATTGGATCCTTTTTGCCTTCGTAAAGGCTTTATTCCTTCAAAATCAGGGCGTTCAGCCTGGAAATCATACAGAGAAGGGGTTGTCGAGGAACAAGGTTTCCTCACGATCCGGTCCGACGGATATAATCCCGATGGGAACCTTAACTAATTCTTCGATCCGGTTCAGGTAATTCCGGGTGGCCGCGGGTAGATCTTCTCTTTTTCGGATCCCTTCGATGGGTTCGGACCAGCCCTCCCATTCCTCATAAATAGGACGGCAGGCCTGGAGGACCTTTAACTGGGCCGGAACGCTGGTCAAAATCCGGTCGTTCCAGGAGTAACCGGTGCATATCTTAACGGTTTTCTGTCCGGTTAAAACATCCAATTTGGTGATGGCCAGGTGGGTCAAACCGTTCAGCCGGGCTGAATCTCTTAAAACAACGGCATCCAGCCAGCCGCATCGTCTGGGCCGGCCGGTGGTCGACCCGTATTCTCCACCCTTCTCTCGAAGGCTCAAGCCGATCTCATCGGTTAATTCCGACGGGAAAGGGCCCCCGCCCACTCGTGTAGTATAGGCCTTAACGATTCCCAGGACCGATTGAATCCTGTTGGGTCCCACACCCGCCCCGGCACAGACACTGCCGGCCACCGGGTTGGATGAAGTCACATAGGGATAGGTCCCATGATCTATATCCAGGTGAGTCCCCTGGGCGCCTTCAAACAAAATACTTCTCCCCTGGGCCAGGGCCTGATCGATCCGGATTGAAACATCGGATAGATAAGGCCGGATAAATTCGGCCAGAGGCAGGTAGGTTCTTATGATCTCCTGAGGATCTATGGGGGGGACGTTGAGAAACTGTTCAAAAATAAAATTCTTTTCCCTGAGATTGGTGGTCACTTTTTCGGCAAAGACCTCCGGATCCAGCAGATCAATAACCCGGATTCCGACCCGGGCCACCTTGTCTTCATAACAAGGCCCGATCCCCCTTCCGGTCGTGCCGATGGAGGCCTGACCTTTTTGGGCCTCCCGGGCCATATCCAGATGTTTATGATAAGGCATAATCAAATGAGCCTTCTCACTCAACCCCAAATTTCCCGGACCGATTGAAATCCCCCGATCCCTGAGGGTACGGACCTCTTTTTGCATGACCTCCAGGTCCACCACCACCCCATTGCCGATCAGACATTGTTTTTCCGAATGAAGAATTCCTGATGGGATCAAATGGAGAATGAATTTATCCTGACCCACCACCAGGGTATGTCCGGCATTATTCCCTCCTTGAAAGCGGACGACTATATCAGCATACTGGGTAAGGAGGTCCACCACCTTACCTTTTCCCTCATCACCCCATTGGGTTCCTACCACCACGACACAAGACATACGCTGCTCCTTTTTAGCTATTTGAGTTTATAGGGGTTTTTTATGCTACTGCCGTGGAAAAGTCAACTGATTTGCTAAGGCTTCACGAGTAAGAAACAAGATCCTTTCTTCTTACCTCCGATGTTTCCAATAAGACGGATCTCGATGCAAATGCATCACTGCCAAAATGAATATTTTGTCGGGCGCTATGCTGTACAGAATTCCGTAAGGGAACCGCTGGATCAGGCAACGTCGAATGTTGTCTTCAATCTCAGGCCAGGCAGTAGGAAATGAAACACTGTTCTGAATAGAGGCATAAACCTCAATGGAAAAGTCAAATCCAAGACCTGTCTCACATTCTTCGTAATAATCAATAGCCTCCAAAAATTCGGATTCAGCTTCTGAGTGAAAATCAAAATTCATTTAAAGAACCGTTTTCGAACTCGAGCAAAAACCTCTTCACCAGGAACAGGCTTTACCTGGCCACTTCGAAGTTCATCCAGTCGGCGCTTGGCCACGGTAATCCACTGGGCATCGATCATTGGGTCGGGTTGATTAAGAGAACGGAGCAATGAATCAACAATGAGCGCCCTTTGTTCTACCGGTAAGGATTGGACTTCTTGAATGATTTTTTGAATATTAGACATAGCTAATACCTCATCGACCGCAACCGGGCAATCCGTTCTTCAATAGGAGGGTGGGTACTGAACAGATTGAGAAGACTTCGTCCCGACAAAGGATTGACGATAAACATGTGGGCCGTAGCCGGATTGGGCGATTCCATGGGCAGTCGCTGGGAAGCGATTTGTAGTTTTTCCAGGGCACCGGCCAGTCCCAGGGGATTTCCCGAAAACTGGGCACCCGAAGCATCGGCCAGATATTCCCGGGAACGGGAAATGGCCATTTGAATCAGCATGGCGGCGATAGGAGCCACAATGGTCATAACCAGAAGGCCGATGATCCCTCCGCCGCCTTCCCCCTCTTCCGAATCCCGACTCCCGCCGAAGATGGTTGCCCAGCGGGCCATATTGGCCAGGATCATGATGGCTCCGGCCATGGTAGCGGCAATGGACCCGACCAGGATATCCCGGTTTTTGACATGGGCCAGTTCATGGGCCAGGACCCCTTTCAGTTCCTGGCGGGAAAGGATGCGCAAAATACCGGAGGTGACTGCGATGACCGCATGTTCCGGATTCCTGCCCGTAGCAAAGGCATTAGGGGAATCGTCTTCGATTAAATAGATCCTCGGTTTCGGGATACCGGCGTGTTGGGCCAGCTCCATAACGATCTGATGGATCTCCGGATGATTTCCCGGAGCGATCTCCTGGGCCCGATACATGGCCAGAACGATCTTATCGGAAAACCAATAGCTCCCTAGATTCATAATCCCGGCCAGGAAGAAGGCCAGGACCATTCCATGCTGACCGCCCACGGCCCCGCCGATCAGGATAATCAAGGCGGTCATCAGCCCCAATAGCAAGGTGGTTTTCATGGTATTTAAAAACATAAATGGTAACTCCTTCTGTATTGTTTCATTGTTACTCGTTACTGGTTACTGGTTACTCGTTGCGCGTTGCTTGTTGCTGGCTACTCCTTACTGTTTCTTTATTTTTGATAGGGGTTTTCGGGGAACGATTCAGAAGAAAAAGATGCCTTTACCCCGCTTTCAAAACGAGCAACCAGGAACGAGCAACGAGTAACAATTACTATGGTACCCATCTTTAAATTCTTGTCAAGAAAAACCGGTTTATCCCTTCGCAAAGACGATCTCTCCCTTCCGGTCGACATCGACAATAATCTTTTCCCCTTCCGAGAATTCCCCTTCCAGGAGTTTCAAGGCCAGGGCGTCCTGGATGCGATGCTGTATCACCCGTTTCAAAGGGCGGGCGCCATAGATCGGATCAAACCCTTCCTGGGCGATTTGTTCCCCGGCCTTATCGGTCAATTCGATATCCAGTTTTTTTTCAGCCAGCCTTTTTTGAAGCAGCCGGACCTGGATATCTACAATGGCCTTGATTTGTTCCCTTTTCAAGGCCTGAAAGATGACGATATCGTCTACCCGGTTTAAGAATTCGGGCTTGAAATGGGCCCGCAAGGCCTCCATGACCCTCCGGACCATCTCATCCCTTTCCCGTTCGGTCAGGTCCTGGATGAATTGACTGCCGATATTGGAGGTCATGATAACCAGGCTATTTTTAAAATCCACGGTCCTTCCCTGCCCGTCGGTCATCCGGCCGTCATCCAGGATCTGCAACAGGGCATTAAAGACCTCGGGATGGGCCTTTTCGATCTCGTCAAAAAGGACCACCGAATAAGGCCGGCGCCTTACGGCTTCGGTTAAATACCCCCCCTCTTCATAGCCTACATAGCCCGGGGGGGCGCCGATCAAACGGGAGACCGAATGTTTTTCCATGTATTCGGACATATCGACCCGGACCATGGCCTGTTCATCGTCAAAAAGAAACTCGGCCAGGGCCTTGGCCAGTTCCGTCTTGCCCACCCCCGTGGGGCCCATAAAGATAAAAGAACCGATCGGACGATTGGGGTCCTGCAGGCCGGAGCGGGCCCGGCGGACGGCATTGGCCACAGCCCGGATGGCCTCTTCCTGGCCGATGACCCTTTCCTGGATGCGATTCTCCATGCGGATCAGTTTTTGTTTTTCCCCTTCCATCATCCGGGCTACCGGGATGCCAGTCCATTTGGCCACGACTTCGGCAATGTCCTCATCATCCACTTCTTCCTTCAACATCTTCTGTTTTTCCTGAAGGGTCTCTAATTGCTGGTTTTTTTCCTCCAGTTCTTTATTCTTGTTCAAGAGCACCCCATAGCGGATTTCCGCCGCCCGGGTCAGGTCCCCCTGTCTTTCGGCATTCAAGGCCTCCCCTTTCAGGTTTTCGATCTCTTCCTTAATTTGTCTGATTTTTTGAATGGCCTCTTTTTCCTTCAGCCAATGGGCCTTCATCACACCGCTTTGGTCCTTGAGCTCCGAAAGCTCCTTTTCGATCTTATCCAACCGCTCCCGGGAAGCCGGGTCAACCTCTTTTTTAAGGGCCTCCTTTTCAATCTCCATTTGCAGGATCTTTCGTTCCAATTCATCGATCTCCTGGGGCAGGCTGTCGATCTCAATCCGCAGTTTGGAAGCGGATTCGTCGATCAGGTCAATGGCCTTATCGGGCAAAAAACGATCGGTGATATACCGGTGGGACAAGGTGGCGGCAGCCACGATGCCCGAATCCTTGATACGCACTCCGTGGTAAACTTCATACTTTTCCTTCAAGCCCCTCAAGATAGCGATGGTGTCTTCCACCGTGGGTTCGCGGACCAGCACCGGCTGAAATCGCCGCTCCAGGGCCGCATCCTTTTCGACATATTTTCGATATTCATTGATGGTGGTAGCCCCGACACAGCGCAATTCCCCTCGGGCCAAAGCCGGTTTGAGCATGTTACCGGCGTCTACGGCCCCTTCGGCCTTGCCGGCTCCAACCAGCGTATGAAGCTCGTCAATAAACAAAATAATCTGCCCCTGGGCCTCGGTCACTTCTTTAAGCACGGCCTTAAGGCGGTCTTCAAATTCCCCCCGGTATTTGGCTCCGGCAATCAAGGCCCCCATATCCAGGGCCACGACCCGTTTGTTTTTCAAACCTTCCGGCACATCACCGTGAACGATCCGCTGGGCCAGACCTTCGACAATAGCGGTCTTCCCCACCCCGGGTTCTCCGATCAGGACCGGGTTGTTTTTGGTGCGCCGGGATAATACCTGGATGACCCGCCTGACCTCATCGTCCCTTCCGATGACCGGATCCAACTTCTCCTGCTGGGCCAGTTCGGTCAAATCCCGGGCATATTTCTCAAGGGGTCGATATTTTTCTTCCGGGTTGGGATCAGTGACCCTTTGACTCCCCCTGATATCCACCAGGGCCTTTAACAGGTTTTCCCGGGTCAAACCCAGAGCCAGCAGACCCTGGGTTAGGGGATCTCCCTTCAGATCTACGATAACGAGCAGGATATGTTCCATGCTGACATAATCGTCATGCATCTGTGAGGCCTCTTTGAAAGAGTCATCCAGAACGGTTTTTAGCCGGGGAGACATATAAGTTTGCCCCCTGCCGGCCCCTTCCACCCTGGGTATCTTGTCTAATTGGCTCTTCAGGATATTTTTGACCTGGTTGGGACCCACCCCTAATTTTTGAAGCAGCGGAGAAATGATATTATCCGGTTGGTTCAAAAGGGCCGTCATCAGGTGTTCGGGCTCTATCTGTTGATGCCCCATGCCTTCAGCCATGGACTGGGCTGATTGCACGGCCTCCTGAACCTTTATAGTAAATTTATCAAAACGCATGGCAACCTCCAAATTTTAAGTTCCGACAAGGGACTCTGATTTTGCATTTTCTTGAAAAACCTGGATTCCCGATAAAGACATTCGGGAATGACAAAAAAATAGTATAATTTCCCTCAAAAATTAACCATTTCACATGGGGTTGTCAAGAAGGGCCGGCCCGATTTACAACTTGACAGATGCAAGAAATATACTATATTTTCAAATACTGCTTTAATCTTAAGCAAAGAGATTTGAAATTTCTCTGTTACTCGTTACTCGTTTCTTTAATCGTTTTAACCAGCAAC
>CAZVHO010000002.1:47348-53332 GCA_964627515.1 uncultured Thermodesulfobacteriota bacterium | reverse complement strand
TTTGAAATTTCTCTGTTACTCGTTACTCGTTTCTTTAATCGTTTTAACCAGCAACCAGTAACGAGCAACGAGTAACGAGTAACGAGTAACCAGCAGCGAGCAACCAGCCATGAACATCTATATTAAGGCCATGCGTCTACCCTTTTTGACCGGCTCTTTGGTTCCGGTCCTTTTGGCTGCTGCCCAGGCTTATCATCACGGCTATTTCCGGGGTCTTGAACTCCTGTTGATTCTCATCGGCGTGGGATCTTTGCAGACTGCCTCCAACCTGATCAATGATTACTTTGATGCCCGGGGGAGCGACCGGATCAATTTGCATCCTACCCCATTCAGCGGCGGAAGCCGGGTCATCCCCGAAGGGCTGTTAAACGCCCGTCGGGTATTGGGCCTGGCGGTTTCCTTTTTCACCCTGGCTGTAGTTACCGGGCTGATCCTCATCGTCCAGGGACATCCTTATGTGGCCCTGGCAGGATTGCTGGGCCTGGCAGCCGGTTTTTTTTATTCCGCCGATCCAGTGAAATTCATGGCCAGAGGGTTAGGGGAAATCACCATTTTCCTTGTTTTCGGACCGTTAATCACCTGGGGGACTTATTATGTCTTGACCGACCAACTGACCTGGCCGGCTTTTTTCCTCGGATTTCCCCTGGGATTCCTGATTACGGCCGTTATCTGGATCAACCAGTTTCCTGACTTTCAGGCCGATGGCGCGGCACACAAAAACAATCTGGTGGTTCGGCTCGGCCTGGAGCGTTCCCGCTGGATCTATCTTGTCCTGATGACCCTGCCTTTTCTCTTTCTCTTCTTCCTGCTGGAAAGCCGGGAGATTTCCTTTTTGATCCTTCTTTCCTGGCTGGCCCTTCCTCTGGCCATAAAAGCCATCCGCATCTTCTGGGGCAACTTTGATTCTTTCGAAAAAATCATCCCGGCCCAGGCCTTAACCATTCAAACCCATACGGTCCTTGGGATACTCATGCTGACGGGCATCCTGATCGGCCATTTTTCAGGGAGGGCTTAACCCATGAAAATCCTCGGCTTGGATCTGGGCAGCAAGACCATCGGGGTGGCCATCAGCGATGACCTACTCTTTACCGCCCAGGTTTTGACTTCCATCCAGAGGACCGCTTTAAAAAAAGACCTGGCCGTCATCCGGAACCTGGTGGAAGAATACCGGGTTGAGGAACTGGTCGTCGGTCTTCCGATCAATATGGATGGGACCAAGGGGGAGTCGGCCCTGAAGGCCGAAGAATTCATCGAGAAGCTTCGTCTTTCCCTCTCCATAAAGATCATCCCCTGGGACGAACGCCTGTCCACCGTGGCCGCCGAACGGATCCTTCTGGAAGGAGACCTGAGCCGGAAAAAAAGGCGGAAGGTTATTGACCGGTTAGCAGCGGCCTTCATCCTCCAGGGTTACCTCGATAGCCGTCCTAAGGAAAAGGGACCAATTCCTTGAAGCGATACCGGATCCTTTTTCTTTTGGGCCTTATTGTCCTCGGCACCCTCCTCTGGGACAGTTTTTCCCGTTTCCTTTCCCCCCCCCAGGTAAAAAACCCATCAGTCCAGGTAGTTCGAATCCTGCCGGGAATGAGCCTTCACCGTATCGCCCACCTCTTAACCCAGGAGGGGATTATCCAGGATCCCCATAAATTCATGCTCCTGACCTGGTGGAAAAGGTCGGGGAAAAAAATCCAATGGGGGGATTTCGAGTTATACGCCGGAATGCCGCCGAGGGTCCTTCTGGATTATTTAACCACCGGGAAAACCATGTTAAAACGGATTACATTCCCCGAAGGGTTTACCTTGCAGCAGATCGCCCAACGCCTGGCCGAAGAAAACCTGGCCGAAGAAAAAGCCTTTCTAACATCTGCCAGAGACCCCCAATTCTTAGACCACCTGGGGATAGAAGGGCAGTCTCTGGAAGGGTATCTTTTTCCGGACACCTATGTCTTTCACCGGGGCATGAGCGTCCGGTCCATCCAGGAAAGGATGGTTCAAAGATTTAAAGAGATTTTCAACAGGCTGTCTAAAGGAGACGGAACCACGGAGCGCCTTAATCTAAAAAAAATGGTCATCCTGGCCTCCATTGTTGAAAAAGAAAGCGGTCTCCATAGCGAACGCCCTTTGATCGCCTCGGTCTTTTATAACCGCCTTAAAAAAGGAATGGCCCTGCAGAGCGACCCCACGGTTATCTATGGGATCAGGGAGTTTAACGGCAACCTGACCAAAAAAGATCTGCTCAGGCCCACGGCCTTTAATACCTATCTTAACCCGGGATTACCCCCCGGCCCGATCGCCAACCCCGGTCGGGACTCCCTGCAGGCGGTTCTTTCTCCGGCAAAAAGCGATTATCTCTATTTTGTTTCAAAAAATGACGGCGGCCATTATTTTTCAAAAAATCTAACCGATCATAATCGGGCGGTCGCCCGGTATCAGACCCCCGGAAAAGAAAACCCAAGAGGTTCTACCCGGTGAATGGAGCCGGTCCCTCAAGACCGGCATGTAAAGGAATATCCCATGGAAACAGGAAAGCATTCGCATCATTTTGTCAATGAATATGAGGGACTGATCGGTTTCGGCCTGGACCGGGAGACCGATGAAAAGTCGCTGATGGTTTATCTGCAAAAATTTTCCGATGACACTTTTTTAAAAACCCTGGTCCCCCGTCTGAGCGAAACCGAGATTCAAGACCTCTTCGAGCTTATTTCAAGGCTCCTAAAAAAATATTTAAAGGAAGAAGAATACCACCGGCTGTTCCTTAAGGAATAATAAAAGCATGGAACCGCTTCGCCGTTCTATTCGAAAAATCTTTCTGGCCGGCCTTTCGGCTGCCGACCCTTATCAAGCGGTCCGCCGGCATTTATCCCGCCAAAAGGATATCCTGCGAGTAAAACCCGGATCAGCTTCAACCGAACAACAGTATGATTTGACCCGATTCAGAAAAATTTTTATTTTAGGGGCCGGCAAGGCTTCTATCCCGATGGCAGCGGCCTGCGAAGACCTCTTGAACCGGGAAATCAGCCAGGGAGTCATTATTACAAAATACGGTCACCGTAAGCCTCTTCGAATCCTGGAAATTTTGGAGGCCGGTCATCCTGTCCCGGATGCAGCCAGCCTCCAAGGGGCGCGGAAAATAGCCGCCATCCTGAAAGAAACCCGGAAAGACGATCTGGTGATCTTCCTGACCTCGGGGGGCTGTTCGGCCCTATTAGCCCAGCCTGTTCCATCCGTCACCCTGACTGAGAAAAAGAGACTCACCGATCTTCTCCTCCGATCCGGAGCCAATATCCAGGAAATAAACACCGTCCGCAAACATCTCTCTCTTGTTAAAGGGGGGAATTTGGCCAGGGCAAGCTATCCTTCTACAGTGATCAATCTCATCCTTTCCGATGTGGTGGGGGATGATCCGGATGTTATAGGCTCAGGTCCTTTTGTTCCCGACCCTTCAACCTTTCAAGGGGCCTTGGAGGTCCTCGAAAAATATTCCCTCACATCCAGAGTATCCCCTAAAATCCTTAAACATCTGACCTCCGGAAAGGAGGGGAAAATCGGTGAAACCCCTAAAGCCGGAGCCCCCTGCTTTCGCAAAGTCTCGAACCTGGTTGTGGGCAATAATTTAACGGCTCTGGAATCGGCGGCCGTCACAGCCAGGGGCCTGGGATATCAAACCCATATCCTGACTGCCCAATTACAGGGCGAAGCCCGGGAAATCGCTAAAGTATACGCCGCCATAGCCAAGGAGGTTAAAAGGTCCGGACATCCTTTTTCCCCGCCGGTTTGTATCCTGGCCGGAGGAGAACCTACGGTAACGATTAAAGGCAGGGGCTTGGGCGGCCGGAACACCGAACTGGCCCTGGCCCTGGCTATTGAAACCAAAAATTTGCGCAACATGGTCTTTTTAAGCGGAGGGACCGACGGGACCGATGGTCCGACTGAGGCGGCCGGGGCCATAGTCAACAGCCGAAGTTATGGAAAGGCGATTCAACAGGGCCTAAACCCTGCGGCCTATCTTCGAGACAACGATTCCTATTCTTTTTTTAAAAAAACCGGGGAGTTGCTCCTTACCGGTCCCACGGGAACCAATGTCATGGATATCCATATCCTGCTCATAGATTAGTTCGAAAATAAAGTTTCAAGATGCAAGTTGCAAGTTTCAAGCATGAAAAACCTTGGAGATTGAATCTATTTTCATGCTTCATAGTGACCCCTGGGGCATGAGGGTTTAAAATGGAAAAAGTAAAAGAATAAATTCCAAGATGGCCGCGGGTAAGAAACAAAGCGCTGGGGCGTCCTTGACATCCCCGTCAGGTTGAATTAAAAAATAACCGAGGGAGTTATTATGGTCCTAAAAAACAAATCCTGTCTTCTGCTCTACACGGATGATTACCAAAAATTCGGCTATGGTCCCCATCATCCCCTCCAGGTCGGAAGGCTAAAACTTACAAAGGAGCTGATTGAGGCTTACGGACTGTTGCCCGCGGAAAAGAAAGGCCTTGAAAAAACCCGGATGGCCACGGAGGAAGAATGCCTTTCTTTCCATACCCACGACTATTGGAAGATTTTGCAGGAAGCCAACTCGGGACATAGCGACCTCGACCTTTCGTCCTACGGATTAGGGCCGGGAGACAATCCCATTTTCCCGGGGGTCCTGGATTGGGGCCGCCTGGGTGGAGGCGGGGCTATCCAGGCCGGAGAATGGGTCCTTTCCGGTCAGGGAAGGATTGCCTTTCACATGGCCGGCGGCATGCACCATGCTCACCAAAATATGGCCTCCGGTTTCTGCTATATCAATGATCCGGTGCTGGTTATTTTATACTTGCTCTCTCAAGGCAAAAAGGTGGCTTATATTGATATTGATGCCCACCACGGTGACGGGGTACAGGAGGCCTTTTATCGAACGAGCAAAGTCTTGACCATCTCCTTTCATCAGAATGGTATGACCCTTTTCCCCAGTACCGGATTTATCCAGGAAATCGGGGCCGGAGAAGGGGTGGGCTATGCAGTCAATTGCCCTCTTTACCCCTGGACCGACGATGAAATTTTTACCTGGGCCTTCACAGAGGTTGTTCCTCCAATCCTGGAAGCTTACGAGCCCGATGTCATCGTCACCCAACTGGGAGTGGATACCTTTTATAACGATCCCCTGGCCAACCTCTCTTTAACGACCCAGGGATTTTGCTCGGCAATCCGATTTTTTAAAGGATTGGATCTTCCCTGGGTTGCCCTGGGTGGAGGAGGCTATCATCAGGCCAACGTAGCCCGGGCCTGGACCCTGGCCTGGTCCATTATGTTGGGACGTGAATTGGACCAGATAAAACTTCCCATCCCCTTTCAAGAAACTATCCGTCAACTGGATTATCACGATGAATGGTTGAAAGATGAAGGCTTTCAAGAAGAACCGGCCAAAAAAGAAAGGGCTTTCCTCGATGCCCGTCGGGCGGTCAAGGCCATCAAGGGGACCATTTTCCCTTTATTCAATATTTATGGAGGCGGACCATGGATGTAAAAAAAAGGGATCTCCAGGCCCTGGATTTATTGTTTAAACAGGCCATGGACCTTTTTGAATGCACCCAATGCGGAACCTGCTGCCAGGGAGAAGGGGGAATCCACTTGATGCCGGAAGAGATCGAACGGATCTCCGTTTTTTTAGCCTGTTCTCCCCGGGATTTTCTGGAGAAATTCTGTATTGAAAGAAACAGCCGTACCTATATCCACATCCGGGAAGACGGCTATTGTCATTTTTCAAAAGAAGGGAAATGCAGCATTCACGCCGTCAAGCCCCTCCCTTGTCGGAAATGGCCCTTTTTAGAACCCATGCTGACCGACCAGACCAACTGGGAGACCGCCCGCAATTCCTGCCCGGCCTTGACCCCTTACGAGACTTTGGAGGTCTATTTAACGGGCCGAAAAAAATGATAAACCTGGCGGAGTATCTGCCATTGATGAAGGCCGAGGCGGATTTTCCGGGGTAAAAAACCGGCCAGGATCGA
>CAZVHO010000002.1:0-47248 GCA_964627515.1 uncultured Thermodesulfobacteriota bacterium | reverse complement strand
GCCATTGATGAAGGCCGAGGCGGATTTTCCGGGGTAAAAAACCGGCCAGGATCGATAAGGGCTTAGAGGGATACAGAAATAAATCGTAATAGGATCTTTTAATCACCTGCCAGTTTCGGTTCCAGGAATAATCCGTTAAAAAGTTCAATTCATCCACTTCTCCGGATTGAAAAACCTGTTCAAAAATCTTTTCAAACAAATAAGTCCCCGGGGAATATGCGGAATAGGCCTCATCATAACAGGTTTTCAGTAAAACGATGGACCGGTTGACCCGTATGGCCAGGGTGGCGGCAATCGTTTGGCCTTCGGCTTCCAGAAAGTGCCATTCCAGCCAGCCCAACGCCATCAGTCGGCTGGTTAAGGCCTTATAAAATGAAATCAGTGAAACATCCTGATTGATGGCGCTGCCAACCTTGCCCTTCCAGCTCGAGGCCTCGACCTGCATAAAACGATCGAGTTCTTCAGAGGCAATGGCATTCCCGGTCAAATATGAAACGGACAGGCCTGGAAGAGAAGCTATTTTTTGTGTCTGACGGCGCAAATTCCTTTTGAATTTAGGCCTCAACTGGGCTTTATACCGCTCAAAACTTCCTTTGACTTGAATAAAAGAACCCTGGCCGGCAAAAACAGAGACCGGGAAAAACCCTTTTAATCCCTTTCCCATAATTTCCAAAACCGGAGACCCTTCCGGGAGTCTCCTCATTTCGAAAGAGAAGCAAGCCGGTTCGATCTGCCGGAGCCGATCCAAGAACAGGGGAATGATCTCCTTTTCCAGCCCCGGCTTAATCAAAAAATCCACCGAACCGGTTTGGTTATTATAGGGCGTACGAAACTTGTGGTATGGCCTTCCTGTTCGTTTAAAAGGGGTGATAATCACCGGAAGGACTCCTACCAGTGTGGAATGTTCATAAGCAAAAAGACAAAACCAACTTTCTCCGATCTCTAATTGATGTTCCAGGTAAGAAGCGATCCAGGCGTGGGAGGAGTCCGGCAATCGATGGGGGGCGTTAAATGCAAAATCATTCCAGGCCTCGGCATGAGGCCTGAGTTCTTCATGAGTCCTTACCGTTTTGACAACCAGTCCGTCTGATGAAAACTGGTTTTTATTGATCATATTTTCGGTTTTAAGCAAGGCCCGTTAAGTCGGACGGTTTCTCATAGAAGATTACCCTTTGGACAACCCTGAAAAAGACCCCCGGCCCTGACCTTGAAAAAGTGCGGCCTCTTTAATAGTTACCTAAAAGTGAAGGGGGCAGGGCTCTTTTCCCTTTGACCAGGCTCCTGGTTTATTTTAGGAATAGTTGATGTGCGCACAAAATCGTTCAGTTTCTTTTGCATCGATGAGCTTCCCGGAACCTTGACGAATACCGGTAACATGCGGTTCATTCATTGGAAAGCAGAACCATCATCCGCACCAGTGCTTGGGCACCCTTCATGAGGAATCTGCGGTTCACCTTATCCAGGGTGTCTCCGGAGCTGTGCATGTGGGGATTAGTATAAAAAGAAGAGATGAACAAGGCCTTGTAGCCCTTCTCCCAGAAGGACATTTCATCCCCTCAGCCGCATTGGGGGCCCACATCCCTCTTGATCCCTGACTCGGTCCCTTTCAACAATCCATAAATTTTATCTACCAGGGCGGTATTGGCCGGCCGTCCTCCAACCCGCAACAGTTCATCTGGATTCTTAAAACCAGTCTGGAGGTAATAGATAGGCTTTTTAAGGAGCTGTTTAGCTAAAAAAACCAGTCTGGTTGTTACCCCTTTTTTCGAGGCTCCCTGCCACAGGGTCCGCAAAGAGGGCTGGGTATACCCGATGGTGTCGATATTGACGACTCCGGCAATGGGAATTCCCTGACGGAAGAGATTTTCCACATAGGCCAGACTGCCTCTATGACCCTGTTCTTCATTGGAAAAAAAGATCCACTCCATCGTATTATGGCCGGGATTTCCGGCCATAATAAGGGCCCCTTCCAATAAAACCGCCACGCCGGTGCCGTTATCGTCGACACCGGGGGCCGTTCCACTCAATTTCAACCCGTCAGGATGGGAATCATAATGGGCGCAAAGGATATAAATTTTTTGGGGATTTTTTCTTCCGGGACAGCGGGCCACCACATTTTTCCATGTTTTCCCGCCATGCTGATAAAAATGGTAACTGACCTCTAAGTTCGGGTATGATTTGAGTTGCCGGTAGAGATATTCCGCAACCTGATCCTGTTTTTCCCAGGTGGTCCGATTCCCGAAGGCATGGAGCTCTTCCAGGGTCTTGAAGATTCTTTGTTCTGAAATCTCCCCAGGAGCCGGCCGTGGTGGGTCAGAAGCCCAAGCCGGGCCGATCAGCAATAGCACCCAGGAAAAAATAAGATAAAGTCCTTTGACTCCCACTCGGGTTATTCCTTTAAAAAGGCTCCGGTCTCTTTCCTTTTGCCTTTTCCGAATCCAGGTTTTTGATTTCTTTTTCTATCTGGTCTCTTTGCACCGGATCGTTTCCAGCATATTTCAAGGCGGTCCGAAAGTGAAAAAGGGCTTTTCCTTTATCCCCCTTCAATTGGAAGGATTTTCCAAAATGGTAATGGGCCTGGGCGAGATTGTTCAAGCTTCCATAGGCCATTCCCATATAATGATGGAGATCCTCTCCTTCTATTCCAAGCTTCTTGGCCCTTTGGAAATTTTCCAGGGCTAATGGGTATTCCCCTTTCTCCTGGTAAGCCCGGGCCAGAAAAAAAGCGGCATTTCCGTCTTTTGGTTCGAGGATGGAGGCTTGACCCAATTTTTGAATAGCCTGGGCCAAATCTCCCTTTAAAAAAAAGGCTTGACCGAGGTCTCTCAGAATATAATGATCCTGGGGTCTCATGCTTAAAGCCTTATTAAATTGATCGATAGCAGCCTCGAATTTCCCTTCCCGGATAGCCATCCAGCCCTGGCCATAATGGACCCAGAATAAGGACTGGGTATCTTTCGACCAGGATTGGAATCGGCTTTGAGCCTTTTGCAAATCACCATATTTGGTCAGGATGATGGTCTGGAGGCGGCGGAATTCATCGGAACTCTTCCGCTCCCAAGGGCCCTGGCCGGCATATTGGTGCAGCAGATTTTCGACATGCGACATCCGGTCTCCGGTCAGGGGATGGGTCTGCATATAAGCCGGGACCCCTTCGGATCCGAATGATCCCCAGCGCCGCAGCTTGTCAAGGAGATCGATCATATACTTGGGATCAAAGCCGGCCTTGGACATATACTTATATCCCGAATTGTCGGCGTCGTCTTCGTCTTCCCGGCTGTATTTAAGGGCCAGGGTCTGGGCGGTGGCCATGGAACCGGTAATGGCGGCACTGGCTATTCTGGGGTCTCCGGCCAAGACGCCGAGCAAGGCCACGGCCATGGTGGCCAGACCGACCTTTTTCTGCTGCTCCATCTGTTTGGCAATGTGATGGTGGGTGACATGGGTGATTTCATGGCCCAACAGGCCGGCCAGTTCCCCTTCCGAGTCCATGACTTCAATAATACCGGTGGTGACAAATATATGTCCGCCGGGAACCGAAAAGGCATTCAACTGGGGATCTTTCAAGAGGTAAAAGCGGAAGGGATAGGGCTGCGGCCCGGCTTGTTTAAGGATTTCCTGGCCCAGCTTATTGAGATATTCCAGAATCAAGGGATCCCGGACCAACTGGAATTTGCTTTCAACCTCCCGGACCACCTGATCGCCTAATTTGCGTTCATCTTCCATGGTCAGGGCAAAGACCTGCCCCTCTTTCAAGGGTATCCAGTGGCTGGAAAGAATAATAAAGAGGCAACTAAACAGGCCCACTATAATTTTATGAAAATTGTTCATCCTGTATTCGTATTCTCTCCCTCATGCCACGCTTAGGGCGTGGCACCACGAAGCATGAAAATGAAACAGTCAAAGGCTTATTTAGGCACGGGTCAGGCACAAAGCCTGACACAGGAATTACACGGATTAACCATTTCATTTCTCAAGAAAAGGGGCTTCCCTTTTCTTGAGACCAGCTTCCGCCGAAGGCGGATGTTGGGTCATCCTTCAATCCAGACTTAACGGGATCAAGGGATACCCCATGGCTTTAACCGTGTAATCCGTGAAATCCGTGCCAAAAATGTATTTTCGAACTAAACTATCCTGCCAACAAACATGTTCCGGTCATCTCCTCCGGGATCGGAATATCCAGGAGGGTCAGAACCGTTGGGGCCACATCAGCCAGAATCCCGTCTTTTAATCCGGCCTTGGGCCGCTTTGGATCTACTAATAAAACAGGGACCGGGTTGGCTGAAGTATGGGCCGTATGAGGCCCCCCGTGACGGCGGTCGATCATCTCCTCGGCATTGCCGTGGTCCCCGGTTATCAAAAGCATCCCTCCCTGAGCAACCACCGCAGAAACAACCTCTCCCAGGCAGGTATCCACCACCTCACAGGCATTAATGGCTGCTTCCAATTTCCCGGTATGGCCGACCATATCCAGATTAGCATAATTTAAAACCATAAATCCATAGCGATTTGTTCTTATCCGGGTTAAGACCTCCCGGGTCACTTCCGGAGCCATCATGGAGGGCTTTAGATCATAGGTAGGAACTTCTTTGCTGGAAGGAATCAGACAGCGCTCTTCCAATGGAAAAGGGGGTTCTGTCCCCCCATTAAAAAAATAGGTCACATGGGCATATTTTTCCGTTTCAGCAATCCGGAGCTGATGGATCCCTTGACGGCTGATGGTTTCTCCCACGGTATGGACCAGGTTTTGTGGAGGATAGGCCACTTTCACCTTCGGATAAAAACGGGAATCGTATTCGGTCATGGTCATAAACTCCGAAAGTTTAGGGCGGTTTGAAACCGAAAAGGGCATAAAGTCCTCCTCTATAAAGGCCCTGGTGATCTCTCTGGCCCGGTCGGCCCGAAAATTAAAAAAAAGAACGGTATCCCCGTCCCGAATGGTCCCAACCGGCCGGCCATCCTCACCGGTTAAAATGCGGGGGGAAATAAATTCATCGCTTTCTCCCTTTTGATAGGCCTCCTCAATGGCTTGCAAAGGATCCTGAACGGGGATTCCCTTACCCTCCGTCAGGGCGCCAAAGGCCTTTTCCACCCGCTCCCAGCGGTTGTCCCGATCCATGGCATAGAAGCGGCCGCAAATAGTGGCTATCCGCCCCAGGCCTATTTCCTGGATCTGTTCCTGCAGGTTTCGAATAAACTCCAGGCCCATTTTGGGCGGGGTATCCCGTCCATCCGTAATGGCCTGGATCATAACCCGTTCCAATTTCTCCTTTTTTGCCAACCGGAGCAAGGCCAGCAGATGATTGAGATGGCTGTGGACCCCGCCATCCGAGACCAGACCCAGGAGATGGAGGGTCGTTCCCCTGTCCCGGCAGTGCCGAATTGTTTCAAGAAAACCCGGATGCTGGGAAAAATCCCTCCTTCTGATGGCCCGGTCAATACGGGTAATATCCTGATAGACGATACGACCGGCTCCAAGGTTAAGATGCCCCACCTCGGAATTGCCCATCTGCCCCTCAGGCAGGCCTACGGATTCCCCCCAGCATTTTAGTTGGGCATGGGGCCAGAGGTCAAATAAACGGTCAATGGTCGGGGTACGGGCCAGGGAAACGGCATTCCCGGCATAGGGGGGACCTACCCCCCAGCCGTCCAGGATGACCAGGAGGAGAAGACGGACAGACATCAGGAAACCGGAGTCCCTGTTTCGTCCGGAGAAAGAGGCAGGCGCGGGACATCTATCCACAATCCCTCCAGGTCGTAAAATTCTCTGACCGACTCATAAAAGATGTGAACGATCACTTCGTTATAATCCATCAGGATCCAGAGGCCGGGATCCATCCCTTCGATTCCGCGGGGACGGATCCCCTGTTTCCCCAAGGTCTCTTGCAAATGACCGGCCAGGGCCTGGGTCTGGCGGGTTGAGGTTCCGCTCAGGATTAAAAAGTAATCGGCGAAGGAACAGGTTTCCCCGACATCGAGCAAAAGAGGGGCCAGGGGTTTTTTTTGAAGGGCCACCCTGGCAATCAACAAGGCCTTTTCTCGGGAAGATAACGTTTGGGGGTGTTTTTTAGGTGGCATAAAAATCTTTCTCTAAGATATATTCTTCTATTTTTTCCGGGACCAGATAGCGGATCGATCGATTTTTCTGTCTGAGGGTTCGAATCCTGGTTGAAGAAATATCCATAAGGGTTATGGGAAATAAATAGACTGAGAATCCCCCGGGGAGGAGAAACCGATTTTCCTTTGGATAAAAAACAATATCCGGAGAGATTTCCTGTTGAAGGAATCCTTTGATATGGCTCCTCCGGTATCCCGGCCGATCCATAACCACAAAATGACTCAATCGAAAGAGATCTTGATATTCTTTCCAGGTATTGATCTCCAAAAAGGCATCCATCCCAAGGATAAAATAAAGCTCGGCTTTGTCCCCATAGGCCTTTTTGAAAAAGCGCAGGGTCTGAATGGAATAGGATTTCCCTTTTCTCTTTTTTTCTACCTCCGAAGTCTTAAAAAAAGGATGGCCGGCAATGGCCAGGCGGACCATTTTCAACCGATGTCCAAAAGGGAGGAGGTTCAGAGTTTTTTTGTGGGGGGGAATGGCCGTAGGTATGAAAAGGACCTGATCTAAAGAAAAGGTCTCCTGGATCTCAATTCCAGCCCTGAGGTGCCCTAAATGGATAGGATTGAAGGTGCCTCCGAACAAACCGATACGGTTCGAGTTCGGAGTTCGGAGTTCGGAGTTCGGAGTTTCCCGCCCAAACCCAGAGTCAAGTTCGGAGTTCGGAGTTCGGAGTTTTCCGTCCAGACCCGGAGTCGCTTTTGGTCGCCGAACGCCGAACGCCGAACCCAAAACGGGTTTTTGATTCGACCCTTCCACCTCACGCCTCATGTCTATTAGCCCCTGACCTGTCCTTGCCCAAAGACAATAAACTTGGTGGTGGTCAGTTCAGTCAGTCCCATGGGACCGAAGGCGTGCAATTTGGAGGTACTGATCCCGATTTCCGCCCCCAGACCTAATTGATTTCCGTCATTGAACCGAGTGGAGGCATTAACCAGAACGACCGAAGAATCGACTGATTTTAAAAATTCGCGGGCCCGGTCATAATCCTGGGTGATAATGGCTTCCGTATGGCTGGAGCCATATTGCCTGATGTGGGCCATAGCCTCTTCCATGCCCTCGACCACCCGAACAGCCAGAATCAGATCCAGATATTCCTCGTACCAATCTTCTTCCGCTGCCTCCCGAAGGCCTTTCCCCTTACCGATGATTTTGAGGGTTTGGGGACAACCTCGGATTTCCACCCCTTCTTTTCGGAACCGTTTGGCCATCCCGGGTAAAAACGCTTTAGCCACATCCTTGTGGACCAGCAGGGTTTCCATGGCATTACAGACCCCGGGACGCTGGACTTTGGCGTTCAGACAAATCCGATAGGCCATTTCCATATCAGCCCCCTTATCGACAAAAACATGACAAACGCCCTTATAGTGTTTCAGGACCGGCATCCGGGCCTGGGCCGTTACCATGCGGATCAGGCCCTCTCCACCCCTGGGAATAACCAGATCGATGGTTTCCTCTAATTTCAACAGTTCGGCCGTAGCCTCCCGGTCTGTAGTGGGTATGATCTGAATGGCCCCTTTGGGAATCCCTCCCTGGCTCAGACATTCTTGAAGTATCTGGGTTAAAATCAGATTGGAATGAATGGCCTCGCTACCGCCTTTAAGGATCACGGCATTCCCGGATTTCAGACAAAGTCCGGCCGCATCCACCGTCACATTGGGACGGGATTCGTAAATAAAGCCGATTACCCCCAGGGGGATGCGCATCCGACCGACCTGCAAGCCGTTGGGACGAAGCCACAACCCGGTCACTTCTCCGACCGGATCCGGCAATTGGACCACTTCCAGAAGCCCCTGAGCCATTTCCCTCAGGGTCGCCTCGGTTAGAAGGAGCCGGTCGAGAAAAGTCCTGGGATGGCCGGCTTTTTCGGCTAATTCCATATCCCTTTTATTTTCTTTCAGAATAGAGCCGGTTTTTTTTATCAAAGCCCGGGCCATCTGTTCCAAGGCCCGGTTCTTTTGCCCGGAATTGAGCCCGGAAAGGACCGGGCAGGCTTCTTTGGCCCGTTTGGCGATCTGAACAATTTGGGTTTTGAGGTCCATGATTGATCTCCTCATGCCTTGCTGATAACCATATTATCCCGGTGAATCACTTCATCCGAGTGTTTGTATTCCAGTCGCTGCTCGATCTCTGAAGTCTTCAACCCTTTTATTTTATTAATATCAGAAGAAGAATAATTGACCAGCCCTTTCCCGACCGGTTGACCTTCTTGATCCAGAAGGCCGACACAGGCCCCGATCCCAAAACGCCC
The DNA here is from genome assembly GCA_964627515.1 of uncultured Thermodesulfobacteriota bacterium. Lineage (GTDB taxonomy): Bacteria > Desulfobacterota > RBG-13-43-22 > RBG-13-43-22 > RBG-13-43-22 > RBG-13-43-22. Next base: position 38,879 of record CAZVHO010000002.1, on the reverse strand, counting down.
GCGAATCTCTACGATTCCGGAAGGTAATAAACTTTTGCCCTTTTCCATCACGGCCTTTCGGGCGCCGTCGTCGATGACGATCTCCCCTTTTGGTTTAAGGGTAAAGGCAATCCAGTGTTTCTTACGGCTTAAGGTCGGCTTTTGAGGCAGAAAAAGGGTACCCAAGGGTTTCCCTTTTATGATCTCCCGTAAAACCCCTTCTTTCCTTCCATTGGCCACGATGACCGGGATGCCGCTGGCCGTCACCTTTCGAGCGGCCATAATCTTGGATCGCATCCCTCCGAGCCCCCATTCTCCTGAATACTTGGAAGTGTATTCAAGGACATGCCCGTCGATATGTTCTACCAGCGGAATCAAGCTCGCCTGGGGGTCTTCCCGGGGATCCCGATCATAGAGTCCATCCGTGTCGGTTAAAACGATTAATAGATCGCTGTCGATCAAATGGGCGATCAGGGCCGAAAGATTATCGTTGTCGCCAAATTTGATTTCATCCACCGCCACGGTATCATTTTCGTTGATAATCGGGATAATTTCCCATTCTAAAAGGGTAATCAGGGTGTTCCGGGCATTAAGGTAGCGTTGGCGGTTGGTTAGATCATCACGGGTCAACAGAATCTGGGCCGTCAACAAGTGATGGGTATTGAATGCCTCCTCATAAGCATACATCAGGCTTCCCTGCCCGATGGCCGCTACCGCTTGTTTCTGGGGAATGGTGACCGGTTTCCGACTCATCCCCATTCGGCCCACCCCGGAAGCAATGGCGCCGGAACTGACGATGGCCGTTTGATAGCCTTTCTCCCTCAAAAAAGCGATCTCATCCGCTAAGCGGGCAATGGTAGGGCGGTGTAAGGTCCCTTTCTCGGTCAGGACGGCACTACCTATTTTTATAACGATCTTTCTTATCCCTTTAATCAGGGCTTTCCGTTGTTCTGTCAATCCGATCTGTTTTTCCATGGTCTTCAGGTACAATGGTATTGAAAAGGTGCTGGATCAATAGGGGGATACCTTCTCCGGTTTTGGCCGATAGGGGGATTACCTCCAACCGGTGTTTTTTGAACTTCTTTTTTATCCTTTCGAAATTCGTTTTCGATAAGGACAGGTCCATTTTATTGACCACCACCAACCGGGGTTTTTCCAAGAGGGCGGGATTAAAAGTCTCCATTTCTTTAATCAGGGTTTGATAGGCAAGAAAAGGTTCTTCCCCTGGTAAAGACCCGTCAATGAGAAATGCCAGAATCAGGGTTCGTTCAATGTGTTTGAGGAATTTGAGTCCCAAACCGGCCCCTTGGCTGGCACCGGCGATTACCCCTGGGATATCGGCTATGGTCAGGCGATGGCCCTGGTCGTTTTCAAGAATCCCTAAATTAGGGGCCAGGGTAGTAAAGGGGTAGTCGGATATCTTAGGTTTGGCGGCTGAAAGCCGGGATAGGAGGGTCGATTTCCCCACATTGGGCAGGCCCACCAGCCCCACATGGGCCAATACTTTCAACTCCAGGAACAACCAGACCTCTCGGCCGGGCTCCCCTTTTTGGGCAAACCTTGGGGTTCGATGGGTGGCGGTGGCAAAGTGTTTATTCCCCTTGCCCCCTCTTCCTCCCTGAGCGGCAACTATAGTCTGCCCTTCGGTGGTCAAATCAGCTAAAAACTGTCCTGTTTCGGCCTCTCGGACCAGAGTCCCTAAAGGAACGAGGATGCGAATGTCCTGGCCTTTTCGGCCGTTTCGCTCATTCCCCTGGCCATGGGTACCTTTAGGGGCTTTAAGATGCTGCCGAAAATGAAAATCCAGTAAGGACTGGACCTTGGAGGTGGCCGTAATCAAAACGTCGCCGCCCTTGCCCCCATCGCCGCCATCCGGACCTCCATAGGGCTTAAAGCGTTCTCTGCGGAAGCTTAAACAGCCATTACCCCCGTCACCGGATCGAACAAAAATCTTGGCCTCATCAAAAAATTTCAAAGATATCTGGCGAGTGTATTCCCTACCCTTTATGGTCGGGTACCTGGGTAGATTGGAAAGATTAGAATCAGAATGGAGCTAATTTCTTCCTGGTCCAGGAAAGGGGGAACTTTAATAAATGCTGACCCTTTTTCGATCTTTTCCCCACCGCTCGAAGGTCACCACACCCTCTTTTTTGGCAAAGAGGGTGAAATCTTTCCCCAAACCCACATTTTCTCCGGGGTGAAATTTGGTGCCCACCTGTCGGACCAGGATATTCCCGGCCTTGACCCTCTGGCCGGCATAACGCTTTACCCCAAAACGATGTCCCGCGCTGTCCCGGCCGTTTCTGGAACTGCCGCCGGCTTTTTTATGTGCCATAAAAACCCCTTTAAATCCCTTGAATTTCTTTTATTTTGAACTGGGTATAGGGTTGCCGGTGTCCGACCAATTTCCGATACCCTTTTCTTCTTTTATGCTTAAAAATTAATATCTTTCGATCACGTCCCTGGTGAAGAATTTCCCCCACCACGGAAACCCCTTCCAAATAGGGTTTACCCACTAAAATATCCTGCTCCCGGGCAACGAATAAAACCTTGGGTATCGATACCGCATCCCCTTTTTCTCCCCCCAGGGTTTCGATCCGGATCACGTCTCCAGGGGCTACTTGGTATTGTTTTCCCCCGGTTTGAATAATGGCATACATGGCTATTTCCTCACCAGAAATTTTAAAATATTCAATTTAACTGACAAAATAATTTTTGTCAACCATAAAATATTTTATTTCCAATTTTCCAGAAGGGGAAATAGCGCCTCCGGGAGCCGAACCAGTTTTCCGTCCCGGTCCAAACAGGCATGAACCGTATACCCCTGAACCAGCAAATCGTTTTCCTGGTTTAATATCCGGTAATCAAAGCGCATCGACGCCTTTCGGATAAAACCGACCCCGGTGTTGATCAATAATATTTCATCATAACGGGCCGACTTGGCATATTTACAGTAGGCCTCGGTCACCGGCAACCGATATCCCCTGGCCTCTATCTCGGCATAGGAAAGTCCCAGATGCCGGATCAACTCCGTTCGGCCGATCTCGAACCAGCGCAGGTAATTGGCATAATAGGCCACCTGCATGGAATCCACATCGCCGTAGATCACCCGGTAAGTCGTTTGAAAATATTTCATATTAATCCCTCATGCCACGATAGTGGCGTGAAACCACGAATCATAAAAATAGCGCAGTTGATGGTTGAACTCGAACTCTATTTTCGAACTAAATCCCTCATACCCGCCTGTAGCGGGCACCGCCAAAGTATGAAAATGGAAGAATCAAAGACATTTGTTGGCACGGATTTCACGGATTACACGGTTAAGACCGGGGGTATCCCTCAATCCCGTAAAAACCGGATTGAGGGAAATCAAAGCAGTTAGCCGTGAAATCCGTGTGTCAGGCTATGCCTGACCCGTGCCAAAAAATTCTATTTTCGAACTAAATCCTCATATCCGTAGTGGGGCGCAACGAATAAGGTCCAGGGTTTTTCTCACTTGAAACTTGAAACCTGCATCTTGCATCTTAAAACTTTATTTTCTTACCAAAAACCAGGACATGAGTTGATCTCCCTTTGGGAAGGAAACCTCTCCCTCAAAAGCCGATCTTTCAGAAAAACCCCTTTTCCGGAAAAGGCTGGAGCGGTCTTCGGAGTGCAGGACCGCTAAAGGAACCGGTTCACGGGTGTGGGTCATCACCTGAAGGGGGGTAAAATGGTCGGTAATGATCAGCAGGGAATAGGCTTCGAATCGGTCAAGCCCCTTGAGGACCGGTCCCACCACCTCCCGATCGAAGGCCTCGATGGCCTGGATCTTTTTCTCCAGACTTCCCTCATGAGAAGCCTCATCCGGTGCTTCCACATGCACATAGACCAGGTCTTTATCGTCCAGAAAAGTCAGGGCCTTCTCCGCCTTCCCCAGATAATTGGTATCTAAATAGCCGGTGATCCCTTCCACAAACAGGGCATCCAGACCGGCCGACAATCCAATCCCTTTCAGCAGATCAACGGCAGAGATCACTCCCCCACGGAGACCGAATCTTTCCGGGAAAGAAGGCATGGCCGGGGTTCTTCCCTGGCCCCATAACCAAATAGAGTTGGCCGGCAACAAATCCCGCTCCTTTCTGGCCCTGTTAATGGGGTGTTGCTCCAGAAAAGGCCGGGAACGACGGATCAGTTCCACAATCGGCTCCAAATCCCCTTTGGAATTCAAATAGTTGGTCACATCCTGGCCGGTCAGGTCATGAGGGGGCAGCGTTTTAGCCAATGGATCGGCCCCGTTCCAAACCAGGATATGGCGATAACTGACCCCTGGATAAAAGGCCCTGGTTGGATGAGCCAGGAAGGCGTTAAGGTCTTTAATTAAAAGACCGGCTTCCTCAGTGGTAATATGGCCGGCACTATAGGAGTCCATCACCACCCCATCATCAGCCCGCTGATCCAGATGCACCAGATTACACCGGAAGGCCACGTCCTCCTCCCCTAACCGGATACCCAGACTAATCGCCTCCAACGGGGCACGGCCGGTATGGTATACCGATGGATCATAACCCAAAAGTGAGAGATTGGCGATATCACTTCCAGGTTCGCAATCAGGGGGAACAGTCTGGGCCCAACCCATAATCCCCTGGGAGGCCACTCTATCCATATGAGGGGTCTGAGCCGCTTCCAAGGGAGTTTTTCCGTCCAGGGCCTCCTGGGGGTAATCCCCCATGCCATCCCCGACCAAAATGCAATATTTTCTGTTTGCCATGCTTACTTAAGATGCTTTCAATAAAATTTAATTTTCCACCCGGACGATCACGGTTTGATCGGTAATATCCTCCATACGATCAATTTCCCGGATGGCCTTCTGGACCCCGGACTCTTGGGCCTCATGGGTCAGCATGACGATCGGGACCGGTCCTTCAAGCTTTCTTCCCTTCTGGATTACCGAAGCAATACTGATCTTATGGGCCCCCAGAATACCGGCTATTTTGGAAAGGACCCCGGGACGATCCAGGGCGGAAAACCGGAAATAATAACGGGTGTTCACCTCAGTAAAAGGCTTTAAGGTCAACCCTTTTTCTTTATAACCCGGGGCCGAAAAGCCTGGCGGGATCCTTTGGGTGATCCCCTTGTTGATATTTCGGCCTATATTGACCAGATCACTGACCACGGCACTGCCGGTCGGCATCATACCGGCCCCCTGGCCGTAAAGCAAAATATCTCCTACCGAATCGCCGCAGATATAAAGGGCATTATAGGCCCCCTTGACATTAGCCAGCATATGTCCCTTGGGGATCATGGTCGGATGCACCCTGGCCTCCAAAAGGCCTCCATCCTTGCGGCAGATGGCCAGGAGCTTGATGCCATAACCGAATTCCCGGGCAAATTCGATATCCAAAGGGCCGATTCGCGTTATGCCCTCTACAAAAATAGCCTCAGGATTCAACGGAGCCCCATAGGCCAGATGCATCAAAATAGAAAGTTTATGAACCGTGTCCATTCCTTCCACATCCAGGGTCGGGTCGGCCTCGGCAAACCCCCTTTGCTGGGCCTCTTTCAAGGCATCTGGATAAAGCAGCCCATCTTCGGTCATCCGGGTCAGGATAAAATTAGAGGTCCCGTTAAAAATCCCCAGGATGCTTTCGATTTCATTGGCCACCAACCCTTGCTGAAGGGCCAGAATAACCGGGATGCCGCCGCAGACACTGGCCTCAAAACCGATATCCAATTTACACTCTCCGGCCTTTTGGAAGATTTCCTCCCCTTTGTGGGCCAGAAGGGCCTTGTTAGCCGTTACCACGTGTTTTCCTTTTTCCAGGGCCTTTAAAATTAAACTCCTGGCCGGTTCCAGACCTCCGATCAGTTCAATTACGATCGAGATGTCCGGGTCATTGAGGATTTGATCAGCCTGATCCACCAGAACGCCTTCAGGGACCAGGACCCCCCGGTCCCGGTTTGTATCCAGATCGGCAATCCTTTTTAATTTCATAGGCCTGCCGACCAGGGAGGAAAGAAATGCCTCTTTTCCAAGCAGTATCCTGACCACCCCGGTCCCTACCGTCCCAAAACCGATTAAACCAATTTGAATTGTTTTCATGAGTCCCCCGAAGGCCCTTTACCCTTTATTCAAAGCCTTTTTGATGCCGCGAATGGCTTGTTTAATCCGATGGGAATTTTCGACCAGGGCGAATCGGACATATTCATCCCCGTATTCTCCGAAACCCCGTCCCGGAGATACCGCTACCTTTCCCTCTCGGATAAGATATTTAGAAAATTCCACCGAACCCATTTTTCTGAAGGGCTCCGGGATCTTGGACCAGACGAACATGGTCCCTTTGGGTTTTTCCATTTTCCAGCCGATCCGGTTCAACCCTCGAATCAGGGTATCTCTTCTTTCCTTGTAGGTGCCCACGATCTCCTGGACGCACTCCTGGGGCCCGTTTAAGGCAATGATGGAGGCAATTTGGATTGGCTGAAAAACCCCGTAGTCCAGATAGCTTTTTATCCGGGTCAGGGCATGGATCAAATCGGGGTTTCCTACAGCAAACCCCATCCGCCAGCCGGCCATGCTGTAACTTTTTGATAAAGAGAAAAGCTCCACCCCAACGTCCTTGGCTCCGGGAACCTGCATAAAACTGGGGGCCTTGTAGCCGTCAAATACCAGATCGGCATAGGCAAAGTCATGAATGACCATCATGTGGTGTTCTTTTGCAAAGTCCACAATCTTCTTAAAAAAATTAAGGTCCACCACCATGGTGGTCGGATTATGGGGAAAGGAAATGATCAACATTTTGGGGCTCGGCCAGGTCTGCCTGGTGGCCGCCAAAAGATCCTCAAAAAAATCCCGATCATGGCTTAAAGGGATGCTCCTTAAATCCCCTCCGGCAATAATAACCGAAAAGGGGTGGATCGGGTAGGTGGGATCAGGGGCAAAAACCACATCCCCCGGGCTGGTCGTGGCCAAAACCAGATGGGATATCCCCTCCTTGGCCCCGATGGTGACAATAGCTTCGGACTCCGGGTCCAGTTCCACCTGGTAACGCCTTTTATACCAATCGCAGATGGCCGTTCTCAACCGGGTGATCCCCCTGGAAGCCGAATAACGATGGTTATGCGATTTAAGGGCCGCTTCTCTGAGTTTATCCACGATATGTTTCGGGGTGGCCAGGTCAGGATTCCCCATTCCAAGATCGATAATATCTTCACCCTGCCGCCTGAGTTCCATTTTTAAAGCATTGACGGTAGCAAAAACATAGGGGGGCAGGCGGTTCATACGTCTGAATTCTTCCATAATGATCTCCTTATTCCCGAATAGGGATGAAATAAAACTTTTAACTAAAATTGCAGCTAAAGTCAAAATTTTTCCTTAAGAAATTTGGGTAACTATTGACAAAGGAGCGAAAGGGAATTAGAATTCTCCATACTTTTTACAATCCAACCTGATTTACCCACAGAATACAGAAGGGAGCACCCATGGCTGAAAAAAATATCACCGAAGTAACCGACGAGAATTTTCAAAAAGAAATATTGGAAGCTTCCACTCCGGCATTGGTTGACTTTTGGGCTGCCTGGTGCGGCCCCTGCCGGGCGATTGCCCCGGCGGTAGAGGAGCTGGCCTCTCAGTTTCAAGGACAACTTAAAGTCGGCAAATTAAATGTCGATGAAAACCCCAAAATACCGGGACAATATGGGATACGCGCCATCCCCACCTTAATCTTATTTAAAAACGGGGCCGTGGTCGAACAGATAACCGGAGCGGTTTCCAAAACCACCTTAGAAACCGCTATTAAAAAGACCCTGTAAGCCCGGCCGTGGAAAATTCCATCTACGATCTCATCATAGTGGGGGGAGGTCCTGCCGGGTTAACCGCCGGTCTGTATGCACGGCGTTCACGGCTGAAGACCATTCTCATTGAAAGGCTGATACCGGGGGGGCAGGTTTTATCTACCGACTGGGTAGATAATTATCCGGGGTTTCCTGAAGGGATATCCGGTTTTGACCTGGTCGATAGGATGCGGCGACAAGCCGAACGATTCGAACTGCCTGTTATCAATGATGAAATCATCTCCCTGTCAATCCAGGGTCCTGAAAAAATAATCCAAGGCACTCAGGGGACCTATAAGGCCAAGGCATTGATCATCGCCAGTGGGGCGGCTTATAAAAAATTGGGAGTTCCAGGAGAAAACCTCTTCGGCGGCAAAGGGGTCTCTTACTGCGCCACCTGTGACGGCCCTTTTTATAGGGATGAAGAGATCGCCGTGGTTGGTGGCGGAGACACTGCCGTTCAGGAGGCCCTTTTTTTAACCCGTTTTGCCAAAAAGTTATACCTGATCCATCGAAGGGATCAACTTCGGGCCTGCCGGATCCTCCAGGAAAAAGCCCTGAATGAACCGATTATCCAGCCTGTTTGGAATGCCGAGGTGGAATCCATCCAGGGAACCGGCCAGGTGGAAGAGGTCCGGATCAAAATGGTAGACGGTTCACCGGCCCGGACCATCGCGGTCAAGGGGATATTTATTTTTGTCGGTATCCAGCCCAACACAGGTTGGTTGAAAGAGACTTTAGCCTTGGACCCTCAAGGATTTATCAAAACCAATGAACGACTGGCCACTTCCATCCGGGGGATATTTGCCGCTGGAGATGTCCGTCGAAAACTATTAAGACAAATCTCCACGGCTGTTGGAGATGGCGCCACTGCGGTTATGGCCGTCGAGAGGTACCTGGAGACCCTATGAAAAAGACTTCCCCTGCATTATTTTCATGGTATTACCTGATTTTTTTCTTAGTGGGGGGGGGCCTTTTCCTCTTAAACGGGTGCGGGCTTTTTAAAAGCGAAGCTTCCAAAGAGTTGGAACGGACCGCGGATTCCCTGATTATGGAGGGCATGGATGCCTATCAGCGAAATCGATACGACAAGGCCATAGAAGCCTTCCAAAAAATCAAGGATCGCTTCCCTTACAATCAATATGCCATCGTGGCTGAGATCAAACTGGCCGATAGTTATTTTTTGAATAAAGATTATGACCTGGCTGTTGCGGCCTACAAAGAATTCGAAAAACTGCATCCGGCCAACGAAATCATTCCTTATGTCATCTTTCAACAGGCCATGTGTTATTTTAAACAGATGCCGACCATCGACCGGGATCAGAGTTATGCCTCCCAGGCCATCCAGGAATTCGAGCGCCTGATTAAGGGCTTCCCCAAGAGCGAATATGTCTCTCAAGCCCAAACCAATCTGATCAGCGCCAGGAAAAATTTAGTCGCTCACGAATTTTATATCGGAGAATTTTATTTTAAAGGGGAAAAATACGAAGCGGCCTTGGGTAGATTTGAAGGCATCCTCCGTAAATTCCCGGACACCCCCCACCCTCCCAAGATGGAAGAGTACATCCGTATCTGCCAGGCCAAAATGGCCCAAAATCCGCCGCAAAAAGCTAAAACGCCGTAAAGAATAGATCCTGGATACCAGTGCCGGGTACTGGATGATTAACAGTATTTATTGATGATCTCGTAAAGATTCGTCATTCCCGCGCAGGCGGGAATCCAGGCATAAGGAAGGTAAGAAACGTACTGTATTTTCAACCTTAGGACCTCGTGCCTGCCTGTAGCGGGCACCGAAGCATGAAAATAGCTTTTACCGACTCCCGATCCCTGACCCCCTGAATCATAAAAAAGGGGTTCTTTTAACATTCCGAAATCCAAAATCCAAAATCCGAAATCGGTAAGTTGGCGGAGAGAGAGGGATTCGAACCCTCGGTAGAGGTTTCCCCCTACACTCGCTTAGCAGGCGAGCACCTTAAGCCTACTCGGTCATCTCTCCGTTAAACGGTAATCAGATTCAGCTATCTGCTAACAGGGGTAAAAGCCGAAAGCTGACAGCTTTGAGTGGCGGAGGGAGAGGGATTCGAACCCCCGTTCCCCGGAGGGAAAACGGTTTTCAAGACCGCCGCCTTAAACCACTCGGCCATCCCTCCCTTAAATGAGGACGCAGATTTTCGCCGATACCCGCAGATAATTATTCCTTTATACGGACTTATTTACCATTTTCCCGCTTATCTGTCAACATCAAGATGGTATTTCAAAAGATTTGTCAATCAAGACCTTGCTAAAATTTTGAATAGAAGGGACACCTGGTGACATATTAAAAATTATTATCTGACAGGATTAACTGGATTTATAGGGTCTTTGCTCAGTCTCCGGAGGACCCCTGAGCAAACTCGATCCGCTTCCAGTGGAAACCATGACTTCTGTCCGCAGGGCGATTCGGTTTGGTGCCTTTCTTCCGGAAAGGCACCAAAATCCAGGTAATCCTGTAAATCCTGTCTAAAAAAGTATTGACTTTCTTTCCACACCTATATTATTTCTTTCTAAATCTTTACCCGTGTCTAAAAAAGATCCATTAGATTGACTTGCTTAATAATTTTTTCGGATTTTCTTAAAATGCAATAGAAATTCTCTCTTTTCATAAGAGAGCACTACTTCACCCCATAGGAGGACGAGATGCAAAAGGAACACCCCTGGCACCAACATTATGATTACAATGTACCCACTACGATCCGTTATCCCCGTTTGCCGGTCCATGATTTACTGCAACTGCCGGCCAATGCCTTTCCGGACAAAGCCGCTTTCAATTTTTACGGCACCGAAATGACCTTCTATGAGCTGCGGAACTATGTCCTGCGCATGGCCAACGCCCTGGGGGCCTTAGGGGTCTCCAAAGGCGATCGGGTAGGATTACATTTGCCGAACTGCCCCCAATATCCCATAGCCTATTATGCCGCCTTGTCTCTGGGGGCGATTGTCGTCAACCTGAATCCCATGTATACCCCCGACGAACTGAAGGCCCTGTCGGCCAAAACCGGGATCACCACCCTGGTTACTTTTGACATGGTCCTTCCCCATATCAAGGCCCTTTGCCAGACCGTCTCCATCGCCCGGGTTATTGTGACCAGGGTAACCGATTTTATCAATGGGTTTGGTCAAAGTACTCCGAAAGATCTGGATCTGGAGGAAGGCTGGCACCATTTTTCGCTTTTGATTGAAAACTGTTCCAGCACCAAGCGCCCGAAAGTGCAGGTGAATCCGGAGGACCCGGCCCTGATCCAGTTTACCGGCGGAACCACCGGCCTGCCCAAGGGGGCGATCCTGACCCATGCCAACGTTATAGCGGCCACCCTGCAGTGTTCTCTCTGGGGGACTCCGACCATGGATCTTACCCCCCCGGAAAAGAGGATATTTCTGGCCGTACTCCCCTATTTCCACGTCTATGGCAATATCGTGGTCATGAATAACGCCCTCCTGAATTGCGCCACCCAGATTCTTGTCCCCCGTTTTCAAATCGATGAACTGGTGGACTTATTGACCAAATTCGAAAAAATATCCTTCTTTCCCACTGTGCCGACCCTGATCACCGCCCTGATCAATCATCCTAAGGCATCGGAACTCCAGTTGGACCGGAAGATCGGTTTACTCAATTCCGGCGGTGCTCCCATGCCGGTGGAGCTTATCGAGCAGGTTAAAGATATGGGGATTTATTTCGGGGAAGGCTGGGGCATGAGCGAAACCACTTCGTTGGGTACCTCCAACCCTATCCTGGGTCTGAAAAAGACCGGCAGTATCGGTATCCCCTTTCCGGATACGGACCTGCGGCTGGTGGATCTGGCGGAAGGGAAAGAAGAAGTCCCTCAAGGGCAACCCGGGGAGATCATTATCAAGAGCCCTCTGATCATGAAGGGCTATTGGGAGGAGCCGGAGGAAACAGCCGGTCAATTGAAGGACGGATGGCTCTATACCGGCGATATCGCCGTCAGGGACGAAGACGGTTTCCTCTTTATTGTCGACCGTAAAAAAGACATGATCATCGCCGGCGGTTTTAATATCTATCCCCGGGAGATCGATGAAGTACTCTTCCAGCATCCCAAGATCCAGGACGCCGTTTCCGTGGGGATTTCCGACCAGTACCGCGGGGAAACCGTTAAGGCCTGCATCGTCTTAAAGACCGGAGAGACCGCCACCGAGGAGGAGATCATCACCTTTTGCCGGGAAAAGCTGGCCGCTTATAAAGTACCCAAGAAGGTTGAATTCAGAGATTCCCTGCCCAAATCAGCCGTCGGCAAGGTCCTTCGAAAAATCTTGCGGGATGAGGAAGAGGCCAAAAGAAAAAAGTCCTGATTCCCATCTGGCCTTAAGAGAAAAAAACCCCGCTCTTGAAAAGGAGCGGGGTTAGCCCGCAGCCTGATCACAGATTGCTTTCCCCGCCATAGCTACACCCATTAAACCTATACGTCCCCCGGAACCTATAGCCAAGAAAAGGTTTGATCTCTCGCCCGCTCATCGTCCTGATCCGCAACAGGCGGACTTGAGCCCATAAAGATCGCCGAGAAAGCCTAATGTTTTTTCATGGCGATTGAGGGGACCGCAATGAAAAACCGGTCAGGCGCTGCCGCCCTCTGCCGGAGGCTGAGACGGCAGGTCTGAATCCCCCTCTCAGGGATTCAGACCTTTAAGATTCTCTCTGAGATCTCTGCGCTCTCGAGCGTAGCGGGCGAGAGACCAAAAGCTTTCAGATTCCGATCCCGAACGGTATTATCGCACTAAACTTCATGCCCTCTGGGGCGCCCCGAAACATGAAAATGGATTTCGCCGACCCCTGCCCCCTGAACCCCGATCCCTGAACGTTATTTTCGTACTATTGCAGGTTGATTTTTTAAACACAATCTGGTAAATAGATTGTCAGAAAATAGAACTTCTATAAACCATTATCTACCTACAGGGGATATCGCATGGTTAAAGGATGAATAAAAGACCTCGTTTCCAAAAGGGAGCGAGGTCTTTCGATTTTTGGGCCAAGGAATAAATATGATGGACAGTTCAAAGTCGTCTTTGAAGCCATTCGGCAGCTCATGACCCCGGCGGAGACTAAGAAAAGAAAAATATGGAAAATATTGATAATCTATTTTCGATAGTCATTCCGGACTTGATCTGGAATCCAGTAGCTTTGAGTACCTTCTGCTTGGGGACTTTGGATACGTGAGGATTGAGAAGGAGTTGGTCCGTCAGGGACCGAGGGGGAAGGCCCTATTGGAAAAACGTGATAATAAGATAAAAAGGTGATAATAAATGCCCCCCCCTATAAAGGGTGGATAAATCGGAAAGTTCCAAAAAGTTAAAGGGTTGGAATAGATGATGAAAAAATATTACGCCCACAGTCTGGCCGGCAGGCCCCCTTCGGAATGGCAGCCGTTGGAGCAGCATTTGAGGAATGTGGCCGAACTGGCCCGGGGATTTGCTGAAAGTTTTGGGGCGGGGGATTGGGGATATCTGGCGGGGTTGTGGCATGATTTGGGGAAATTCGCTTTTGAGTTCCAGAATATGCTCCTTGCAGAAAATGGATTTGACGAGAAAGGAGAAAAAAGGAGTGGCAGAGTCAATCACTCCACAGCAGGCGCCGTCCTGGCTATGGAGAGGTTCAAAATGGCAGGACGAATCCTGTCTTATCTTATAGCTGGTCATCATGCGGGTCTGCCCGATTGGGAAGGTGATAAAACAGGTGACGCCGCACTCTCAATACGTCTGAAAGATAATCATCTTTTCGAATCGATTAAAAGCACTATTTCCCAAGAAATTATTTCCTCGTCCTTTCCGAAAGACCGCCCCAGGCAAGGAACCGATCCCGCCCTCTGGATAAGGATGCTCTACTCATGCCTCGTAGACAGCGATTTTCTGGACACGGAAGCATTCATGACTTCCAACAAGGGCCTCCTCCGAGGAGGATATCCGGCACTCAATGAGCTATTACCGCCATTCGAGAAGTTCATGGGGGAGAAAACCGCTGGAGTAGAGGACACCACCGTGAACCGGATTCGCTCTCAGGTGCTGACCCGTTGCAAAGTAATGGCGGAAAAACCTCCGGGCATCTATACCCTCACCGTGCCCACTGGAGGCGGCAAAACCCTTTCCTCAATGGCATTTGCCCTTCGCCACGCGGTTTTCAACCGGAAGTGCAGAGTAATCTACGTTATTCCCTATACCAGTATCATCGAACAGACAGCAGACCAGTTCCGACAAATATTCGGCAACTCTGTAATTGAACACCATTCCAATTTTGACAGCGGCGATGAAGATGACGAGAGCGGTAAAATGCGACTTGCCTGCGAGAATTGGGATGCACCTATTGTGGTCACCACTTCAGTGCAATTCTTTGAATCACTCTTTGCAAATCGTTCAAGCCGGTGCCGAAAACTTCACAACATCGTCAACGCCGTCATTGTCCTTGATGAAGTTCAACTTTTACCACCTGATTTCCTTAAGCCTATCCTTCACTCAATCACCGAACTGCAGAAGACATACAATGCCACCTTCCTTCTCTGTACGGCCACGCAACCGGCGTTTGGCCCACATCCAGAGTTCGGTTTTGATGGACTCAAGGAAATGAAAGAGGTCATGGAAGACCCTGGTGAGCTCTATCACAATCTCAAAAGGGTTGAGGTAACGGTTCCAGACAACATGCTTCAATCTAAAAGTTGGGAGAACCTCGCATCAGAGCTAAGCGAGATCGAATCGGTTCTGTGTGTAGTAAACCGCCGAGATGATTGTCGGGCATTGTGGCAGATGATGCCGGAAGGGACATTCCATCTTTCAGCCCTTATGTGCGGTGCGCACCGCTCCGCCAAGATCGCAGAGATTAGAGCCCGCCTCAAAGAGGGATTGCCAACCCGTGTTATCAGTACTCAGCTTATAGAGGCAGGTGTCGACGTAGACTTCCCTGTTGTCTATCGAGCCGTTGCGGGCCTTGATTCTATTGCTCAAGCGGCGGGCAGGTGCAACCGGGAAGGACGGATGGATATGGGAAGAGTCTTTATATTCTGTCCTCAGAGTGAACCTCCGATCGGCCATCTGCGTCAGGCCGCTCAGATCGGCAGGCGTTTCCTTGATTCAGACGGCAAAGATTTTCTCTCGCCTGATAAATTTACACGGTTTTTCGAAGAACTTTATTGGCTTCAGGCAGACAGGCTCGACGCAAAGGGCATCATGGATGACCTTGCTCCGGACAATGAGTTCCGTTTCAGCTTCAGATCGGCAGCACAGAACTTCAGGATTATTGACGAACAAAAACAGGGGGCTGTTCTTGTCGCCTATGGAGAAGGCGCAGCATTGCTTGCACTCCTTGAAAAGAAAGGACCGGAACGATGGCTTATGCGAAAGTTGCAACGCTACGTGGTCAATCTCCCTCGCTATCTGCACACCAAGCTTTTAGCGGAAGGGGCCATTCGTCAGATATATGAGGGCATATTCGTCCAAAGCCACAGCGCCCTCTATCGTGATGATATCGGATTCTGCCCAGAACAGTCAATCATCTATGCGCCCGATGATCTGATCTGTTAGGCAATAAAAGTAAAGGAGGTACTATGGATGGAACAGTGAGAAAAAGCAAGACCATACTTCTCAAGGTCTGGGGCGACAACGCCTGCTTTACCAGACCGGAAATGAAGGTGGAACGTGTCTCTTACGACGTCATGACGCCCTCGGCGGCACGGGGTATCCTGGAAGCGATTCTTTGGAAACCGGCCATACAATGGCAGGTTGAACAGATTGATGTATTGAACCCTATTCGCTGGGAATCAGTGCGACGGAATGAGGTAGGCGCTCAGATGTCTAGCCGCACGGATGGGCTGTTCATTGAAGACCAGCGCCAGCAAAGGGCGGGGCTTTTTCTTCGCGGAGTAGCGTATACACTCTACGCCCATTTCATCATGACCGACAAGGCAGGACCAGAAGACAACGTAATGAAATTTCAGCAGATGTTCAATCGGCGTGTAGAAAAGGGGCAGTGTTTCCATCGGCCCTATCTCGGTTGCCGTGAGTTCTCTGCTCACTTCAAGCCGGTGTTGCCCCATGAGCAAGCCCCTGAGGCGGTGGGAGAGACACGCGATCTGGGATGGATGCTTTTCGATATGGTCCATGACGATAGGGGCGACAGGAACCACGTCCATAGCTGTACCGAAGGATGCCGTCCTTCCTTCTTCAAAGCCATGATGGAAAATGGCAAGATCGATCTCAGACGAATCGAGGTGCGATCATGATACTGCAGGCCCTACAGAGCTATTATTTGAGAAAACAGGATGAGTTAGCTCCTGAAGGATTTGAGGTGAAAGAAATACCGTTTCTGATAGTGGTCGATTATGCTGGTCAATTTCTTGATCTACAAGACACAAGAACACTGTTGTCAGGGAAAAAATTTGTGGCAAGAAGATTTCTCGTCCCCAGCGAAGAAGGCCGATCAGGCAAGAATGCTTGGCAAAAGGCGAATCTTCTGTGGGATCACTATGGATATGTTCTGGAGTGGCCCAAATCGGATGGTGATATCGATAAAGACATGGCAATACGCCAGCATGGCTCTTTTGTTGAAAGAGTGAAAATATTAGTAGAAGCTTTTCCCATAAACAAGGAAATTCAAGCAGTCTATAAGTTCTTGAAAAATGGTCAGGTTGAACAAGTTTTCACTCATCCTGTTTGGGACGAGTGCAAGAAGATTTCAGGCTGCAATCTCACCTTCCTTGTTCAAGACAACGAAGGAAAGACCCATCTGGTTTGCGAGACCGATGATGTCCGCGTTCATATTAGTGCCACTGGCCCAATAAAGGATAAAGATGAAGAGGAAGGTGATGGGGGCATGGAGGGGCTTTGTCTTATTACGGGCGAACGATCTCAAATAGCACGACTTCATCCCCGGACCCCAATACTCGGGGCAAAAAGTAACGCTAAAATTGTATCGTTCCAGAAAAATATGGGCTTTGACTCTTATGGAAAAGAGCAAAGCTATAATGCTCCTGTAAGTCGAAGCGCCGCCTTTGCTTACACGACTACCCTCAATCACATGCTATCTAAAACCTCTAGACAAAAGCTGTTAGTGGGTGACTCCACGGCAGTTTTTTGGGCTGAGAAGAAACATGACTTTGAAGATATTTTTGCCGACATATTCGGTGAGCCTGCAAAAGAGAACCCCGTGCAGGATTACAAAAACCTGATCTCTCTGTTTCGTGCGCCGGAAACCGGCAGCAAGCCAGAGCTTGATCCAAACACCCGTTTCTATGTCCTTGGCCTTGCTCCCAATGCCGCCAGAATAGCTGTCCGCTTTTGGTACAATGGCACGGTTAAAGAAGTTGCAGACAACATCTACCAGCATTTTGAGGACTGTTCCGTTGTGCACGGACCCAAACAACCGGAGACCCTTTCCCTTTTCCGCTTACTCGTTTCAACCGCATTGCAGGGTAAATCCGAGAACATACAACCGAATCTCGCGGGCGAATTCATGAAAACCATTCTTGCGGGAACGCCATATCCGCAAACACTACTGGCCGCTGCTATTCGGCGGCTGCGGGCTGAACGCGAGGTCACATACCCTCGTATTGCGCTAATCAAAGCTGTATTGGTTAGAGAGTCAAGATACTACAACAGAACCCATAAGGAGGTAGGAATGGCACTGGACAAGACGAATGACAACATCGGGTACCGGCTTGGACGACTCTTCGCTGTCCTTGAGAAGGTACAGGAAGAGGCGAATCCCGGTATTAACGCCACAATCCGTGATCGCTTTTACGGCGCTGCCTCAAGCACACCAGTGGCAGTTTTTTCTCACTTGATGAAGCTCAAGAACCACCACATCTCGAAACTTGAAAACCGGGGACGGGCTGTTAATTTTGAAAGGATGATCGGGGAAATAGTCGATGGGGTTAACGGCTTTCCGCCCCATCTCTCGCTTCCCGATCAAGGGCGCTTTGCTGTCGGCTATTACCATCAGCGACAAGATTTCTTCACTAAGAAAGATGCCTATCAAATATAACCAATACCAGATAAGGAGGCTATACTCATGAGTGATGCAACCAACACTATTCAGAATCGTTACGACTTTGTACTCTTCTTCGATGTTAAAGATGGTAATCCCAACGGAGATCCCGACGCAGGAAACCTCCCTCGTATGGATCCGGAAACCGGCCACGGCCTTGTCACCGATGTGTGTCTTAAGAGGAAGGTACGGAACTATGTACAGTTGGAGAAGAATTGCGAAAAGGGAAATGACATATATGTCAAGGAAAAAGCTGTGCTGGGACGAGCCCATGTGGAGGCATTCAAAGATTTGGGCATTCAGCTAGGCGAGGAGTACAAGGCATCAATAACAAAAGAGGTCTATGATGGGCTGGAAGAAATTGGACTTCCTCCAGGAATTACGACAGATGGGGAGGAAGATGCCAATACCTACATCCTTACAGTGGCTTCCGATGCTGATAAAAAAGAAATAAAAGAATGGCTTAAAGACAATAAGCCAGTCAAGGCGATCAAAGATACAATAAACGATGCCCTCAAACAAGCCAAGACAAGAAAACCATCGGCAGAGGAAGTGGAGCAGGGTAGAGAGAAAATGTGTCAAAAGTTCTTTGACATAAGAACTTTTGGAGGCGTTCTTTCTTTAAAATCAGCACCCAACTGTGGTCAGGTTAGAGGCCCCGTCCAGTTAACCTTTGCTCGTAGTGTCGATCAGATTATACCCCTGGAACACAGCATTACCAGAATGGCAGTCGCCACCGAAGCGGAAGCAGAAAAACAGCAGGGCGATAATCGCACTATGGGCCGTAAATTTACTGTGCCTTATGCCCTTTATCGTTGCCACGGTTTCATTTCTGCCCCTTTAGCGGAAAAGACCAAATTTACTGATGACGATTTGACACTCTTCTGGAATGCCCTCACGAACATGTTCGAGCATGATCGGTCTGCCGCTCGCGGACAGATGTCGGTCCGGAAGATCATTGTTTTTAAACATGACTCAAAAATGGGTAATACTCAGGCTCATCAGTTATTCGATCTTGTTCAGGCAGCAAGAACCAACGGTGACGACAAACCACCCCGCGCATTCTCGGATTATAAAATCACCTTTGACAAAACCAAGGTTCCTGCAGGGGTGACCCCGGAGGAGAAGATATAGAATCACATGAGGATCATCATGACCCCGAACCCCTCATCCCTCCCCATGGCGGCCTTCAGGACCTGCAGTCCTATAAGATGGCCGAGATTGTTTATAAGGAGATAAGGCAATGGAAACAAATATAGCCGTTTTCAGAGGCAAGGAAATCAGGAAAACAATTCATAAGAATGAATGGTGGTTTTCTATTGTTGATGTAGCTGAAGCGTTAACCGGTAGCGAAAGGCCACGAAGGTATTGGAATGATTTAAAGAAAAAGCTGCTGCAGGAGGGATATGTTGAGTTGTCCGAAAAAATCGGACAACTGAAATTACCATCTTCAGATGGTAAACTCTACGAAACAGACTGTGCCAATACTGAAACTATATTTCGCATAATTCAGTCCATACCCTCCCCCAAAGCCGAACCCTTTAAACGCTGGCTGGCCAAGGTGGGCTACGAACGAGTTCAGGAAATAGAAGATCCGGAATTGGGAACGAAAAGAACTCGGGCCTTGTATAAGGCCAAGGGATATTCCGATGACTGGATCGAGAAGCGGATGCGGGGGATCGCCATCAGGGAGGAACTCACGGATGAATGGAAAAAGAGGGAAGTAGGGCAAGAGAAAGAATACGCCATCCTGACCTCCGAAATCGCCAAGGCTGCTTTCGGCATAACACCGGGAGAGCACAAGAAAATAAAGGGGCTGAAACGGGAAAATCTCAGAGACCACATGAACGATCTTGAGTTGATTTTCTCTATGTTGGGTGAGGCTGCTACCACCGAGATAACCCGTGTCGATGATGCCAAAGGATTCCAGGAAAACAAGCTGACCGCCCGAAAGGGCGGGGAGGTGGCCGGGAAGGCAAGAGAGGACTTGGAACGAAAGACCAGGAAGAAGGTGGTTTCTTCAGAAAACTATTTGCTTATTCCAGAAAAAAGGCAAAAGCAATTGAAAAAGAAAGAGGCTTAAAATATGATTACCGACACCACTTCTAAAGCCGAAGCACTCCAGCAGGCTATTTTCCGCCGCATGAGTGGAGAGGATCGCCTTTTGGCTGCCATGAACTTAAGCGATGAGATACGGGATATCACCTTGGCTGGTTTTAAAAGCAGACATCCGGAGGCAACTGAGAAGGAGGTCCGTGCCTTGTTTTGTAAGGAAATACATGGGATCGAAATCAAAGGGTTTGATAATGAGCAACCAACCTGAAAATCCCACTCTGATTCCCCCTCACGGCGGCTATCAGGACCTCCAGTCCTATAAAATGTCCGAGATCGTCCATGACGGCACGGTATTTTTTTGTGATCGGTTTATCAACCCCCGCTCCCGGACCCATGACCAGATGGTCCAGGCGGCGCGAAGTGGTAAGCAGAATATCGCCGAGGGCAGCATGGCCTCCGGCACTTCAAAAAAGACCGAGCTAAAGCTCGTTGGCGTGGCCCGGGCCCGTCTGGAAGAGTTGCTGCTTGATTTCAAGGACTTTCTGCGTCAGCACGGCCTGCCCCTTTGGGGCAAGGACCACCCAAAGGCTAAGGAAGTCCGGGGGCTTTGCTACCGGAAGGATAGGTCCTATGAGACTTATAGGCCCTATCTTGAAGGTAGTTCCCCCGAGGTGGCCGGCAACACCATGATCTGCCTGATCCATCAAACCAACTACCTGCTGGACCAGCAACTGCGGGCTCTGGAAAAAGAGTTTTTGGCAGAAGGAGGATTCACAGAGCGGCTATACCGGGTGCGGTCGCAGACAAGAAAAAAACAATAGATCCTATATGACTGATAAGACCTATATTTACTCGGAAGATGACCTTTTCATGATTTCGGCTTTGCAGCATTACGCCTTTTGCCCGCGCCAGTGTGCCCTTATCCACATCGAGCAGGCCTGGCTTGAAAACCGTTGGACCGCCGAGGGCCGGATTCTCCATGAACGGGTCCATGAGCAGGAAGGGGAGTCGAGGGCCGGGGTGCGAATAGAGCGGGGGCTGCCCTTGCGGTCCCTGCGCCTTGGGCTGGTAGGTGTGGCCGACGTGGTGGAATTTCATCCCCTACCGGGCGGCGGATGGCAGCTTTTCCCGGTGGAGTATAAACGGGGCAAGCCCAAGCCGGACCATTGCGATGAGGTCCAACTTTGCGCCCAGGCCATGTGCCTGGAAGAGATGATGGGCGTTGAGGTTTCACAGGGGGCCTTGTTTTATGGCAAGACCAGGCATCGCCATGATGTTGCTTTTATCCCGACCTGAGACGAGAAACCGAAGAAACAGTCAAAAGGGTCCGGGAACTCTTGGCTACAGGCAAAACGCCGAAACCGGTTTATGAAAAAAAATGCAAGCAATGCTCCTTGGCGGAGATTTGCCTTCCTAAGCCTTTGGGCCGGAAAAGATCCATTGAAAATTATCTTTCGGGGGCCATAGAGCCATGAAAAAACATTTGAACACCCTTTTTGTCACCACCCAGGGGGCTTACCTTTCCAAGGAGGGGGAGACCGTGGTGGTTAAGGTCGAAAAAGAAATTCGCTTGCAAGTGCCCATCCATACCATCGGGGGAATTGTCTGCTTCGGCCAGGTATCGTGCAGCCCTTTTCTGATGGGCTTCTGCGCCGCCCATGATGTCGGCCTAAGCTTCCTTTCCGAAAATGGCCGGTTTTTAGCCAGGGTTCAAGGCCCGGTTTCCGGAAATGTCTTATTGCGAAGGCAGCAATACCGGCTGGCCGATGACGAGGAGCATTCGTCTGATGTGGCCCGATCCATTCTGACCGGGAAATTAGCCAACTGCCGGGCGGTGCTTCAGCGCACTTTAAGGGATCATGCGGAAAAGGTCAATTCCGAGGAAATTAAAGCGGCCTCGGACCGATTGAGGAACGGCCTTCAAATCATGCAAAACGAAAGATCCCTGGATGCGCTTCGGGGCATCGAGGGAGATGCGGCCCATACCTACTTCACCGTATTCGATCATTTGATCGTATCCCAAAAAGAGGACTTCTTTTTCAACGAACGCAACCGCCGGCCGCCGTTGGATAAGGTCAACTGTTTGCTTTCGTTCATTTATACCCTTTTGATGCATGATGTTCGTTCGGCCCTGGAAAGTGTCGGCCTTGATCCGGCCGTCGGTTTCCTGCACCGGGATCGCCCGGGCCGTCCCAGCCTGGCCCTTGACCTCATGGAGGAATTCCGGCCCTTTATCGCCGACCGGTTGACCCTGTCTTTGATCAACCTGACGCAAGTCCAGAAGGAAGGGTTCAAGACCACGGAAAACGGGGCGGTCATCATGAATGATGAAACCAGGAAAATCGTTTTGGTGACTTATCAAAAAAGGAAACAGGAAGAAATACTTCATCCTTTTATCGAGGAGAAGGTGACCATTGGGATACTCTTTCATATCCAGGCCATGCTCATGGCCCGTTATTTAAGAGGGGATCTGGACGGGTATCCTCCCTTTCTCTGGAAATAGGAGACGATATGCTGGTGGTCGTCAGTTATGACGTTTCGACAATCGAAGAAGGCGGACAGCGGCGGCTGGCCAGGGTGGCCAAGATATGCAAGAATTACGGACAGAGGGTCCAGTTTTCGGTCTTTGAGTGCTCGGTGGACCCTGCCCAGTGGGCGGTATTTCGTGATAAGCTGATCAAAGAGATTGTCCTGGAGACGGATAGTCTGAGGTTCTATTTTCTTGGGGCCAATTGGAGAAAGAGGGTGGAGCATATTGGGGCCAAGAAATCGATTGATCCGGATGACCCTCTAATAGTCTAAAAGGGCGGTGCGAACCCTAAGCTCTCATTTTAAAGGGGATGGATTTTCTTTGATAATTATTGAGGTTAGGGGTCATTTAGCAGGGATGGGTTCGCAATTTTAATTAATCGTTTAATATCGCTAAGTTACACAAGTGCTCTTTGATAATCGAATAGGATTTGGGCCAGAAACTGAATAGTTCGCAGAATTGAATGTATAAGAACCATAATATTAACAAGTTAGAAAGCAACAGTCGCGCCCCCCGCGGGCGCGTGGATTGAAACAACCAGGTAATCGGTCGTTACCGTCATGGTTGTTGTCGCGCCCCCCGCGGGCGCGTGGATTGAAACCGGGTAATCTGTAGGTTGCGGATCTCCTCGGTTGTCGCGCCCCCCGCGGGCGCGTGGATTGAAACCTGTAATAAGATCTCCATCCTCCAAGAACCACATTAAGCAAACCCCCTCTGGAAGAACGTTCAGTGTTCAGTGTTCGAAGTTCAGCTTTGGGATAAAAATCAAAAAAGCTGAAGGCTTCAAGTTCAAAGCCTAAATGCGGATTTCTGGGCCATTCCGGCAACCCATTCCGATTGATTCAGCCACGACCAAAAGGGGGACATCGTTCTATTCGGATAATTTAATCAAAGGCCATTAACCACCTGTAAAAAATTAGAAGGGACCCATAGCTGGAGGGGAATCGTATCTTTAGATATTGACTCTTTTCGGACAAAAAGTGTTGTGAGAGAAGAAGAGATCACTCGTCCTTAGCCCTCAGATTAGTCAATAATTTTACGATCTCGCGATAACATTTATCAAAAGATCTTGCCCGTCTTGCGGCCTTAAGGTCGAACAACTCGGAAAGTGCGGGTTGGTCAATGGTTTCAGCATAAGGCCGATTATGGGGCATTCGGCTGCTCAGCCATTCTTTTGCGCCCCGTATCCCTTCCGGGTCTTCGACTATCTCCAGGTCTTCAGATAGGCGATGTTTACCTTTGAGAGAATCCGAAGCGGCAATAAACCAGGCTTCATACTCCTTGTAGGCCAACACAAGGGAGATTGGAAGATCAGAACGGGCCGACCTGGCACGATGTAAAAGATCCGGGCTATCCCACCTGGGACAGCCATTTTTCCAATCACAATCAATCAGAATTAAAACACCGCCTTCCCCTCCCAGTCTTCTGGCGATGAATTCTACAGTTCTTTCCAGTTCCCCTGGTTTCCTTAAGCGATTCGCCGGGACCCGGATCACTGGACCGATGTCGGGGGCCAAAGAAGGGTCGATCTCGGCGGCAATCCGACGGATCAATACCGGCACCGCTTCGACTTCCCCGTGTCCTTCTACGATGGCGGCGATCCGGATCCGATTCATTTGGAGACGGCCCCAAACAACTCCAGTTGTGTGGCGGGTATGTTCTCAATTTCTTTCGTATCGGGGGTCAACTGATTCAGGCGAAGCAATTCTCCTGCCGTATAGAGCTGGTCCCGTATGGCGCTCCGTCCCCCCTGGTCGATTGGGCCGATTTTTGTCTCTCCTTTCTCGCTTACCACACCGAGGATATAATCATCCCGAATGGCTTTGTCGTCCAGAAGGTCTGGGCTGTGGCTGGTAACCACAATCTGAACCGTTGCTGAAGCGGCCTGAATGGCATCGCGTAATATGCCTGCTGCACCGGGATATACCGCGACTTCGGGTTCCTCGATACCGACAAAAGGGACTTGCCTCCCACCGCCATCGAAAGACTGATATAAGGCGGTCAAAACCCCCAGGGCCCGGAGAGTGCCATCGGACATGTTTTCAGCCGGGAAACGCCAAGGGGCTTCGTTCTTACCCACCATCTGTCGGAATTCAAGGGTCTCCTTCTTGCCCACATGTTTGACTTCGACGTCTTGGACTCCGGGAACCACCTTGGAAAGAAAGGCCACGATTTGTTTATACGCCTCGGGGCGTTCCTTGGTTATGACTTCAAAAATACTGGCCAGGTTTCCACCGTCGCGGCGAAGTAAATCTCCCGGGTCCGTAGGTTGCAGCTCTCTGATTTCATCAGGATTCAGATTATAGAAACCCATCTTGGAAAGGGCATTATATAAAGGCCGAAAACCCGGCAGGCCGGCCGCCGCAACCAGATATAGCCTGTCGGGTGCGGCCGGGGGCATGACTTTTTCACTGAAACTTTTCAGTTCTCCATTCTCAACGATGTAAAAATTCGTCTCTAACGCGGAAGCATGAATGTGACATTCTTCTTTTTGGACTTCAAATCGCCCTTTGGGTTGGGCGCCGACTTTAAAAGCAAACCACCCCGTGCCTCCACCCGGAAGGATAAAATCCAGGCGAACTCCAAAATGAGTCGGATGGCCGGAAGACCGCCGCCTTACTTCTCCGATCCCGCCTCTTTCCCTTAATGCATGCTCCAGACTTGTATTGAGGGACTCCGTAGTGAGGCGCAAGGCATCCAGGAAATTACTTTTACCCGCCCCGTTAGGTCCGACTAAAAAGGTCAGGGGGCCGAGTTCCACAGAGCAGGCAGCAATGCTCTTGTAGTTCCGCAAGACGACTCGGGTCAGGAAAACAGGATGGGACATTTGAGCCTCCTGATTTATTATATGGGTTTCGGATGGTTTGGGTCTTCGATCAGAAAGAGTTTAGAATAGGCATAGAAGGGGTGTCAAGGAAAAGTTCAAAAAGGGTCCAAGGGTCAGATCTTTTAAATTGACAAATGCGTTTAAGGAACATCCTTTTTCCTTTCATATGGTGTTTACGAAAACACCCGCCATGAACGAAAACGATTCGGAACGAACAGCATGAAACAACAGAGTTAACATTGTTCATTAGATTCAGAAATTCGAAATGATGTTCCCCACTCCTGTGGGGAACCACCCTTACGGTTTCTGTCTCCAGAAAAATGGAGACTGCTTTTATGATTCCTTTTTACCCCAAAGCCGCATGCCGATAATGCCGATCTCGAAGAGCAGATAAAGGGGAACGGCCATGAGCATCATATTGAAGGCATCGGGCGTAGGGGTCAGGACGGCCGACAAGACGGTAATCACCAGGATAGCATAGCTCCGATAGCGGGTCAGGAAACTGACCTTCACCAGGCCGATCCGGCCCAAAAGAATCATAGTCAGGGGCAGTTCAAAAATAATGCCAAAGGCGAAAACGAAGAGGAGGCAAAAGGAGACAAATTTTTTTACGGAAATAATGGCCTCTATGTGGCTGCTCTGATAGCTCAAAAGAAATTTTGTTCCGTAGGGCAAGGTAACAAAAAGGCAGAAACCGGCCCCCAGATAGAACAGGAAGACCGCCCCGATCCAGAAGCCGATCATCGTTTTCCGGGAGAGGGTGGGAAAGACAGCCCGGAGGGCCGACAGGACTTTGAACAATATAAATGGCACGGTAACGAATAAGGATGAAAACAAGGCAATATTGAGCAGAGTAAAAAAGGTTTCGGAAAGCCCGTAGTAAGCCAGGGTAACCCCGGTATGTTTTTGTAAAAAATCCAGAATCGTTTTGGCAAAGCCGTAGCCAACCACGGAAAAAACCAGAACCACGGCAATCACTTGGATCAGACCCTTCCTTATCACCTCCAGGAAGGCGATGATCCGGTCCGGATTTTCAAAATATTCCCCTAATGGGCGCATAACCGAAACTCCCTTTTTATCTTTGGTAGCGGCTATCCTGCGCTGCGTCTCTATGAATTAACACGAAAATAAATTTTTGGCACGGGTTTCACGGATTACACGGTTAAAGTCCTATTGAACCTTATCCAGAAATGGTCACTTTCTTCTTTGCGCCCTCTGCGCCTCTGCGGTGAACATAGTTATTCCGGGGGAAAATATATACTCTTTACTCCAAAAAGGAAATGGGATAATATTCCAGGCAATAGTTTCATGGGTTTATTAAATAATGCTCATTCCGACAAGATTAAATTTGACGAGAGGGAACTCATGACCAAAAAAAAGAAGATCGGCCAGGAGATTATGATGGGCAATGAGGCCATGGCCCGGGGATTGTTGGAAGCCGGGGTCCAATGCGCCACTTCTTATCCCGGTACACCGGCCTCCGAGATCCTGGAGACCCTTATCCGCATTAAAAAGAAGGAGCGTCTTTCCATTTTTGCCGAGTGGGCCATCAATGAAAAAATAGCCTTTGAAACGGCCCTGGCCCAAAGCTATCTGGGGCGTCGGGCCGCCGTTTCCATGAAACAGGTCGGATTAAATGTGGCCGCCGATCCCCTGATGAGCGCCGCCTATATCGGGGTTAAAGGGGGCTTTGTCATCATCGCAGCCGATGATCCCGGTCCCAAGAGCTCCCAAACCGAACAGGACAGCCGCTTTCAGGCCTTCTTTGCCAAAATTCCGGTCTTTGATCCTTCTTCTCCCCTCGAAGCCAAGGAAATGATTTCCCGGGCCTTTGACCTTTCCGAAAAATATGGAATCCCGGTTTTGCTCCGCCCCACGACCCGGGTCTGTCATGCCCGGCAGCCGGTCCCCCTGTATGCCATACCGGAACCGGATACCAAGGCCTCTTTTGATCGTAATCCGGGTCGCTGGGCCGCCACCCCTAATTTCCGTTATCTCCTCCACAAGGAGTTAAACCAAAAACTCCAGGACATGGCTCAGGAGAACCCCATCCCCGGAGGTTGGACCAAAACAGATCGGCCGGAACCCCTGGCTATTGTCGCCTCAGGGGTTCCCTATGCCCTGGTCTCTGATATCCTCCTTGACGCCAAGATGTCCGGCAAGGTCCCTTTGTTCAAGGTGGATCAACCTTATCCTTTGCCGGTGGAACGCATAAAAAAATTCCTCAAAGGATATAAAACCGTCCTGGTCCTGGAAGAAACGGCTCCGCTGATCGAGATGCAGTTGGCCGATGGCCTGAGATTGCGGGGCCGGCGGGACGGTTCCATCCCGGCCGAAGGGGAACTGACGCCGGATCAGATTCATCGTCTCCTGGCCCGATTATTGAACTGGGAAACACCGGGAGAGCCGGTCGCCGAACCCAAGGGAAGAAGGCCCACCCTGTGCCCCGGCTGCCCCCACCGATCGGCCTTCTGGGCCATTAAAAAAACCTTTCCCAAGGGAATTTTCCCAAGTGATATCGGCTGTTATACCCTGGGGATGAACATGGGGGTGGTCGACACCTGCCTTTGCATGGGCGCCAGCATCAGCATAGCCACCGGCTTGTTTCAGGGTTTCCAAACCGCCGGTCAACCCATCCCGCCTATTGTAGCCACTATCGGCGATTCCACCTTCTTTCATGCCGGGATCCCGGCCCTGGTCCAGGCCGTCCACCAGAAGGCCCGTTTTATCCTGGTCATCCTGGACAATTCCACCGTGGCCATGACCGGGGGCCAGCCTACCCCCTTTCTTTCAACCCTTTCCGATGGAATGCCTGCCCAGCCTGTTGAGATAAAAAAAATGGTCAAGGCCTGTGAAGTAAAATTTATCGAAGAGACCGACCCCTATGACCTTCCCGATATGACCCGGTTGCTCAAAAAAGCCGGAAATTATATTCAGCAGGAAGATAGCGGCCCGGCGGTTATTATCGCCCGACACCCTTGTCTGGTCTATGGCCGGCACCTCCTGCCTGAAGCGCCCCCGGCCAAAGTGGTTCTGCCTGAGGAAGAATGCGATGGCTGCGGTTTTTGCGTCACCCAATTCGATTGCCCGGCCCTGGTCCAGGAAAAGAAAAAAATGCCGGTGCACCTGATTGAGGAATTATGCGTCCGTTGCGGCACCTGTATTGCAGTGTGTCCCAAAAAACATATCCGGAGGGAAGGCTGATGAAAAAACAGATCGTCATCGTTGGAACCGGCGGGCAGGGGGTTTTGTTTGTCACCCGGGCCCTGGTGGAAACCGCCTTTCTTTCCGGTTATCCGGTGATCTCTTCCGAGACCCACGGCATGGCCATGCGCGGCGGTTCGGTTTTATCCCAGGTCAAAATCGGCCGCTACCTGAGCCCGGCCATTGAACAGGGCCAAGCCGATCTGCTCCTGGGCCTGACCGACCAGGAGGCCGACCTTTATGCCTACACCCTCAAACCTAAAGGGAAAAAGATCGTTAATTCAAAGGAGGAAGGGAAGGACCGGATTGATGCCCAGGGCCGGGCCAAGAAGATGGGGCTGGCCCGATCGGGGAATATGGTATTCTTGGGCTATGTGGCCCAAAAAAGCGGCCTGGGATTTTCCACGGAGAAATATATCGAAGCTATAACCAAATTATCTCCCCCCAAATTCCAGGAAGCAAACATCAGGGCCTTTAAAGCCGGCCTTTCTTTAAAATAATCGTATCAGTTTATCTTTTTGAAAAACAAGTTTCACCGCAGAGCCGCAAAGGGCGCAAAGAGGGAATAAATTTTTCTTTCTGTTGAGAGGACAGAAAGAAAAAAGCTTTCGTCCCGCCTTTGGCGGGATTCAATCCCGCCTCTCACGGGATTGAACAAGGATGTTTCTCTCTGCGTTCTTCGCGCCTTTGCGGTGAACAAAACTCTTTTATCAAACACCTGAAGTGTTACTAAAAATCTAAACCTCCGGATCCGTCTTCTTCAACTGCCCCAATGACATCCCTTCTACCCAGAGGGAGAAAAGGCCCAAAGAAACGATCGGGACGAAGCCGACAAACCATAACAACAAGGCAAAACTCTTGGCCAGGTTGGCTTCTATGCCCAAAAAAATCAAACCGGCCGCACAGGCCCAATGAAAGGTGCCGATATAGCCTGGGGCGGAAGGAATACTCACGCCGAAAACCAGGACGACCAAGAGGAAAAAGGCCGCCAGGACAGGCAGATTCAGGTGAAAGGCCTCAAAAAGAAAATAATAAGAGAGGGCGGTCACCACCCATAAAAAGAATGAATAACCGATAACTACGAAAATATCTCTGGTGTTCTGTAATACCTCAAGACCCAATACAAAGGATTCGATCTTTTTTAAGATCTTAGAGGAAAGTCTTTCAGGCAGGCGCCGCAAAAAAAATCCGATCAATCGGCTGACCTTCTCATTATGAAAATGTAAGGACAGGAGCACTCCCAGGACAATCAGGTAAAGAAAAAAAGAAAGGGTGCCTGCCATTTTGATTTGGTATGGTGTAAAGAGCTGGGATCGGTCCGGAGGAAAAGGCATAAGAAGAATCACCAGCAAAAATATTAACAGGATGGTAAATCCGTCAAACAATCTCTCTACCACAATAGTAGCAAATGAAGCGGTTTTACTGATCTTTTCCTTGTTGCCCAGGACATAGGCCCGAACCAATTCCCCTACCCGGGCCGGGAGGATATTATTGGCCATAAATCCAATGGCCGTGGCATGAAAAAGGGGGCCGGTTTTTATCATTTTTATCGGAGACAACAGGTATCGCCACCGTTTGGCCCGGATCCAGATGGATAAAAGGTGGATCAGTATAAAGGGAATGATATAGAGGTATTCCACACTTTGCAATATCGCCCAAATACTTGCCAAATCGATTTTTCTCAGAAAAAAAAAGAGAAAAACGAGGCTCAGGACAAATCCGCCCCAATAACCGTATTTATTCATACCAGTCCCCTGATCTGCCGGCAGATAGTGTGGATTTGGTCCTGGGAGATGGTCAACCCGGAAGGCAGATAAAACCCTTGTTCGGATAGTTTTTCAGCCACCGGAAAGGGTCCATATTTCCTGGCCTTCCGGGTATCTTCGGTAAAAACAGGCTGAAGGTGCATGGGGACGAAGAAGGAACGGGTCTCTATGCCCTGCTTTTTTAATTCTTCCACTAATTGATCCCGGGACAGGCCGAATTCCTTTTCCACTAAAACCCCATACATCCAGTAGACATTTTTGGCCCAGGGCTTCTCGACGGGTAACCGCAACCCTGGAATACCCTTTAACCCTTTATTATATTCTCCGGCCATCCACCGTTTCTTTTTAATATGGGTGTTGATCTTTTTTAATTGAGCCACTCCCAAGGCGGCCTGCAAATTGGTCATCCGGTAATTAAACCCCAGATCGGTATGGAGGAACCGTTTTCCAGGGGCATGGGCCAGATCCTTTAACCTTCTGGCCTTGTCGGCCAATTGGGGATCATCGGTGACCACCATCCCGCCCTCTCCGGTGGTAATAATTTTATTGGCATAAAAACTGAAACACCCCAGATCCCCAAAGCTCCCACAGCGCTTCCCCTTATATTCCGCTCCATGGGCTTCCGCCGCATCTTCAATAACGGCAACGGAAAACCTGGCGGCCATGGAAAGAAGAGGGTCCATATCCACCGGGTGGCCATATATATGAACCGGAAGGATGGCTTTAACCTTATTCCTGCCCCGCTTTTCCTGGGTGTTGAGATAAGAGAAAACCCGGTCCAAATCGATATTGAAGGTTTCCGGCTCGGAATCGATAAATACCGGCCTGGCTCCGCAGTAAGCCACGGCAAAGGCCGTGGCGGCCATCGTAAAGGTTGGGATCAGGATTTCATCTCCGGGACCGACCCCTAAGGTCGCCAGGGCCAGATGAAGGGCCGTGGTGCCGCTGGTCGTACTGATGCCGTATCTGACCCCGCAAAAATCGGCAAACTTTTCTTCAAATTCCGTTAAATACTTCCCCTGGGAAGAAATCCAGTTGGTTTCTAAACAGGAGATAACCTTTTTAAGTTCTTCCTTCCCTAATAAGGGCTCGTTAACGCGTATCATGGTCTTTAAAAAAACTCCTTATCTTCCATTCCGGCATAAGGACCTTGTTTGACCTCCAACAGCTTGCTGGGTTCTAAAATTTTTATACCATGTCCCCCATAGGCCAGAAGAACAGTGTCTCCCTGGTTTAAGATACGGGAGAGAAGAAATTCTTTATTTTCCCGGTACAAGGAAATTTCTATCTTCCCATAAATCACATAAAGGACCTCCTGGGTAACACGAACATCCCGGGCGATAAGATTATGAACATGGGGCTTGACTTCATGGCCCGAAGGATGAACCAGGAGCCCCAACTGCTGGGAAAACTCAAAAGGACTGAAAAAATTGACGCCCGGCTGATTAAATCCAGCTCGAACGATGATGGCAATGGGTTTATCATCCGCCTGGATCTTTTCAATGAATTCCATCTCTTCCCCTCTCCCGCCGATTAACCTTGAAAACGGAGTCTCAAGACGGTCACGATATATTTTCGCCCCCTTTTGAGATATCCACCCAAGTTGGAAGCCGTCTTGGATTCCCCGGAGCGCCGCGGCAGACAAGTATAAGGTATTTCCAGGATCCGGTATCCCTTTTTATAGGCCCGGTACAAAAAACCGATACAATACTCCCCATAATCGCCCTGCAAGGGAAGGGCTTGCAAAATTTCTTTTCGGGTCCCGATATATCCGCTGGTATAATCTTTAATGGCCGGGCTTAAAACCCAGGAAGCGAAGAGGCAGATCATTTTGCTGAAAAAGGACCCCCAGGGGGAATGGCCTTTTTCTTCACCGCCCGGAACATAGCGGGAAGCAACCACAATATCATGATTACCCAGGGCCTTCAACAGTTCGGATATCTTTTCCGGGGGTTGTGAGAAGTCACAATCCATCCAGAATATAAACTTCCCGGCTGAGGCCTCTATCCCCTCTTGAAGGGCCGAGGTCAGCCCGCGTCGGCCGATCCGGCGAATCAGACGGACCCGCGGATCCTTTCGGTTAAGTCCTTCCACCACCTTCCAGGTCCGGTCCGGTGAATCGTCATCCACCACGACGATCTCACTCGCTTCAGGCAAATGGGCCAGGAGGACCTCAATCAGGGGACCGATATTCCCGGCTTCATTATAGGTCGGAAGGACCACCGATACTTCGACAGGCTGTAGATCATGAATCATGAAAATGTGGTTCTCCGAACCCCGAACTTTATTCTCGAACTAAACCCTCATGCCCGCGTAGGCACCACGAAGCATGAAAATACCGCCGTCGTAGGGGCGGGTTTTAAACCCGCCCCTACAGCGCTCCAACAGAGGCTACAGGCAATGGGCTATAGATAAGGAGGAAGTATTTTTTGCTCTTTGTCCTCGTGCCTCGCGCCTCGTCCCTCATGCCTGTATTTTACATCCGCATGGACCTGGTCAACAGATTCATCTCATTGGGATAGTTAAGGGCATCCCAGGGGAATATCTCCCCTTTTTGCCAACGCTGCCAACGATGAAGGTCTTCCTCCACCATAAGCCGGACCAATTCTTTAAAACGTACTTCCGGTTTCCAGCCCAATTTTTTCCTGGCTTTGGAATAATCCCCATGGAGATAACTGACATCAACGGGCCGTAAGAAACGTTTATCTTTCTTGACATATTTTTTCCAATTGAGCCCGACCACCTCAAAGGCCAGTTGGACAAATTCTTCCACCGAATGGCATTCATTGGTGGCCACCACATAATCGTCAGGCTTCGAATGCTGCAGCATGAGCCACATGGATTTGATATAATCCCTGGCAAACCCCCAATCCCTTTTGGCCGACAGGTTGCCCAGGGGCAATTCCTTTTCCAGTCCGATGGCGATTTTGGCAACGGTATTGGTGATTTTGCGGGTGACGAACTCCAGGCCTCGCAGTGGGGATTCATGATTGAAAAGGATGCCATTGACGGCAAAAATGCCGTATCCTTCCCGATAGATCCTGGTGATCCAGTAACCGTATATTTTGGCAGCGGCATAAGGGCTGGCCGGACAAAAGGGGGAAGTTTCATTCAGAAGGGTCAGTCCATGATTTCCATAGAGTTCGCTGGTGGAAGCCTGATAGAATTTTATTTTGGGATCGACCTGACGGATCACTTCCAGAATACGGGGCACGGCCAGTCCGGAAACATTGGCCGTCCCCACCGGCTCTTCAAAGGAGGCCCCCACAAAACTCTGGGCCGCCAGATTATAGATTTCGTGGGGTTTCGAACTGATAATGGCTTCGGTAATGGAAGCGGTATCAATCAATTCCACCGGGATGAGGCTGATTTTATCAAAAATATTGAGATACTGAATCCTCCAGAAATTCGGGGTGGAAAGCCGGCGGAAGGTCCCAAAGACCTGATAACCCTTTTCCAATAAAAATTGAGCCAGGTAGGCCCCGTCCTGGCCGGTCACGCCGGTAATTAAGGCCCGTTTACCAGTTGTTTTTTCCATAGTAACCCTCACGTCAAAAATTTCTAAAAAATCCTTTTATCGTCACTTTCCGAATCGAAGAGCCAGGGTGGCCTTGGTGTAGTCCACCAGATATTTAACAAAGTCGGTTTTACTTTCGCCCCCCAACCGATGCTCATACACCACCGGGATTTCCCGGATGATAAAGCCGGCCTTACGGGCATGATGGATCAAACGAATGCAATAATCGCCATACCCATAAAAAATAGGGTACTTTTTCAAACCCAAGAGGACTTCTCTTTTAAGGACCAAAAAGCCGCTCAGATTATCCTTTACCGGACACCCCAGAATCAGACGGATAAAAACATTAAAGACCCAGCTTCCTAAATATCTAAGGCGGGAGGTATTCATTCCGCCCCCGGGAACATACCGGGATCCGATAATCATATCCGCTTCCGGCAATTGTGCCAAAAGCCTGGGAAGATCCTTCGGATGATGGTTGAAATCCGTATCCATGAGAACCATTATTTCCGTTCGGGACGCCTCAATACCGGCGGCAATGGCCGTAGCCAGGCCCCTTTCCTCTTTTCTGAGGATTAAGGAGACCTCCGGTCGATCGGAAAAGCTTTTCCTGACCAGATCGGCTGTCCCGTCAGGGCTGTTATCATCGACCACGATTATCCGGGGCTTAAAGGCTGACAAGGACAACACCTCTAAAATCGAACGGATTAATTCAACGATGTTTTCCTTCTCATTATATGTGGGTAAAATAATAGAGACTTCGATGGCCGGGCACCTTTATCCTTCCAAAAATTCCTGGATCAGTCCAATGACCTGATCCTGTTGGGTCCGGGTCAACTGGAATCCCGAGGGAAGGGATATCCCCCCTTTTGAAATCCATTCAGACACCGGATAATTCCCATGGTTCTGATAGGGGGGCATACCGGGTATGGGATAAAAAACCGGGCGGCTTTCCACCCCGGCCCTGGCCAGAAAGGTGATCAAATCATCCCGGTTCTTACGGGTTTCCGGTTTCAAAAGAATGCTGTAGAGCCAGAAGACCGACTTGGCCCATTTTTCCTCTGTCGGCAGGATGATACCGGAAAGTTTACTCATTTTATCGGTATAATAACCGGCTATCGCCCTCTTTTTTTCGATCAACTGATCCAGTTTGGTTATCTGCCCCAAACCGATTGCCGCCTGGATATTGGTCATTCGAAAATTATACCCTATGACCGGGTGCCAATATTTTCTCTCCTTGGACATTCCATGGTCCCGGAGAATAAGGGCCTTTTCCATCCACTCCTTATTGTCGGTTACCAGCATTCCGCCCTCACCGGTGGAAATAATCTTGTTCCCGTAAAAACTGAAACAACCCATATCCCCTAAAGACCCGACTTTCCGGCCCTGATATTCCGCCCCATGGGCCTCGGCGGCATCCTCAATGACCCAAAGGTGATAATCCCTGGCCAAATTTAATATGGGCTCCATGTCGGTAGGATGCCCGTAAAGGTGAACCGGAATAATGGCCCTGGTTTTCTCGGTTATCAAGGGATGGATCAGGGAGGGATCCAGAGTCCAGGTCTTTTCATCCACATCCGCAAAAACAGGACGGGCTCCGGTATAGACCACTACATTGGCGGAGGCGATAAAGCTTAAGGCTGGAACAATCACCTCATCCCCAGGGCCGATACCCAGGGTGAGCAGGGCCAGATGCAAGGCCGTGGTTCCATTCGAGGTGGCTACTCCATAACGGGTCTGGCAAAAATCGGAAAAGGCTTTTTCGAATTCCGGTATATATTCACCCTGGGAGGATATCCACCCGGTTTTAAGGCAATGCATTACCCGGTCGATCTCCTGATGATCGAGCCATGGTTCCATAATGGGAATCATATCAATCCCTTATCGATTTAGAATTTGGTATTACACAAACAAAAATGTATTAGCTTAACTAAAATCGAATATAAAGTCAAAAGGTTTCCTGGGCAATGACTTCCTGGAAGACGCAGTCGTGGAGCAAGGGTCTGAAGGATTTGATTTTCTCATTAGCCCGGGTAGGATGAATGCGGTTGGTTAGAAGAATGACCATCAGGTCTTTTTCCAGGTCCAGCCAGAAGGACGTCCCGGTAAATCCCAGATGGCCCACACTTTCTTTGGAAAAGAAACGGCCGGCCATGGAGTCGGTTGCCGCCGGGGTATCAAAGCCCAGGGCCCTGGTCGTCCCCTCGGGCCGGTTCTGCCTTTGCCAGAATAAACGGACCAGCTTCCCGTCGAAAAGACCGGCGGCCTCCGGATGATCATAGGCCCTTTTTAAGGCCCGCAATAACTGAAAGATATCGGAAGCCGTACCAAAGAGTCCGGCCTGGCCTGAGACCCCGCCTACGGCATAGCTATTTTCATCATGGACTTCTCCCCGCAGGATCTTTTTCCGCCAGGGGCAGTCTTCGGTGGCGGCATACGTTTCAGGATTGACCACACCGGACCGTGACAGGGGCCGAAACCCCAAACCAGGCAGCCCCAAGGGGACATAAATATTTTTTTGGATCCAGGTGTCCAGGGCCTCTCCGGCCGCTGCCTCAAAAATCCATTCCAGGACAATAAAGCCCAGATCGCTGTACAAAGTTTGGCCCCCCGGAGGACCTATTAATGAAGTCCTTCTGACCCAATCCCGGAGGATCTTTTTTTTATCCCCTTTTTCATGACTCAAATCCAAATAATAGGGCCGGTAGGCCTCAAAACCGGCCGAATGGGCTAAAAGATGGCGAATGGTGATCCCGGATTTTTCAGGTCCCCAATTTCTTTCATCTCCCGATTCCAAGTTTTGATCCAGGAACAAGCGCCCTTTTTCTATCAGGCCCATGATTCCCAGGGCAGTGGCCAGGGGTTTGGTTAAGGAGGCCAGATCAAAAATAGTCTCTTTTTGAAGAGTCTGTTTTTCTGGGATCAGGGAAGAATAACCATAAGCTTCATGGAAAAGGATGCTTTCCCCAAGGGCTACCAATAATACAGCGCCGGGGAAGACCCTCTCCTTAACTCCGGAGTGCATGCATTGATGAATTTTGGGAAAAGAAGGCATTAGGCGCTTAGTACCGATACGTCGACAAAGTTTTGTCGATCAGGTGGCAAAATTCCTGTAGGGTGGGTGCAGCGAAGCGTAACCCACCTTGCATTTTGCTTATTATTGTGTTGATGGTCTCGTAAAAGGTCGTCATTCCCGCGCAGGCGGGAATCCAGGCCGTAGGTAGCGGACTAATAACACTGGATTCCCTTTCCCCTTTGGGCTTTGAGCTTTCAACTTTCAGCTATAATTTATATTTCCACGGACAACAAGGCTTTTTCACCATCTATGAAGGCAGGGGCACCGATGGGGATGGGGATATTCCGGGTGCCGTGGCCGATAGGCAACCCGGTCCAGACCGGGATATTCAATGTCCCCAATATATTTTTTATCGTGCTTAAAGGGATCTCTTTATGATTCAAGGTACTGAATTGGCCCAGGAGAATGGCCGAAACCTTTTCCAGACACCCCCTTAATTTCAGGTGCATAAAAAGGCGGTCCAAACGATAAGGTTCTTCTCCGCAATCCTCCAGAAAGAGGATGGCCCGGTCCCAGACCGGCTCATAAGGAGTCCCTATTAAATGAGCCAATAGGGTCAAATTTCCGCCCCAAAGAACTCCCTGGGCGCTTCCCGGAAAAATGGCCCTTTTTTTGTCCAAAGGGAGTTCAAGACCATAATGTCCGGCCAAAGCATCCTGAACCCTCATCAGGGAATGGGAGTTTAACTGAGATAGAGTGGTGATCATCGGGCCGTGAAAGGTCATCAGACCGGCTTTTTCCTTTAGGGCGGTCAACAAGACGGTAATATCACTGAACCCCATAAAAATTTTCGGGTGCTCTTTGATCCTCCCGAAGTCCAGATAATCCAAAATCCGCATGGCCCCATAGCCCCCACGGGCACAAAGGATGGCCTTGATTTCCGGGTTGGTAAAGAGGGCCATTAATTCTTCGGCCCTTTCCTGATCCGTTCCGGCCAGATACCCCCTTCGGCCGATTCTTTTTCGTCCCAGGACGATTTTAAACCCCCATTGCCCTAAAAGCTGAATTCCTTGCTGAAAAGTTTGAGACTGATAAGGGCTGGCTGGTGTGGCAATCCCGATGGTATCCCCTTTTTGCAGGAAGGGAGGGACGATTAAGGTTCGTTGTTTTAAGGCAGTCATCTTGTTATGGCCACCCTTATCCCTCGGCCATTATTTCGAGAGAAACACGATCCCCAAATCGGTCTTTTAATCGTTGCCCGATCTTGTCCACCAATTCTTTGGAGTCGGTTTCCACGATAAGTTGACCTTGATCGTAAACCTTCAAGAACCCCTCCGGCTTAATTAAAGAGATCACCTCGTTGGGATCAACCGTAACCCAACCTTTCATACGCTTAATCAACTCTTCTCCTTTAAAGGGCCGTTCGATGGTCAAATCGATGGAACGGTTTTTCCCTTCCCAGCCGATAACCGCCGGCTGGACCAGGACGGGAGTTACAGCATCCTTCATGGCGGCACACTGCAGCCAAAGTCTGGATCGAATCATTTCCTAACCTTTCTATAGCTTATAACCGAATTTTCTTAAAATATCCTTCCTCCAGAGCCGGCCTTCTTCCCCTTCAACGCCCTTTGGAGAAAAGCCGTCCACCACACCGAGGACCCCCCGGCCCTGATCGGTCTGGGCCAGAATGGCCTCCGTTGGATTGGCTGTTGCACAAAAGATGGAGCAGACTTCCGGACAGCTCTTAATGGCGTTCAAGACATTAATGGGAAAGGCCTGACGAATGAGGATATTAAAAGTATGGCCTGCTCCGATATTTCCGGCATTATTGACGGCCGCCGCTTCTAACTCTGGATCATTCCCGATGGCTCGAACCAGGCAATCTCCCGAGGCCTCACAAAAGGCCAGTCCGAATTTGATCCCCGGTACCGATCCGATAAGAATTTCGTAGAGGTCTTCCACGGTTTTAATAAAGTGGGTTTGGCCAAAGATAAGGTTGGCCCCTTCCGGAATTTCCAACTTTTGAACGATCAATTCCATGGTCTTCCTCCTTTGCATCGTTCAAGCAAAAAAACGAACTTTTGATGAACTCGTAATAACTCGTCATTCCCGCGCAGGCGGGAATCCAGGCCATGCACAACTTATTAAAAGTACT
>CAZVHO010000001.1:91638-106268 GCA_964627515.1 uncultured Thermodesulfobacteriota bacterium | reverse complement strand
CACCACGAAGCATGAAAATAGGCTCCTTGGAAGACGGATACTATTTTCGTATTAACCCCTCACTTCTTCCCTTTCTCCATTTTTCTTTTTTCCTCATCGCGGATTTCCCTTCTGAGGAGCTTTCCGACCTTCGATTTGGGAAGCATGTCCCGGAATTCAATATATTGGGGGACTTTGTAAGGGGCCAGACGCTCCCGGCATAAGCGGATTAATTCATTAGCTCCCACCCCTTTGGCATCGGCTTTTAGGACCACGATCCCTTTAATCCGCTCGCCGACCTTTGGATCCGGGACCCCAACCACGCAGGCCCCGACAACAGTAGGATGGTCCTGCAAGACCGCTTCAATTTCTGAAGCAGAAACCCGGTAACCTTTATATTTTATAATATCGGCCAGGCGTTCCACATAATAGAGCTCCCCCCGTTCATCCTGCCGGACAAAATCTCCCATCCGGTAATAGGTCTGGCCATCCACCTCGACATAAGACCTGGCCGTTTCTTCCGGCTTATTCCAATAATACTTGAGCGTTTCATCGGAAGTGACGATCAACTCACCAATTTCTCCAAAAGGAACCGGTTCGAGGGTTTCAGGATTAACCACTTTGCATCTTCTGGATTTCAGCGGCAGGCCGATAGACAGGGGATCCGGTTCCTGGTGGAGACGACTGTAGGTGATATGGCCGGCTTCCGTGGAACCATAGACCTGAACCATGGGGACCCCGAATTTCTCTTTCCAGCGATTAAACACTTCCAGGGGGAGCACATCGCCTCCGCAATAACAATACCGTAATGAATCAAGAGGGTATTGATCCAAGCGATCATTTTCCAGGATCATCCGGTAGAGGGTGGGAACACCGAGCATCCAGCGGACCTTGTATTTTCCAATGGCCTCCAGGATTGGGTCCACCTGGGGTTGGGGCATCAGGATAGTGGTATTGCCGTAATTCAAGCCGGCGGCCACAAAAAAACCGAGAGCCATGATATGGAACAGGGGATTAATGGCGATATAGACGTCTTCCCCTTCTTTAATGTATCCTTTCAAAACATCTTCGGTCAGGTCTTTGACATAGGAAGTCATGCCGGCGTGGTTTCCAGGTACCCCTTTTGGAAACCCGGTGGTCCCACCGGTGTAAAGGATATAGGAAAGATCTTTCATGGAATCCATCTCCACAGGGGGGGGAGCAGGCGGGGCCTTCAATAACTCTTTAAACAGCAAGACCTGGTCACTTTTTTCGACCAGGCCGTGGGGAACCTTGTCGAATAAAAATCCGATGGCCCTTTTGGACAGAGGCAGTAAATCGACCAGATTGGTGACTACGGCCCTCTTCAGGCCTGTTCCGGAAAAGACCTCTTTCACATATCCGAAATTGGTATCATGGCAGATAATGGTTTCGGCACCCGAATCGTTGACCATATAGGTGAGTTCATGAGAGGTATAAATGGGGGAGACGGGAACGGCCACGGCACCGATTTTTTGTATTCCAAAAAAGCCAATAATCCATTGAGGGCTATTGGACAGGTAGAGCAGCACCCGGTCCCCTTTCCGGACTCCCAGACGGCTCAGACCGGTGGCGAAGCGATCGATCATATTCCTCAACCGGGCATAGGAATATTTTTCACCCAGGAAAATAAGGGCCGTATTTTGCGGATATTTTTCGGCCATCCGCTCAAAACGGGAAAAGATAAGTTCCCCCCCGGTGCGCACTCTGTTCAATTCCTCAGGCATATAGATAGATTCCCTTATTAAAAGATGCAAGTTGCAAGATGCAAGTTACACCAAATACCCGTTGTTAATTAGTGCCCCAGGGAGCACCACGCAGCATGTGATTAGGTGCAAAGAATAGGGTTTAAGGTTTTTTCCCACTTGCATCTTGAAACTTGCATCTTGCAACTGTTTCTTTAGACCCCGAAATAAGCCGCCCGTACATCCGGATTATCCATCAATTCCTTACGGGTCCCTTCCATAACCGCCGCTCCGTTTTCCAGGATATAAGCATAATCCA
Source organism: uncultured Thermodesulfobacteriota bacterium (assembly GCA_964627515.1). Taxonomy (GTDB): domain Bacteria; phylum Desulfobacterota; class RBG-13-43-22; order RBG-13-43-22; family RBG-13-43-22; genus RBG-13-43-22. The sequence goes on along the minus strand of CAZVHO010000001.1, from coordinate 104,267 downwards.
CGATGGGCAGGATAGGACGGGCGTACTGTTCGGTGATGATTAAGGTGACCATTCGTTCATCCCGGATGTTTTTTATTGAACGGGCCAGCATTGCCTGGATCAAAGGACTGAGGCCCATGAGGGGTTCATCCAATAGCAGGATCTTCGGCTGGGCCATCAAGGCCCGGCCGATGGCCAGCATCTGTTGTTCCCCACCGCTTAAAAACCCCCCTTCCCGCTTTTTTAAGGGAACCAGGGCGGGGAAAATTTTAAAAACATAATCCAGCGTCGACTTAACCTGGCCGGCACTGGCCAGGTAGCCGCCCATCTTCAGGTTCTCTAGGACCGTGCTTTCCGGGAAGATCCTTCGTCGTTCCGGGCAGAGGATGATCCCTTTTCTGGCCCGCTGGCTGGGTTTTAAGTTCATGATATCGATACCCTGGTAAAGGACTTCCCCTAAAAGGGTTATTCGCTCCCCTCCAGCCATCTCTTCCTTCTTCTTGATGTCCTGCATAATCCCTGAAAGGGTGTACATCAAGGTCGATTTTCCGGCGCTATTGGCGCCAAAGACCCCGACGATCTGGCCTTCCTGACATTTAATGCTGATGTTGTTCAGGGCCAGCATGTTTTCATAAAAAACCATCAGCCCTTTAGCTTCAAACATAATCGGATAAATCCTCCGATCCCAGATAGGCCTCTTTCACCTTTTCATCCTCCATAACCACAGCCGGGAGGCCTTCGGTGAGTTTCTGGCCGAAATTCAGGACCATGACCCGGTTGGCCACCCGGAACAGCTCTTTTAAACGGTGTTCGATCATGATCAGGGTGATCCCCTCCATCTGCAGCCGTTCGATTAAGGGGATCATACTGGCGATTTCACTGGCACTCAACCCGGAAAAGACTTCATCACAAAGGATGACTTCCGGCCGTAAGGCCAGACAGCGGGCCAATTCCAGGCGTTTTAGATAGCCGGTGGGAAGGGTTGAAGCCAATTTGTAGGGGACAAAGGAATCCCGCTCGAAGCCGATCTCTTCCAGGATGTCTATGCTTACCGTATTTCGATCACCCAGTTTCCCGCCGCCGCGCCAGCCTCCGGTCCGGCGGGCCCTCGGGGAATATAAAGGGATGATCAAATTCTTGTAGGCCGGCAGGCTGTAATAGGGTCGCATAACCTGGAAGGTTCTGGTAACGCCCAGATGGGCGATCTTATGGGGCGGCCAATTAGTGATATCCCGTTGATTAAAGAATACTTTTCCCTTATCACTCTGGACAAAACCGGTAACACAATTGATTAAAGTGGTTTTCCCCGAACCGTTCGGACCGATGATCCCCAGGATCTCCCCCCGATGGAGGCTGAAACTTACATTAAACAGGGCCTGGATTCCACCAAAGGATTTGCTGATCTTCTGCACGTCTAAAATAACATCCGGATTCATACCTTGACCCATCTTTCAAATTGGTGGTACTTACGCTGGGCATAGACCATGATGCCCTCACTCCGGAAAACGATAAAGGCCATCAGGATCAGGGAATAAAAGACAATCCGCAAGGTCCCGAAGGCCCGGAGCAACTCGGAAATCGGGACCAGGAAAAAGGCACCCAGCAAAGGCCCCACCAGCGTCCCCCCCCCGCCGATTACGGTCGAGGCAATGGGTATAATGGAAAAATCCAGGGCCAGTTGGGAGATTCCGGACCACATATAGATATGGACCAGATAGGCCCCGCCCAGACAGCCCATACCGGAAGAAATAAAGACTGCGGCCGCCTTATAATAAGTAATATTGATTCCCGAGGCCTTGACCGCCTGGTCGTTATCCTTGATCCCCTGGAAGACCAACCCGATGTCCATATTCACTATCCGCCGGAGACCGAATAATATCACCAAAAGGATCCCCAAAAGGGAATACTGCTCAATCCAACGGTTGGGAAAACTGGCTACCCCGACTATCCCGTCGGTGCCCCCTAAAATATTCAAGGCTTCAATAATGCGGGCCGTCACCAGGGGGTACATGAGGGTGACAATGGAAAAGTAAACCCCCCGTAGGGGCAGACAGGGTAATAAAGCCAGAGTGCAGAGCACAGCGCCGCCCAAGGTAGCCAGGGGGATGGTAAAAAGAGGAGACAGGCCCAGTTTGGTATTTAAGATGGCGGCCAGATAACCGCCAACGCCCACATAAAAGGCCCCCCCCAGAGAGACCAGACCGACGAAATGGGTCAGGAAGTCGAAACTCAGGGCCAGCAGGGCATAGATACCGACGATTGAAATCACCCTTTGCCAATAGACATTGGTCACGACCAGGGGCAGAATAAGGAGGCCGACAATCAGGATCAGGCGGGGGACCACCAGATAGCCGATTTCTTTCCAGGCGGAAATAGCATAGATTCCGCTGGTCCGGACCTTGATGCCCCGATCTATCCGCTCTTTACGCACTGATGTTTGGTTCAAGGTTATACCCGTTCTTCAAGTTCTTTTTGTCGGCCGAATAAACCGGAAGGCCTTAAAATCAAGGTGACAATGATAGCCAGTAAGGCCACTACAATCTGAAAATGGGCTCCGATATAAACTACGGTCAGAATCTGGACAAAACCGATCAGAAAGGCGGCCAGGCTCGCTCCGACCCAACTGCCCAGGCCGCCGACAATGCAAACCGCAATAGCCATAATCAGGACATTATAACCGGCCTCGACAACGATATTGCCCAAAGGGAGCAAGGCCACAGCCGCCAGTCCGGCCAGAAAAGAGCCTAAAAACATGGCCGCAACCGCCATCCGGTCGGAATCGATACCCAGCATCAAGGCCGCCCGCTCATCCTGGGCCATGGCCCTCAAAGCCAATCCGGTTCGGTTATAGTGGGTGAAAAGCCAAAGACAGGCCATGACCACGACCCCCAAAACGACCACCATGATCCGTTGAATATCGATATTCACGCCGAACAGGTCCAGGCTTCCTTCCACGAATACCGGCAGGGTATAGGTCATCCCTTTAAATCCGCCCCACCGCAACCCTTCCAGAACAGCCAGTCCGATAGCATAGGAAGCAATGATTTCCGAGGTGGCCATACCCCGGACCCGGATCAATATGAAGCGATAAATCGCCGCCCCGATAATCCCGGTGATGAACAAGGATAAGAACATGGCCAGGAGATAATTCAGATTGAGGGTATGGATCAGACTCCAGACGATAAAGCCGGTGACAATATACAAGGCCCCGTGGGCGAAGTTGGGCAGGCCGGAAATTCCATAAACCAGCGTAAACCCCAAGGCCATCAAGGCCAGGGTTACGCTGTTGACGATACCGTAAATGAGTATTTCCATCTATCCCTCAATGGTGCAAGGTATAAATCAGGATATGGTTTTTTGTACGAGGGACGGAGAAAATCGTTATCTTCCCTCATCCCCCTATTTATTTTTTCATCCACGGCGGCAGCAGGATATCCCCGGTGGCGATTTTGGTGGGATAAACCACCACCCTCTTCCCCTTCTGCCATTGGAAAACGGTCCCCACGGCCCCTTCTTTCGGATCCAGGCTGGGGATGATCTGGTGGCTCTTCTGGTCAAACCGAATCCGGCCGTAAACCCCCATCAGGTCGGTTTTTTCCAGGGCGGCAATCACGGCATCTGAATCCAAAGAGCCGGCTTTTTCGATGGCCTCTTTTAACACATAAACGGCCATGTAGCTGCTGGAAGTCCCATAGCCTTCCGGCTCGATCTTCCATTTCTTGGTGTAGGCATCGACAAATTTCATGGTCCATGGTGTGGCTTTGGAGGGGGCGTTGCCGGCATTGACCACGTTGGCTAAGCAGTATTCCCCTTTCCCCTCCGTGGCCTTCCAGAAACCCGGTTGTTCGGCGGCCGCGATAATGGAGCCAAAAGGTAAGGCCGGGATTTTCAGATCGTACCATTGCTTTAAGAGAATGGAACTTTCCGGCATATCCATCCAGATCAGAATGACCTGGGCCCCTTCTTTTTTGGCCTTCAATAGCCCCATGGAAAAATCGGTGGTCCCGGTGGGATAAATTTCCGGCTTGCCCAAAACCGTCCAGCCCTTTCCGGCCATGATCTTGGCAATCAGTTCCCCTCCGCCCCGGGCATGGGCCACATCCTGGACCATAATAAAAAGTTTGTTCAGCTTATGGTCCTTGCCGATATCTTCCAGGCAGGGGATGATTTCACCGGTCACCATCCATTTGGCTTCTCCGCTGATCCGGAAACAATATTTGAATTTGTCGTAATTCTCGGCCACCCGGGCATGATAGGCCGGGGTCAAGGCCCCGGTAGAAAGAATGGATACCTTTTTGTATTTGGAAAGCAAATCCATGGCCGCCAAAGCGGCCTCGGAGCGGACCGGCCCGCCGACAATAAAATCGACTTTTTTCTCTAAAATAAGTTTTTCCACGGTTAAAAGGGCATCGCTGACCGGAACACCGGGTTCCAGGTCCCGGGTATCCATGACAGCCACCTCGAAAGGCCGCTTGGTGCCCTTCACATTGACCCCGCCTTTGGCATTGATTTCCTCAACGGCCAGACGTATGGCCCGCTCGGCATCCCAGCCATAGAGAAAGGCTGTGGCCAGGGGGGCCCCGATGACAATAGGTTTTTCAGCAGCCATGAGGGGGGAAAGTGCAAAACAGGTCAGGATAAAAAAACAGAGGGATGTCCAGATAACTAAAAATTTTGCCTTCATAATGCTCCTCCTTGTGGAATATGGGTTAAGAACCGCTAAATCCTTTTTTCAAGAGGGACGGAAACAACCGAAACTGCTTCTAATTTATTCCAAATTCTATATAAGGCGAAAATCTGCTTTTCAATAAGCAGAATTAATTATCTGAGATTTTTTAAGGTTATATCGAATTATGTATTCATATCGGGATAATTTGTCAAGAACCATTTCATCATTTGGCCCGGCAAAAAAACTCCGGCGTTATGGCTTTCTTCCAATAACTTCAGATTCCGAATGGGCTATTATTGAGCAAAAGTTGTGCCAGCGAGGTAATTATTTCATAATCCATGAAATTGCAACAAGTTAAAGAAATTAAGGGATCAGCGATTCCCTTTTGGTTTGAATAGATCTTCCCATTTTTGAAAATAATTTTCAATTTTTACTAAGCCCATCAGACAATCCGTAGGTTTTGAGTTTGTGGCGGAGTGTAGGGCGTGAAATGCCGAGAAGTTCACAGGTCTTCCCCAAATGCCAGTGGGTTCGGTCAAGTATCCCTAAAATATATTGTTTTTCCAAATCCTGCAGGCTGTGTTCTATGCTCAGGAAATCTTTAGGGTTCTGACAAGAACTGGCGGATTTCTTCCCGAGTAACGGGGCAATAAGTTCTTCCAGGAGGACTTCCCCCCGGGTATTGATAGCCACATGGGTCAGGACATTTTCCAGTTCCCGGACATTGCCGGGCCAGTCGTATTCGATGATTTTTCTGAGGGCTTCCTCTTCAACTTTCCTGATCTTTTTGGAGAGCTCCTGATTAATTTTCATCAGGATATGTTCAACCAGGAGCGGGATATCCGATTTCCGATCCCGGAGGGGGGGGACCTTGATAGCGGCCACATTGAGACGGTAATAGAGATCTTCTCTGAAAGTCCCTTTCCGAACCATTTTCCAGAGGTCTTCATTGGTGGCGGCAATTACCCGGGCATTGGATTTAATCTTTCGTTCTCCCCCCAGTCGCTCAAAATATTTTTCCTGTAAGAAGCGGAGCAGTTTTGATTGAAGCTCAAAAGGGATTTCTCCGATCTCATCCAGGAATATCGTCCCTTCTCCGGCCAGTTCAAATTTCCCTTTCTTGGGACTGAAGGCGCTGGTAAAAGCCCCTTTTTCGTGGCCAAAAAGTTCGCTTTCCAAAAGGCTTCCTACGAAAGTGGCGCAGTTTATAGCCTGAAAGGGATGCTCCTTAAAAGAACTGTTAAAATGGATTGCCCTGGCTATCAGTTCCTTGCCGGTGCCTGTTTCCCCTTCGATAAGGACCGTGATCCTGTTTTCCGAGAGTACACCGATCGTCTTGAAAATCTCTTTCATCCCCCGGTTCTTGCCGATTATTTTCCCCTCGATATATCTCGAAGAGGGATCAATCAATACGGCCGAGGCAGAGCGGACCGAATTAACGGACTTAAGAGCTTTATCAATGGCCCTTTCAAGCTCTTCCACATCGATCGGTTTGGGGATGTAATCGAAGGCACCAAGCTTCATGGCCTTAATGGTCATATCCATGTCATGAAAGGCCGTGATAATGATGATATTTTTTCTTCCCCCTTCAACCAGTTGACGGAGGACATCCAATCCATCCATATCGGGCAGGCGGATATCCAGGATAATCACCTGGGGATCGAAGCTCCGGCATTGGTTCAAACCTTCGGAGGCGGACTGGGCACAGGCGACCCGATAGCCTTTTTCGACCAGAAACATCTCCAGGGACTCCAAAAGGGCCTGTTCATCATCAATAATGAGAATTTTTTGGGCTTTCACGACATTTCTCTCAAGGGGAGGGCAAAGATTACCCGCGTTCCGTTAGGCTTGCGGATGACGACGTTTTCAGATCCTCCATGGGCTTCTATGATCTTTTTTACATTAAAAAGACCCAGGCCGGTACCTTTTTTCTTATTGCTGAAAAAAGGGTTGAATATGAAAGGCAGGTCCTCGGCACTGATCCCTGGCCCGTCATCGCTTATTTCAACCTGCAGGGCCTGACCATCTTTCCTTAATTTCCTGACGAAAATCTCCAAGTGTCCCCCCTGCGGCAGGACTTCCACGGCATTGAGCAGAATATTGATAATGGCCTGTTCCATCTTTTCATGATCCATCAGGGTCCGGGGAAGTCTTCCGGTATATCTTTTTATTACGGAGATCCTCTTTTCCCGGAACCTGGCCTCCATGATTTCGAGACAGGAATCCAGGATTTCATGAATAAAAAAAGGCTCCAGATTTAATTTGACCGGTCTGGCGAAATCCAGCATCTCATCCAGTATCCGCTCCAGCCTTGATATTTCATGGACGATGATTTCCATACGTCTCAGATCGTTGCCGCCGAACTCGGTATTTTTCAGGATGATCTGGCTGTTCATCTTGACCGATGAAAGAGGGTTGCGGATCTCATGGGCCAGGGAAGTCGTGAGCTTGCCGATATGGGCCAGGCGCTCGGATTCCCTTATGCGTCTTTCCGTTTCTATCCGGCCGGTGATATCCCGGCAAATCCCGGCAACGGCAACCTTGCCCTGATAGCGGATACGTTTGACCTTGTTCTCGGTAAACAGGGTGTTTCCGTTCTTATGGCGGCGCAGGTAAACGTAAAGGTCATTAGCCTCTTCCCCGGACATCCTCTTTTCAAAAGACCTTTGCACCTGGGGCAGAGATTTTACGGCGATAAAATCGGTATAGGGTTTTCCGAACATCTCCTCCCGGGAGTACCCATGGAGATCGTAAAAGGCCTGGTTGGCAAAAACGATCAGGCCATCCTGGTTGACAAAATAGCCGTCGTTTATCTCTTCCACCAGGACCCGGTATTTGGATTCCGATTCGGCCAGTTCCCGGGTCCTTTTTTCCACTTCCCGCTCCAGGTTCAAGGCATGTTCCCGGATGTCTTTTTCATGGAGGGATTGATAATAATTGCTGAATTTCTTGATGGTATAAAGGAGACAGGCATCTATCCCCTGGAGGGCCAGGAGGAGATCCCGGCCGGCCAGGTCTTTTACCAGTATGGGAACCAGTAATGTTCTGCAAAGTTCATAAGCATTCTGGACGTCCGAGAGGGAGAATTCCCCCTCGAGCCTGATCCGGGCGATCCATTCAATGTGGGCATCAATACTGGAATAATCATTATAGAGGAGAACGGCCCGACTGGCGTCATAGGCCCTGGAAACAGTAACCTCCAGTTCCTCCAGGGGCCTTTCGCTGTAATGCCGGCTCACCCCTACATGGAGACGTTGGATCCATTCTTTAATAATCGGTTCGCGATTTATGGTCAGGATTTCTTTCAGGTCCATATTTACATTCTTGGCAGCCAAGTCTGTGAATTTGTCTCTAACTTTTTTAAACGCAAGATCATCGGCCTCTATCCGGGCGATTCTGGATACTGGATTCTGGATACTGGATAAAAACCAACCTCACGATCTGATTGCCTCTGAGTATCCAGCATCCAGTAACCAGATCACAACACCGCCCAGGGTTTAGGAAGGAAAATCTTTTCATAGAGGTTCAAGGCATATCGATCGGTCATACCGGCAATAAAGTCCGTCACCTTTTCCGGGGTTATTATTACCTCTTGACCATACCCCCATTGATCCCCCAGAAATTCCGGATGGGCAAGCAGGATCTGGTATAATTCGCTGATCACTTTGCGGGCCTTGATAAAATCCTGATGGACCCGGCCTGCGTCATAAACATGACCATACAGAAAGGTCCGTAATCGATCCATAGCGGTTGAAACTTCCTCCGCCATAGAAAGACCCTGTGGAGGGTCCTTTAGGCTGTAATGGACTACAGCCTTAACCATGGTATCGATCCGTTTTGAGCTTCGGTCCCCTAAGATTCTTAAACAATCCTTGGGAATATCCTTGGTGGAAATCACCCCTCCCCGGATGGCATCATCAAGATCATGGCTGATATAGGCAATGATATCGGCGACCCGGACCACCTCCCCTTCCAGGGTCATGGCCCGTTCGGACGGGTCCTGGGAAAGGATATCCCCTTTCCCTTTGGAATGCTTCAGAATACCGTCCCGGACCTCTAAGGTCAGATTGAGACCTTTTCCCCCCTTCTCCAAATGATCCACCACCCTGAGACTCTGCTGATTATGGACAAAACCGCCGGGAACGATCTGATCCAGGACCTCTTCACCGGCATGCCCGAAGGGGGTGTGGCCCAAATCATGGCCCAAGGCAATGGCTTCAGTCAGGTCTTCATTTAAACTGAGGGCCCGGGCGATAGTCCGGGCGATCTGAGAAACCTCTAACGTATGGGTCAACCGGGTTCGATAATGGTCTCCGGTCGGGGATAAAAATACCTGGGTTTTATGCTTCAACCGACGAAAGGCCTTGGAATGGATGATCCGGTCCCGGTCCCTCTGGAAAACGGTCCGGATAGAACATTCCTTTTCGGGAACCGGTCTTCCCCGGCTCTCGGCGCTCAAGGTCGCCCAGGGGGCCAGGAAATGTTTTTCCCGATTTTCAATGGTTTGGCGAATAATCATTAAGAACCCAATTTCCATTAGTTTTGATCAGACCTTCTTTTTTTAACAGGTTTTCGAAAAAAATCAAACCCCTTTCTCGGGCAGCTTTTTTATTTACAAACCGCTCGACCTTGGTTAAAATCTAAAATTCGGAATCTGCGGATTTATCACTAACTTTTAGAAAACGCGAGAGCATCCGCCTCTGGCCGGACGATCCTGGATTAAACTCCCGATCCTGGTTTCTGGATAAAAACAAACAACTGATGCTTGATAAAATCAAACATCCAGCAGCCAACAACCAGTATCCAGTATCCAGCATCATTTCGAAAGATTGAAGCCGTCCCATATCCTTAGAGGGTCGGGCTTAAGACCCAATTTCAAATAGTTTTGCTTAGTAAACAGCCATGCGCATCATCAGCCATTACATGTCCAAAGAATTCTTAAAAATGACTTCGCTCTGTCTGGGGATCTTTGTGTTTATCTATCTGCTGGTGGATGTTATGGAAAAGTTGGATGATTTCAATGCCGCCGGGGTAGCCCCAGACCTCATCATTCGTTTTTTTATCTTCACTATTCCCAACATCGTCAAGCAGATGATCCCGGTTGCCATCCTCATGGGGACTCAATTGACTTTTGGCTTCTTATCGAAGAACAATCAAATCATCGCCTTCAAATCCAGTGGCATCAACATGATCCGCTTGTCCTTTCCGATCATCCTGCTTTCCTTCACCGCGACCGTTCTGATCCTGATCCTCGGAGAAATCCTGGTTCCCTTTACGAATGCCCGGGCCTCTGAAATCTGGAATTACCGGGTTAAAAAAATGGAACCCCGGGCCGTCCTGCTCCAGGAGAAAATCTGGTATAAAGGGGATCAAGCCATTTATACCTTCAATAAATTTAATTTCAAAGACCAAACGGCGGAAGGCGCCATCCTCTATTTTTTTGACCCAAAGTTCAAATTACAAACCCGATTGGACGCCGAAAAGGTCTCCTGGAAAAATGGGACCTGGATATTTATGAACGGCCTCTCCCAATCTTTTCAACCGGGAGGTTCCTATTCCAGCCAGCCTTTTACTGAAAAAACGGTTGTTCTTCCCGAAACCCCCGAAGATTTCCGCTACCAGGAAAAACACAGTGAAGAGATGACCTATCCGGAGATTAAAGCCTACATCCAAAAGGTTCAAAAGGAAGGCTACGAAGCCACCCGGTATATTGTCGAAAAACATATCCGCCTGGCTTTTCCGGTAGTCTGTATCGTTATGGCCTTATTCGGGATTTCCCTGGCCCTGCGTAAAGAAAAAGGCATAGGGATCAGCCAGGGGATTGTGGGGAGTTTGCTCGTGGCCTTCGTCTATTGGATCTTTTTTGGCCTTTCACGTTCTCTGGGTATTTCCGGTATTTTTCCTCCCCTCTGGGCCGCCTGGTCGGCTAATATCCTTTTTTTATTTATTGGAAGTTATCTGCTCCTGAATATCCGGCAATGAAAAATCTTGGTTTCCCCGGGCTCCTTAAAAAATTCCTGCCTCTGGTTTATGTCCTGGCCTTTGTTTTAACTCTGGTAGTCGGTTTTGTCGGCTATTCCACCTCCCGGAAGATCCATAGGACCATTACGCAACAGTTTAATGAGCAACAACTCATCCTGGCCAGAAAGATCTCCGATCATATTCAAAATCAGATTGCTCATCTGGAAATTACCCTTTTGGGGCTCAGGAGGACCGGAGAATTACTGGATATCCATTTCATGATAAAACCTGGGGGGATCCTTTCTCAATTCCTGAATCTGTCGGCCGGAGATATCCTGGCTATTTTAATCCTGGATGAACAGGGGAAAATAGCAGGAAAAATTCAGGATCCAAGGTGGAATCCCGGACCTTTTCCCCTTCCCGAATTGCAATCCCTTTCCAGGTTGCAGGAATCCGGTTATCTCTCTGATCGGGTCTGGATCGGAAGTTCTTTTTTAGAAACCGGAAAATGGATATTGCCCATGGGGGTCCCTTTTCAAAAAAAAGGGGGGCTCTTTTTTATCGTTGACGCCATCCAAATTGCCCAAAAGGCTACCCGGGGGGTGGTCTCCGGCACCACCGGTTATGCCTGGATCATCAATCATCAGGGCATATTTTTTGATCACTATGAAACCGATTTCATCGGCAAAAATATTTTTGAAGTCCGCAAGACCAAGGCCCCCCATTTTTCCTTCAAAAAAATTGATGATCTGACCCGGGAGGAACTTCTGAAGAAAAAGGAGGGCACTTCAACCTATGTCAGCGGCTGGCATCGTTCCCAAAGAACGGTTACGGAAAAATTGATCGCCTATACCCCGATCCCTTTTTACGAAACACCGGATCGAAATCTTCGCCCCCAGCCGCGCCTGGCTTCGGAATTCTGGTCAGTGGCCCTGGTAGCCCCTACGGAAGAAGTCTCCGGATTGGTCCGAAGCCTTAATTTTCATCAGGCCCTTCTTATAGCCATCTTTCAAATCTGCATCATCGTCGGAACAGGGTTCTGGGTTTTTCTTTCCAACCGCTGGTCCCGATATTTAAAAATCGAGATCCAAAATAAGACGGATGAACTCAAAAAGTCGCAGGAAAAATTGGTCCAATCCGAAAGATTGGCCTCTGTGGGTTCCATGGCCAGCCATGTTTCTCATGAAATCAAAAACCCTTTGCTGGCCATCGGCGGATTGGCTCATCAACTCAAGCGGTCTCCCCTCCTTGGCGAAAAGGAAAAACAGAAACTGGAACTGATCACCACCGAGATCAATCGATTGGAAACCATGCTTTTGGAGATCCGGGATTTTTCCCGACCTACCACTCCCCATAAGAGATTAGCCCGGATCAACCAGGTCGTATTGGAAGTGGGCCAGTTATTCAGTCCCCTGATGGCCGAACAGCACATTCAATACAAAACCCAATACGACCCTGATTTGCCTGATTTTTTATTCGACCCGGAGCAGATCAAACAGGTCCTCATCAATCTGATCAAGAATGCGGTGGAAGCAATGCCGGAGGGAGGAACCATGACGCTCCAGACCGAAGAAGATAAGAATTCGGTTTTGATCCGGGTCGTGGATACCGGTAAAGGTATTGACCAGGAGATCAAAGATAAGTTGTTTCGTCCTTTTGTAACCACCAAGAAGAAAGGGACCGGTCTCGGCCTGGCGGTTTCCTACAAGCTTATCCAAGACCATAACGGTGATATTCTGGTTGATTCTTCGGAAAAGGGAACCACAATGACGGTACAGTTACCAATTGAAGAGTGATGCCGTGAGGTTCATCGTCTCGAATATTGTTGAGGGATACGGACGAAGAAGATATAAACAGGGGAACGGTAATGAAGGGTCATCGATCATGATTAATCTTTTGATACATCCTGCATCTTGCAACTAAACCCTCATGCCACGCTTAGGGCGTGGCACCACGAAGCATTAAAATGTCTTTCGCCGAACGCCGAACACTGAACGACGAACGGTATTTTCGCATTAAA
>CAZVHO010000001.1:59807-91538 GCA_964627515.1 uncultured Thermodesulfobacteriota bacterium | reverse complement strand
AAGGGAGTAGTTATGCCAATGAATCTTTTTGAGAAAATCATAAAAACCCATCTCTGGAACCAACATAACCTTAAAAGCGATACGCTTCCCCTGAGGGTTGACCAGGTCTTGACCCAGGACGCCACCGGGACCATGGTGTACCTGCAGTTTGAGGCCATCGGACGCCCCCGGATACAGGTCCCCGTCGCGGTCTCCTATGTGGATCACAACACCCTGCAAGCCGATTCCCGCAATCCTGATGATCATGTCTATCTTCAGACGGCAGCGGCCCGTTACGGGGCTTATTTTTCCCCTCCGGGCAACGGAATCAGTCATCAAGTGCATCTGGAACGATTTGCCAAACCCGGTCAGGTTTTATTAGGCTCCGATAGCCATACCCCGACCTGCGGCGGTCTGGGTATGCTGGCTATGGGCTGCGGTGGTCTGGATATCGCAGCCGCCATGGCAGGCATTCCCTATAGCATGGTCAAACCCAAGGTCAGACGGATCCGGTTGACCGGAAAATTAAACCGTCCCTGGGTAACGGCCATGGATGTTGGGCTGGAGATGCTCCGACGTCTGTCCGTTCGCGGAGGAGTCGGTTGGATTATGGAATATAACGGCCCGGGTCTGGAAGAACTTCCCGTAACCGAACGGGCCACTATCTGCAACCTGGGGGCCGAATTGGGGGCTACCACTTCGATTTTTCCCAGTGATGAAGTAACCTTGGCCTTTTTAAAAGGTCAGGGCCGTGAAAAAGACTGGACAGCCTTTATGGCCGACCCAGAGGCCGCCTATGATGAAACCATAGAAATAAATCTTGGGAAACTGGAACCCCTGGCCGCCAAACCCTTCAGTCCCGATCGGGTGGTCCCCTTAAAGGAATTGATCGGCCTGAAAGTGGATCAGGTCTGCATAGGCAGTTGCTCCAATTCATCCTATGCGGTTCTGAAGGCTGTGGCGACCATCCTCAATGGCAAGACCGTGGCCCCCCATTCGAGCCTTTTGATCAATCCCGGCTCCCGTCAGGTCCTCCAACAATTAGCCGAAAAAGGAGACTTGGTAACTCTGATCGCTTCCGGGGCCAGGATCCTGGAAGCGGCCTGTGGCCCCTGCATCGGTATGGGCGGGGCTCCTCCGGACAGCGGGGTGTCCTTCCGAACCTTCAACCGGAATTTTAAAGGTCGCAGTGGAACCCTTAATGCCCAGGTTTATCTGTGCAACCCCCTGGCAGCGGCCCTGATGGCCATCAAAGGAGAAGTGGTCAACCCCCTTCGTTACCGGTGGTCCGGGCCCCGGACTTTCAGTCCCCCGACAGTCACCGTTCCGGATCCTTTTATCCTGTCACCGCCGAAAAACCCGGCCCAGGTAAAAATAATCCGGGGTCCGAACATAAAGCCCATCCCGGTTAAAAAACCGGTATCCGACTTTTTTAAGGCTCCGGTCTTGATCAAAGCTGGAGACCACATTACAACCGATGATATCCTTCCGGGAGGATCGGAAGTCTTGCCCTTTCGGTCCAATATCCCGGCCATTTCCCGATATACCTTCCACCGCCTGGATCCGGCTTTTTCAGAAAGGGCCTTGAAGGCCAGGGGTGGGGTGATTGTAGGGGGAGAAAACTACGGCCAGGGTTCATCCAGGGAGCATGCGGCCTTGGCCCCCATGTACCTGGGTATTCAGGCCGTGCTGGCCAAATCCTTTGCCCGAATCCATTTAAGTAATTTGATCAATTACGGAATCATCCCCCTGGTTTTTGTGGAACCCGGGGACTATGATACCCTGGACCAGGATGACCGGCTTGAATTTCAAAGGGTAAAAAAGGCCATCCGGAAAGGGCTATCTATTGAAGTCATCAATCAAACCAAGAAGAAAAAAATACTCTTCCGGGCCATGGTGCCGGCAGACAAGATCGATATCCTGTTGGCCGGAGGACTGCTGCCTTATTTAAAACAAGCGCAAAGCTCTCTCACTTTTTAATAACTTTGATGGATTCGTAAAAAGCCAGTGAGATCCCAATTTCGTCGTCCCTTCCGACGACAGGGTCTAAGAAGTTGCCGGCCGGCTCGGCGTTTGCAGGACTTAAGAGTCGGCCTTATGATCACCATCCTCCGGGTTGGCCTTGTCTGCAACGGCTGACCTGAGAATGGCCAGGTTCTGAGGTTCTGAGATAATCAGATCAAATTCAAAGGTCTTTAAAAGCTGTATAGCCTGGAGAATGGTAATCTGAGAGATTATCTTGCCTGGATCCCGGAGAATCCAATAAAAGGCCTGGTAGTCTTTATCTATATGCAGAATCATGATCGGATGATTCATCTTTTTCTATCCATGGCTCCTTTTAACAGGCACCCCATTTTTAATAATCGGACATTGTTGGCAGCGCAATAACCCTTGATAAACGAAATAATTAAAAAGGTCTTCGGGTCTGGGGTTTTCAAATTTTTTCTTTTGGGTTGATTTTATCCGTTTAAGGCAGGCCATTTTCGTTATTTTTAAATTCCCGGGTTGTAAAGGACAATCGATCATTTTATCCCTGTTTGTCGAGTAATACTCCTTAATCAATTTTTCCAGACTGGCCATAGAATTTCTCTCTTCTTAAATTTTTAAGTGCGAATTTCTCCATCCCAAGTGAAAAGGGGAATTTGTAAATCTTTAAATAGATTTAGCAAAGCAAATCTTATGCCATGGAACACCAAATATAAATATTTAATTATTTAAGTAAGATATCTAAGATTGGAATTAAGATGAGACTTATTACCCTGCACAAAGATCAAGTCACTATGCACAATTCCTATTTTGGGGAAATGCCACTCCCCCAGCCTCTCCCCCGGAGGGGAGTAAAGGGGGGGGTACCACGAAAGATGAAAATAGATTCAAGATTATGTAGGACAGACGCCCTCGCCTGTCTTTAATGGTCACAGCCGAGGGCGGCTGTGCTACAATCTCAAAACCTTAAATGTTGTTTTCGAACTAAAGACTTCCGGGGGTTTGGGAAATAAAAGATCCGCCACAGACGGTCTGCCCATAGGATTCTTCAATGGTCTTAATCAAACAGGTCAGTACCTTGTTAATCGGAACCGGAATACGGTAAATTGCCCCCTCTCTCATAATCACACCGTTGATAAAATCGATTTCGGTCCTCTTTTGCTTTAAAACATCCTGGAGCATGGAGGAAACATTGGAACCGGTCAACCGGCAAACCTTTTTAACTTGTTCCAGGGGATCGGCATAGATAAATTCTATTCCCTTCTTCTTTCCGACCAAGAGTCCCTCCTGAACGGCCTCTTCCAGGATTAATTGCGTCCCTGGGAAATCAAGAAGTTTTCCGTTCGGCAAACGGGTCAGGGCGGTCAGGGCATTGATACCAACATTGATCAACAGTTTGCTCCAGATAAGGTTTTGAACCTTGGGCACCGACTGGGTCTTAAATCCGGCCTGGGTAAGCATCTCCTGGATCATTTTTAATAGAGAGTCGGAATCCGGTCCTCTATCCATTTCCGGGAAACCATAACCGATAAAGGTATCTCCCTGCCCGGCATGACGCACCTGACCCGGTCCCAGATCAGTGGCCCCGTGAGAAGTAATGCCGGCCAGAATTTTTTCTTTTGGGAGATATTCTCCAAGGTGTTCTACGTTGCCCACACCATTCTGAAGAGTTAAAAAATAAGGCCCTGGATCAATGTTCTTTAGGGTCCGGGCCACGGTTTGCGTATCATAGGCCTTGACGCAATTAATGATCAATTCCACCTGCGACAGATCCAGAGGATTCAAAGTAACCGGAACTTTGACTTGAAAGGCTCCCTGGATACCTTCTATGCTTAAACCCTGTAGATTAATGACTTCGGCCCGTTCTTTTTCATGATCCAGAAGCAAAACCTCATTTCCGGCCCGGACCATATTCCCGGCCAGGAGGCAACCCATGGCCCCAGGGCCGACGATCCCGATTTTCATTGGCTTTCTCCTTATTTTTTTTGACCTTTCTTCTTATCCTTTAGCCCCCTTAATTCCTGGCCATCCATGACAAAGGAATGCTCCGGGCCGGGAAATTTACCGGTTTCCACCTCTTGTTTATAGGTTGCCAGTGCTTCTTTAATCATCGGGAAAAACTGAACATATTGTTTGACAAATTTAGGAAGGAACTTCTCAAATAATCCCAACAGGTCATTGGTAACCAGGACCTGCCCGTCGCATTCCGGACCGGCACCGATGCCGATAGTGGGTATTCTTAAAGACTGTGAAATCAAACCGGCCAACTTGTCCGGGATGCATTCCATAACCACCGAAAAGGCCCCGGCTTCTTCGATGGCCAGGGCCGAATCCAACAGTTTACGGGCCGAAGCCAGGTCTTTTCCCTGGACCCGGAAGCCCCCTAATTTACCTGCGGTTTGCGGAGTCAACCCGATGTGGGCCACTACCGGGATCCCGGCCTCTACAATAGCCTTGATTGTTTCCGCTACCTCCAACCCCCCTTCCAATTTAACCGCATCGCAACCGGACTCTTTCATAAACCGGCCGGCGTTCCGGATGGCTTCTTCCCGGGAGATATTATAAGACATAAAGGGCATATCCCCCACCAGAAAGGCAAAGCGCATTCCTCTGCGCACCGCCTTGCAGTGATGGATCATCTCCTCCATGGTCACCGGAACCGTGGAATCATAGCCTAAAACCACCATGCCTACCGAATCGCCGACTAAGATCATGTCTATCCCGGCCTGATCAATAAAAGAGGCCATGGCGCAATCGTAGGCGGTCAACATGGTTATTTTTTTACCTTCCTTTTTCTTGGCCCGCAAATCTTGAATCGTAACCTTTTTTCGTTCCATGCCCCCTCCTTGATTCGGGAATAGTGTTCAAAGTTTACTGTTTGATGTTCGGAAAATTGAGGTTTATACCGAAAAATGGCTGATGGTGCTCATAATGCTCTCCCCAAAAAAAAAGACCCCCGGACAGTGTTCAGGGGTCTTTTTTCTTTATCTCCCCGTCCCAGTCCATCTTATGGATCCAAGCGGTTCAAGAACCTGTTGGAGGTTTGAGGTTAACGGTTTGAGACCAACACAAAAACGACTAACCGTAATCCTCAAGTTCGCGGAAGGCGAACGCTCCTTTAATCGTTATTTTCCCGCCGCCAGTTTGGCGGCTTTAACCGTATTCTTCATCAGCATGGTGATAGTCATAGGCCCTACCCCACCCGGTACGGGAGTGATTAATCCAGCCTTTTCTTTGACCGTTTCAAAATCCACATCTCCGGCCAGGATGGCCTTGCCCGATTCGCTCATACCGATCCGATTAACGCCTACGTCAATAACCGCAGCCCCTTCTTTGACCCAGTCGGCTTTAACATATTTAGCTACCCCGGCTGCTACGACCAGGATATCGGCCCGGCGACAATGTTCGATCACCTTTTCATGAGGCGTACCGGTATGAACGATAGTCACCGTGGAATTGGCCCCCTCTTTTTTTTGGAGCATGATGTTGGCAATAGGTTTTCCAACGATATTAGAACGACCGACTACCACCAGTTCGGCCCCTTTGGTCTTGACACCGGCGCGAATCAGGAGTTCCTGGATACCGGCAGGGGTACAGGGGAGGTAATCGGCTTCACCGATCATCAATTTGCCAACGTTGACCGGATGAAATCCGTCCACATCTTTTTTAGGATCAATAGCATAGAGCACATTCGTTTCATTAACATGTTTTGGGAGGGGTAATTGGACCAGGATTCCATGAATTTTTGGGTCTTTATTATATTGGTCGATCAAGGCCAAAAGGGCTTCTTCGCTGATATCGGCAGGTTGACTGTCCTGAATGGAAAAGAACCCTAATTCTTTTGAGGTCTTTTGTTTGGCCGTTACATAACTGACCGAGGCCGGGTTTTCCCCTACCAGGATGGTCACTAAACCGGGAACAACCCCTTTCTGTGCCTTAAGTTGTTCCACCTCCTGTTTCAATTCTTCTCGAATTTGTTTGGCTACTTCTGCACCGCTGATTATTTTCGCCGCCATGAATTTCTCCTTTCCAACAAATAAACTGATTTTATTATAAACAAAGGATACAATTCCCTTCAATTTATTATCAAATTTCAAGGGCCCGAGTCAATAAAAATAAAATTTACTCCCCTGGGCAAATATGATAATTAATAAAGTATGAAAACCATCTTAATAAAATGGCTGATCAACGCCCTGGCCCTTTATATCACCACCTATCTGGTCAGAGGAATAGCGGTTTCCGGTTCCTGGTCTTTGCTGGTGGCGGCTGCCTTGTTGGGGATCCTGAATGCCGTTATCCGCCCCATCCTGATTATATTGACTCTCCCGATTAATATCCTGACCCTGGGATTGTTCACTTTGATCATTAACGGAATGATGCTTTATACGGTATCCTTTCTGATTAAAGGCTTTATTATTGAAGGCTTTTGGCCGGCGGTCATCGGGGCTTTGATAATCAGTCTGGTCAGTTGGATTATTAACTGGTTGATTCATTAATGCCATCCATGAACCCGGATGTCTGAAAGATAAGGGATGAGAGACGATGCGGATCGAAGGTGCTCAGTGCCCTTCGGAGCCGGTGCAAAAAACTTGTAAATTTTGTTAATCCTGTCATGGAACGAGACGACCAATGGCCCAGATAGACGCCTTTTTTAAATTAATGCATGAGCAAGGGGCTTCTGATCTTCATCTGTCTTCAGGCTCCCAGCCCATCCTCCGGATACGAGGAGAGCTGGAACGGGTAAAATATAAAATCCTGGAGAATGACGAACTGAAGGCTCTGCTTTATGAAATAACCCCGGAAGAAAAAATAAAACTGTTTGAAGAAACCGGAGATCTGGATTTCGCCTATGAAATCCCCGGACTGGCCCGCTATCGGGGCAACTTTTTCCGTCAGCTTTACGGGGTGGGCGCGGTCTTCCGGGAGATCCCCAGTCAAATAATGACCGTAGAAGACCTCGGGCTCCCGATGGTCATTAAACGACTGGCTTCTTTGCCCAAAGGATTGGTTTTGGTGACCGGTCCAACCGGGAGCGGCAAATCAACCACCTTGGCAGCCATTATCGACCAGGCCAACCGTTCCCGGAAAGATCATATTTTGACCATAGAAGATCCGATTGAATTCGTGCATCAAAATATCAATTGCACGGTAAATCACCGGGAAATCGGGAGACATACCCGGTCTTTTACCACTGCCTTGAGGGGGGCCTTGCGGGAAGACCCGGACATCATCCTGGTGGGGGAAATGAGAGACCTCGAAACGGTTTCCCTGGCCATAGAAGCCGCCGAAACAGGCCATCTGGTTTTTGCGACCTTGCATACAATCAGTGCCTCCAAGACAGTGGATCGAATCATAGAGGTTTTTCCAGCCGATCAACAGGCCCAGATTCGGGCTACTCTGGCTGATGCCCTGCGTGCCGTTATCTCCCAAACCCTCTTTAGGCGCATTGACCGAAAAGGCCGGGTAGCCGCCATGGAAATCCTGATCGCCACCCATGCCGTACGCAATTTGGTCCGGGAGGGAAAAACCTATCAAATTCCTTCGGTCATCCAGACCGGCAAGAAGTTCGGCATGCAATCGCTGGATGATGCCATAATGGAGTACTTAAAAAAAAGGTGGATTTCCGGGGAAGAGGCCTATAATAAGTGTGTCGACAAAGAAAAATTCAAACCCTATTTGGGAGAAATGGTGACGGACTTTACGGAAATATAGCCAGGAGCTGAAAGCTCAAAGGAACGACAACTACTTCGTTACAATTAGAGAAGAATTAAAAATATGCGACAGGCAGAACTGGACAGCCTCATAGCAAAAATAGTCGATACCTACCCACAAATTTCGGACATCAATATGACCGTTGGTTGTCCGTTACAGGTGGAAATCTATGGCAACCTGGTACCGGTTCAATTAAATTTATCGACCAAAGTATTGACCCCCTTTCAAACCGAGGTCATTGCCCTGAATCTGTTACAGTCGGACCGCCGGAAAATAGATACCCTGATCCGAGAAGGTTCTTGTGACTTTTCCTATACCATCCAGGAAAAGGCCCGTTTTCGGGTAAACATCTTTTCCCAAAGAAACAGTTACAGTATCGTTATGCGCAAACTTCCGGTCGACGTGCCGACCATCAGCCAACTGGACCTGCCCCTGGTTTTTAAAAAATTGGCCCAGGAAAAAAACGGGATTATTTTTTTTACCGGGGCCACCGGAACAGGCAAAACCACCTCCCTGGCCTCTATCATCGATGAAATCAATGAAAATTTCCCGGTTCATATAATCACCCTGGAAGATCCTGTGGAACTGGTACATAGCCACAAAAAGGCCACGGTTAACCAGCGGGAATTAGGCACCGATTTCGATTCTTTTGCCCATGGGCTAAGGGCTGCCTTGCGGCAGGCACCGAAAGTCATCCTGGTGGGGGAAATCCGCGACCGGGAGACCATGGAAATCGCCTTGACAGCCGCGGAAACCGGCCACCTGGTCTTCAGCACCCTCCACACGGTTGATGCCACCCAAACTCTAAACCGGATTCTGGGCTTTTTTAATCAGGAAGAAGAAAGGCAGATCCGGGCCCGCACGGCCGGGGCGCTGCGTTGGATTGTAAGTCAAAGACTCTTGCCCCGGAGCGATCAGGGCCGAGTAGCTGTTTTTGAAATTATGGCCAACAACCTTCGGATTCAAGATCTTGTCGTTCATGGAGAAACCGAGGATAAGACCTTCTATGAGGTCATTGAGACCAGTCGGCCCTTCGGATGTCAGACCTTCGATCAGGATATTATTTCAAAATTTCATCAAGAGCTTATCTCCGAAGAAACGGCCATGCTCTTTGCCTCCAAACGGGCGGTCGTTCAGCGGGGTCTGGATCAGATAAAGAGCCGTCGGGGAGAAAAAACCACCGACATCGAAGGTCTTGGGTTGGATCAGGAATATCGGAAATGAAGACCGGCATAAACCAACTGTGGACCAATAGCGACGAATTTCCTTTGGCGGAGTTGACGGTTGAGGTTGCCGTTCAAACCCTCTGGGTTGAACCGGTGGTCAAAGCCCTTCAGGCCGCCGGGGGATCCCCTTTGATTGCAGACCAAATGGATGGGGTTATTTCTGTCCTCCGGCTTGGTCAACCGACCCTTTTAATCCTTTCCGAGGGTTTTATGGACAACGACTCTCGACAAAATCAATTATTGGAATATATCCAAAGAATGCCTGCCGTCCCGAGAAGAGAACTGTTTGTGGTTTGGATCGGCAAAAATATCAAATCCGGAGACAGGCTTTCCGCCTTTTCGCATAGCGTAAATTTAGTGCTCGAACCGGATAAACTGACCAATATCGTCGACCAGATAAAAAAATCCTGGATCCTGTGGAAGGAGATGTATCAGGCGTTTGTACAAACCCGGATCCAGATCATCGGGTTTTAGAATAACACCCCTGATATTGACACCATGAAAGCAATTCAACCCGTTAAACCCCAAACGCACCAGAGGCAAGTCCGTCTGCAAAATTGTCTCCAAACTATTTTAGAAGTCCATGAATTTATGGGAGGACAGGCTATCCAGTTAGATATCATCCATCAACTGGAAAACCTGAGAGACTTGATAACCCATTTTCAACCTGAGCTTTTAAGTGAACGGGACCTTGAAAAAATCGAAGAATCTACCAATCATCTCCTTCAGGAATTGGGCAAAATTTTCCAGATAAAAAAATTAGGCATGATCCATTCCGGGTATTACCATTAATACTACAGCGACACTTTTTCCGTCATTCCCGAATGTCTTCATCGGGAATCCAGATTTTTCAAGAAAATTAGAAAACCAAAGTCCCTCTGAAAATTTATCTCTTAACGAGCCTCTTGCAACTGATTGCAAATTAAGCGAGCTTAACCTTTTCTCCAACAACTCGTAACGCGCAACCCGCAACAGAAAATTTCAAATATCTTTAGATAAATTTAGGCCCCTAATGGTCTGCCTTAGGCACAGGGATTTTATAAAATTCAACTCCTTCCTCCTTTAAGGTTTTTTCTTCTTCGGCTGTCGAGGTCCCCCGGATATTTCGCTTTTCAGCCACACCATAATGTATTTTTAAGGCCTCTTTGGTAAATTCAGTTCCCACCTCTTCAAAATTTTCTTCAATATATTTATAAAATTGCTGTAATTTCTTAAAAGGATCAGGCGTTTCTTCCGCCTCCTGGGGAAATCGGGGATGGCGTTTTATGGCCACAGGTGAAAGGGCTTGGCTGATTTGATTATCCTCACAAACCGGGCAATGGATTTCTCCCGCAGACTTTTGTCTTAAAAAATTCTCGGTACTGGCAAACCAGCCTTCAAAATGATGCGCATTGGCGCATCTTAAATCTAAAACCATCATATTAAATTTTTCCTTCTATCATTAAGTCCCTTAGCACCTGACGGATATTCAACCCTTTTTCTTTCAAGGCCTGATGGCCGTAGTTCATATTAGCCTCCAGAACCATCCATCCCTTATCGGGAGTATGGCATAAATCCAATCCTACGTCATCAAAATTGCACCTTTGTGTAACCTGCCGGGCAAACTCGAGAGCCTCGTCGGGTATATCACTAAACCCGAGTAAGGCCCCTTGGGCCAAATTATTCCGGAATTCCCCTTCGCGGGCAATTTTCCAATAAGACAGGACCATCTGGTGACCGATGAGAATCACTCGGAGATCCCGGTCCAGAGGAAGATATTCTTGGATATAGGCCACCGGAGAGCGGCGAAGGTAACGGTTCAATCCTTCCTCATCACGAATCAAGAATACCCCCCGACCCATAGAAGAGCCCCTGGGAATCTTTGCAATGAATGGAAAGGGGAAATCTTTTTTGATCCTGTTCTTCTGTTGACCAAAATATATTCGGGTTCGGGGATGGGGAATCCTTAAAAATTGAAATAAGGCCGTTTGTTTGATCTTATCTCCCGAGTAAACGTACGTTTCCCGGCTGGGGAATATTTTTTTCCCCAGGGTAATAAAAAGATCGATATAGAGTGGTGTGGGGTAGTAAATCATTTCAGCCGTCCTTATCCGCTGTTTCTCTTCCTCACTGTAATCGGAGAAATTCGGCCAGGCCTTAATGATCGTTACATCAGGACATTCTTTAAAACGATGACTGAAAGTAATGCGAGGACCGTTTGTCATAACAAGTTATAAACTCCTATACCAGTAATCGTTCAGCCACCAAGTCACTAAGCCACAAAGGTTAAATAATAATCCTCTTGATGCCATTCTTAATGAGAGGCACGTTAAAATCGATTAGAAAGCCTCATATCCCTTCTTTGCGCCTTCGTGTCTTAGTGGCTAAATTGGAACCGGAAATCACGGGATTGCCTTAACGAATTATCGATTTGGGGGGATAATAACCGGCCTTAACGGTGGCATTTGGACCGACGATGCATTTCGGTCCCAACAGGGACCCGGGATTAGTAACGGAATTGCATCCGGTTTCCGTTCCGTCCCCCATAATGACCCCGAATTTTCTGAGTCCGGTATCGACCATTTTGTCGGCGCCTTTTACCTTGATGGTATTTTTAACCATTTTAAGATTGGCCAGCTTGGTTCCTGCGCCCAAATTGCAATGGTTGCCTAAAATGCTGTCGCCGATATAAGCAAAATGACCGGCCTTGGCCTCGTTCAGCATAACCGAATTTTTCATTTCGGTTACATGGCCCACGACACAGCGATCCCCCACCAGACACCCCCCACGCATATAAGCCCCCTGGCGCACCTCGGTTTGCCGTCCGATAAAGGCCGGACCTTGAATATAGGCCCCGGTTTCCACCACCGTACCCGGACCGATATAAATATCTCTTCCCACCAGGGTGACTCCTCCGAAAAGGATGATGGCACCCTCCAGTTCCTGATTATTACAAATCACTTTACATTCCCCTTTGGTGGCATCGCCGGGGATC
The DNA here is from genome assembly GCA_964627515.1 of uncultured Thermodesulfobacteriota bacterium. Lineage (GTDB taxonomy): Bacteria > Desulfobacterota > RBG-13-43-22 > RBG-13-43-22 > RBG-13-43-22 > RBG-13-43-22. The sequence continues at coordinate 79,661 of CAZVHO010000001.1, read as the reverse complement.
AGGGAGAACCCCTTTTCAAAAACCTGACCCTGCCATAAAACAACCATCCTGGTCAAAAACGGCCCATCGGAAAGTATCCCACCCAGATTGGATTCTATCTTGGACCGCAAATAAGGTTTTATCCTGGGCAAGACGTCCCAGACCTGCTCGACACCATCGAAAAGTTCCAGGTGTTCCCAATCTGCTAAATCAAAAAATTCATAAGGACTGAACATATGGAATATCTCCTGATCCGAATGAGATGGATCCCAGCTAAAGATGCGGTAAAGTTAAACTTGATGGCTATATAAAAAGTCAAAGATTGCTCTTTTCCGTCATTCCCGTGAAATCGGGAATCCAGTATTTTTAATTAGTTAGCCCTGGCACGGATTCCCGCCTGCGCGGGAATGACGAGTTTTTACATAGGCATCAGTATTAACATTTTTATCCAGTATCGGTTTTTGGTTTTATCCAGTATCCAGGATCCAGTATCGTCCGGCCAGAGGCGGATGATCTCGCGTTTTCGAAAAGTTAGAGAAAAATTCTCAGAATGGCAATTTAAGAATCTACCACAGATACCGGACCGGAATCCCCCGCTCTCGTAAGTAATCCTTAATTTGCCGGATGGTAAATGTCCCGTAATGGGTCATGGAAGCAATCAGCGCGGCATCCGCTTTCCCTTGGCTAAGGACTTGAAAAAGATGTTCCGGAAGACCGGCCCCACCGGAGGCAATGACCGGTATGGAAACGGTCCCGGAAATCATTGGCGTCAGCCCCATTTCGTATCCTGTCTGAGTTCCATCGGCATCGATGGAATTCAAACAGATTTCGCCGGCCCCCAGACGCTCGGCTTCTCTGGCCCACCACAGGGCATCAATACCGGTAAAGGTCCGTCCTCCATGGATAACCATTTCATATCCGGATGGAATAGCCTGGGAAAGAGGAACTTTCTTTACATCCATGCCCAAAACGATGCATTGCCCACCGAAGGATAAAGCCCCTTCTTGAATCAACGAAGGGTTTTTTATGGCCGCCGAATTGATGCTGACCTTTTCCGCCCCGGCCAACAAAACCTTTCGCATATCTTCCAGGCTGGCAATCCCTCCTCCAACCGAAAAGGGGATAAAGATTTCTTCAGCCACTTTTTGAACCACCTCAATCATGATGGCCCTTTTCTCGGCCGAGGCGGTTATATCGTAAAAAACCAGTTCATCCGCCCCTTCTTCATAATAAAAACGGGCCATATCGACCGGGTCCCCGATATCGATATTATTTTTGAAACGAATACCTTTGGTGGTTTTCCCGTCTCGTACATCCAGACAGGGAATAATTCTTTTAGTCAGCATCACGACCCTCCCATTCTGAAAAGGCCTTTAACAGAGCCAGCCCCGGAGGCCCGCTCTTTTCAGGGTGGAATTGGAGGGCTACCAGATTCCTATAGGCCAAGGCCGAAGGGAAAAGAAAGCCATAATCGGTCCGGCCCAGAATATGGCTTTCTTCCCGGGGAACCGGATAATAGGAATGGACAAAATAAAAGTTACTTTGAGGTGGGATGGTTCGAATAAGGGGGTGTTGACGAACCCATTCCACCCGGTTCCAGCCCATGTGGGGAATTTTTAAAATCCTTCCCTTCTCATCCCGGTGTGGATTGGGAAACCGAACCACCTCCCCGGGAAGGATACCGAGGCAGGAGGTTTGATTTTCCTGACTGAAATCCAGGATAACCTGGGTACCCAGACAAATCCCCAGGATAGGGCGTCCGGATTTAAAATAGGCCCTGACGGCTTCATCCAGGCCATCGCCCCGGAGGGCTTTCATGGCCTCACCGGCGGCACCGACCCCGGGGAAAATAACTCGATCCGCTTCCAGAATTAATTCCGGATCATGCGTAATCCGACAGGGGATGGACAACATTTTTAAGGCCCGCTCCACACTGGTCAAATTACCTGCTTTATAATCTATGATACTGATCATGAGAGGTGCTTCGCTTATTTTTTTTCAGAATGTGTTAAGTTCAACGGCTGGTAATTTTTTTAACCTAAATCACCATCCGTTGTCAATGTCCTATCTTTGAATTGGGGAAATAGAATGACAAATTCAGCGCCTTGACCCGGAAAACTTTCTACCCGAATCTGTCCCCCGCGATCGGAAATAATTTTTTGTACGATACTCAATCCCAGTCCGGTCCCTTGATCTTTAGTGGTAAAAAATGGTTCAAATATTTTAGACTGATCCTTCTCGGGAATGCCCGGTCCATTGTCTCTGATTTTGATTTCTATCCCATCCTCCTGAGGTCCGGTCTTATGTAGCCGTGCTCCAATAAAGATTTCACCGGAGGAAAGAACCGCTTGCAAGGCATTTGTCAAAAGATTCCATAAAATTTGGGACATTTCTCCGGCTGAAATAGAGACTTTGAGATCGGATTCGATATCCCATTTCCAAACCAGGTCAGGAGGGATCCCTGGATTCTTTTTTATCAATTCAACCGTCTCGCGGATAAAATCAGATATATTAAGAGGGGATTCGATATCCTGAACCGGTTTAGCAAAAGTCAAAAAATTATTAACCAATGAATCCAGTTTGGTTACTTCGCGCGAAATTATTTTCAAAAGGCGTTCCCCGGTCCTTTCCTCTTTAAAATCATCTTTCAAAACCTGGATGGAGCCGCTGATGGAAGCCAAGGGATTTCTAATTTCGTGAGCGATCCCGGCGGCCATTTTTCCCATCAAAGCCAAACGATCCACTTTACGCAGGTGGTCTTCCATGGTTTTGATCCGGGAGATATCTTTAAAGGATAAGATTTCCCCTATCCCATGAGGTTGTTGATCTCCTTTTACCGATGTAAAGGAAAACCCTAAGATTACAGGCGCGCCTTCTGGATGGTGGTAAGCGGTCTCCAGTCGATTCCCCGGGTCAGAGGCTTTCGGATCAGGACCTTTTTTCAAATCGGGAAAAAGATCCCTAATGGGCAGGTCTATTAATTCACCTGAGGGCCGGCCCAGGATTTTTTCCCCGGCCGGATTAATACTTTTAATTTTATCTTCATCGTCTAAAGTAATCAAGCCGATATCAATGTTCTCGATCACAACCCGGTTCAATTCCTCCAATTGATCGATATTTTTTTTCTGTATCTCAATCTGTCCCCGTTGTTTCCCGGCTTGTTCGGCGAAAACACTGCTCAAATACCCGATGAAAAAAAACCCAAGACCGTGCATGAGGATTTGATATAAAAAATAATTTTTTGAATAGGGGATCGGTTGCACCATCCGACCGTAATAAAATGGAATTTCCCCCAACCTTTGGAGGAAAAGGAGCAATCCATACAAAACAGTCACACCGAAGGCCGTCAGTATTCCACCCAAACGATAAAAGAGGGTCCCCCCGGCCAAGATGATTAAAAAGTAGAGGTAGGGGAAAAAGCTTTCTATCCCACCGGTAAGATAAACCACTGCTGTTACGAAGAACCCATCAACCAGTAATTGAAAAACAGCTACCCCTAAGACTGTCGTCTCCCATAAAAGAAAGAGGATATAGAAGATAGAAAAAAAATATTGGAGGGCGATTAAGAAGTATAGCCGCGAAAAGGAAAAAGGGAAAAGACCTCCTTTCTCCTGAAGGATCACCGTCAGTAAAAGAAAAAAAGAAATAAAAACCAGCCGCCATAAAATAAGCCATTGCGTTTTCCGTAAAAAATCTTTTTCGTTATAAAACCAGGGTCTTGAAGAAATGCCTTCTTCTATTTTCCGGCGATCAAAAATGATCGGTTTTTTCACCCTGTCACATCCTTTTCCCGGCATTAAAACCGTAATCCGCTCTCTACCAATCCCTTATCCGGTAATGGCTTCGCCCATCTTAAAAATAGGCAGATACATGGCAATAACCAATCCGCCGACAATTCCACCCAGAACGACCATCATAATGGGTTCCATCATCGAAGTCAGGGTGTTGACGGCGGCATCTACGTCGTCATCATAAAAATCGGCAATTTTGTTAAGCATGGTGTCTAGCTCTCCGGAGGCCTCACCTACCGCGATCATTTGGGTTACCATGGGAGGGAATACCTTACTTTCCTCTAACGGTTCTGAAATCGTTTTCCCTTCGGCGATGCTTCCCCGGGCTTTATAAATAGCTTTTTCCACCACCTTATTTCCGGCAGATTTAGCCACAATGTCCATGGCTTCCAGAATAGGTACCCCGCTGCTGACCATGGTCCCAAAGGTCCGGGTAAATTTGGCCACGGCCACTTTCCGGAGCAATATCCCGAAAACGGGCAGTTTCAACATAAGATCATCGATCAGATACTTACCTTTTTCAGTCCGGTAAACAGAACGTAGCAGAAAAATCAAGGCCCCTATCCCAAGGATGATAAAAATCAAATTGCTGCTGATAAACCGGCTGAGTCCGATCACAAATTGGGTTGGGACCGGAAGGGCTTGACCGACCTCCGAAAACATCTTTTCAAAGACAGGAATGACAAAAAGTAAAATAATCGCCGTTACGACTATCGAGACCCCGGTAACAACAGCCGGATAGACCATGGCGCCTTTGACTTTTTTTTTAAGTTTTTCCGTCTTTTCGATATAGCTGGAAAGCCGATTTAAAATGACATCCAGGATGCCGCCGGCCTCTCCGGCTTCCACCAGATTGACATAAAGGTCATCAAAAACCTTAGGATGTTTTTTAAGGGCCTCGGCCAGGGATTGGCCGCTTTCCACGTCCCCTTTAATCTTAGTGATGACATTAGAAAAAGCAGCGTTTTCCTGCTGATTGCCCAAAATGGTTAAACATTGAACCAGGGGGAGTCCGGCGTTGATCATCGTGGAGAATTGACGCGTAAAGACCACGATCGATTTCTTGGGAATCTTTTTCCGAAGGGCAAACTTACGAGCGGGTTTTTCCCGTTTCTCCTGAATACGGACGGGGCGGATGTCGAGTTTGCGAAGCTGAAGGCGGGCGACGACTACATTATCGGCCACCAATTCCCCTTTTTTCAGTTCCCCTTGTTTTGTTTTTCCTTGCCAGGTATAAGTCGGCATTATTGAATCCTTGGTTAGATTCTAAAATTGATGAATTCGTAAAAAGTCGCCGAACGTCCATTTTCGTCATTCCCGTGAAAACGGGAATCCAGTGTTTTTAACTGGTTATGTGTGGCCTGGATTCCCGCCTGCGCGGGAATGACAAGTTTTTACCAGACCATCAAAATTACCACTCTGAGAATTTATCTCTAACTTTTCGAAAACGCGAGATCATCCGCCTCTGGTCGGACGATTCTGGATACTGGATACTGGATGCTGGATAATTCACATCATGCCTTTGAGATAAAGGGTTTATCAAGTATCCAGTATCAAGTATCCAGAATCGTTTCAAAAAATTGGGGAGGCCCATTAATATTTGATTAGTCTTTATCCGTCACCTTGATGACTTCTTCCAGGGTGGTGACTCCTTCCAATACCTTTGTCAGGCCGCTTTCGCGCAGGGTTTTCATGCCCTGCTCCCGGGCCGCTTTTTTTATTTCAGCCGCCGAGGCCCTTTCAAAGATTAATTCTTTGAGCTGTTCAAAAAAAGGCAAAACCTCATAAATCGCAATTCGGCCCTTAAACCCTGTAAAATTACAGGCTGGACAGCCGACGGCTTCCCATAAGGAATGACTGGCTGGATCTAAATGGAACTCCTTTAAGAGATCCGTTGATTTTTCAATCTTTTTCTTGCAGATCAAACATAATTTTCGAATCAGTCGCTGGGCCACTACCAGATTAATGGATGAAGCGACCAGAAAAGGCTCAACACCCATATCCAACAATCGGGTAACGGTATTAGGGGCGTCGTTGGTATGGAGGGTACTCAGAACCAGATGGCCCGTCAAGGCTGCTTTAATGGAAATTTCGGCCGTGTCCTTGTCCCGGATCTCTCCCACCATAATGATATCGGGATCTTGTCGGAGAAAAGAGCGCAGGACATTGGTAAAAGACAGCCCGATATCTTCATGCACCTGAACCTGATTAATCCCGTAAATATTCAATTCAACGGGATCCTCCACGGTCGAAATATTTTGGGTGGGCTTATTTAATTCGCTGAGAGTAGAGTAGAGGGTCGTTGTTTTCCCGCTGCCGGTCGGCCCGGTTACCAGGATCATGCCATAAGGTTTGTAGATGGCTTCATTATACTTGGTTAAGGCCTCTTTTTCAAACCCAAGTAATCTCAAATCCACCTGCAGGGTTGATTTATCCAGGAGACGCAAAACCACCTTCTCCCCGAACAGGGTCGGCAAAACGGAAACCCGAAAATCCATTTCATTGCCGTCTCCAAAGCGTAATTTCAGGCGACCGTCCTGGGGAAGCCTTCTTTCGGCAATGTTGAGATTCGACATAATTTTTAACCGGGAAACCAAGGCGTTCTTTAGTTTAACCGGAGGATTCATGATTTCATAGAGGACGCCGTCAATCCGATAGCGTACACGAAAGGCCCGGTCATAGGTTTCGAAATGAATATCACTGGCCCCCCTTTTGATGGCATCGATGAGCAAAAGATTGGCCAGTTTGACTACCGGGGCCTCTTTGGCGGCAATCTCTAAATTGACCTCATCCATTTCTTCATCCGGCTGGATATAATCCACTTCCAACCCTTTGATATCTTCCAGGGCTTCGGTCAGGGTTGAGGTCTGACTGTAATATTTATCGATGGCTTCCTTAAGGTTTTTTTCGGAGGATAGGAAAAGCTGGATGTTGCTCCCGGTTAAAAATTTCAAATCATCCAAGGCAAAGATATTGGAAGGATCGGAAATGGCCATCTTAAGGGTGGCGCCTTCTTTGCCGATAGGAATGATTTCATATTTCCTGGCAATATTGTCCGGGATCAGATTGATCCAGGTCGGTTTAAACTCCAGACGGGACAGATCGATGATCGGCAATCCGAATTGCTTGGATAAAAAAGCCAGCAAGGTTTTTTCATCAATAAAACCTTTCTGAACCAAAAGGGTTCCGATTTTGGGCCGGCCGCCAAGCCGTTTTTGTTCAGCCAGGACTTCTTCCAACTGTTTGGCGGTAATTTTTTGTTCCCGAAGGAGTAATTCGCCGATACGTTTGTTTTTAAACATAGGGTAGCTAATTAATAATTTTTTTTGATTTTATGAAAATAATGGTTGACAAATAATAAATATAAATTATATTATAAAAAATTTAAGAAAAGGTGGTGATTGCCATGGTTTGTTCAACCGTAAAAGCCGGAACCGCGTGTACCTTCATGAGCGCCAAGGGTTGTTCGTTTAACGGAGGATCTTGTTATCCTGCAGTCGAACAATGTGACGGCTGTGACCGAAACAAAGAATTCAGTAGTGGGAAATATTGCCTTTCTTATCCCGATCCTTCCCAAAAATGGAAATTGGGGAACTGCAACTTAGCCACTCATATTAAAAAAGCCCCGGTCCAGACCGCTCCCAAGATCAATCCGCTGAAGGCCTCCAAACGCAGTACCCGATAGGGATCAGCCATTGAACCCTGAAATCCCCTGGTGCCATGAGCCTTCTTGCTCAGTCAAGAAGGCTCTCACCGGAAGGGAAATCCTCAAAAAACAATCCCTTCGGCCCCTTTCTGCATATAAATAAAATATTCCCGGTTGCCCTTGGCCCCCTGAATCGGGGATTCTATAGGTCCTGAAACCGTCAACCCCCTTTCCCTGAAAAATCGACTCAAATCTTCAATCACGGTCTTCTGGTCCTCCTGATTTCGGACTACCCCCCCTTTCCCGACCTTTCCCTTGCCCACCTCAAACTGGGGTTTAATCAAGGCGACAATTTCCCCGAAATTCTTTAAAATAGGTAAAAGGGGCGGAATGATCAATTTCAATGAAATAAAAGAGGTGTCGACCACGATTAAATCGACCTGCTCCCCGATCTCCGACCGGGACAGAAAACGCGCATTTTTTCTTTCCATAACCTTAACCCGGGGATCCTGTCGAATCTCCCAGGCTAATTGACCATAACCCACATCAACGGCATAGACGCGTTTTATTCCCCCCAAAAGCAGACAATGGCTGAATCCGCCGGTGGAAGCCCCGATATCCAAAGCGACCTTATCCTTAACCTTGATCTGAAAAGCCTTCAAGGCCCCTTCCAATTTAACCCCACCCCGGCCCACATAAGGATGCTCGGCCTGTTTGAGTTCAATCGGTGATCCGGGATCCACCGATTTCCCCGGTTTAAGGGCCGGCACCTGATTAATACGAACCAGCCCCGAATAGATCAAAGCCCTGGCTTTTTCCTGGGAGGAAGCCATTCCTTTTTCCACCAGGAGCCGGTCCAATCGAACCTTAGGCGTTTTGGGGGACATCCAACTCCTCCATCAAGACCCTCAAAATCCCTTCGGCATCGAGGCCATAGAGACTGCGTATTTTCTCAGAAGGACCGTGTTCCACAAAACGGTCTGGAATACCCAGAGAACGAACCCGGATTCCCCCGGCACGCAACTCATGCAATTTTTCCATTACCGCACTGCCGAGCCCGCCCCGGGTCATGTTTTCTTCAACGGTAACCACCAGGGAAAATCTTTGGGCCACTTGGGCCAACAGCGTTTCGTCTAAGGGTTTTAAAAACCGGGCGTTGACCACCGCAGCCGATTTTCCTTTAAAGGTCAGGCGCTCCCCGGCCTCCAGGGCCGGATAAACCGTATTACCCAAAGCCAGGACGGCCACATCCGTTCCCTCTTTAAGGGTCTCCCATTGTCCCAATGGAATAGTTTGGACATCCCCGCCCAGGGAAACCCCCACCCCGGCCCCCCGGGGATATCGGATGGCCACCGGCCGATTGTAATGCACAGCCGAATAGAGCATATCCCGCAATTCCCGTTCATCCTTGGGGGCCATGATGATCAGGTTGGGCAGAGGCCGGAGGAAGGAAAGATCAAAGAGACCTTGATGAGTAGGTCCGTCTTCGCCGACTATCCCGGCCCGATCTAAAGCAAAAATCACCGGTATATTGGGCAGACAGATATCGTGAAGCACCTGATCAAAGGCCCTCTGAATAAAGGTTGAATAAATGGCAACAACCGGCTTCAATCCCTCCAGGGCCAGTCCGGCGGCAAAGGTGACGGCATGCTGTTCGGCTATTCCGCAATCAAAAAAACGTTGTGGAAAACGCCTGGCAAAGCGATCCAATCCGGTCCCTTCCGGCATGGCGGCGGTGATGGCGAGGATCCTGATATCCTTTTCCGCCAGGGCTACGATGGTTTTTCCAAAAACCTCGGTATAGGTGGGGGCACCGGAAGGTTTCTGAGGGCAGGGAACTTCGGCCTCCAGATCAAAAGGACCCACTCCATGATAATAGGCCGGGTTTTTTTCAGCCGGCCCATAGCCCTTGCCTTTAGTAGTCAGCACATGGACCAGAACCGGGGCCTGGATATGGCGGATGTTTTCAAAGGTAGCGATCAAATCCTCCAGCCGGTGGCCTTTCACCGGCCCGAGATAGTCAAAATGTAAAGCGGCAAACAGCATTCCCGGTGTGAAAAAACCGGTAAAAGAATCTTCGCTTTTTTTGGCCCATTGAAGTAAATTTTCGCCGATGCCCGGGATGGATTTAAAAAACGATTCCATCTCTCTTTTGAATTGGACAAAACCCCTTCCGGTTAATCGTTTACTCAAGAAAGAAGACAAGGCCCCCACATTCTGGGAGATGGACATTTCATTATCATTCAAGACGACGATAAGATCTTTGTTCAGGTGTCCGGCCTGGTTTAAGCCTTCGAAGGCCTCGCCAGCGGTCATGGAACCGTCTCCGATAACGGCTATTACCTTGGCCTGCTCTTTTTTTAATTCATTGGCCACGGTTATCCCCAGCCCGGCTGAAATGGAGGTTCCGCTATGGCCGGTATCAAAAATATCATGAGGACTTTCCTGGCGCTTGGGAAACCCGCTCAATCCTCCAAAGGTCCTTAGGGTCGAAAATTGCGCTTTTCGGCCGGTCAGGATCTTATGGGTATAGGATTGGTGGCCCACGTCCCAGATAATCTTGTCTTTCGGACTCTCAAACACATAGTGCAGGGCAATGGTTAATTCGACGACCCCCAGATTAGGGGCCAGATGGCCTCCATTTTTGGAAACCGTCTCAATGATCAGTTGCCTGACCTCTTCGGCCACTTGTTTCAGTTGAAGCAGGGAAAGGTTCTTAAGATCCTTTGGATCCATTATGCCTTCCAAAAGGGATAATGGTTTTTCGCTAAGTTTGATTTTAATTTCTTGATCCATATCTTAATCCATTGCGTGTTACGGGTTACGGGTTAAAAAATTTTCATTTCTTAATACCACAGCGACACTTTCCCCGTCATTCCCGAATGTCTTTATCGGGAATCCAGGGTTTTCAAAAAAATACACTGTAGTCTTAACCGCAAACCTGTATCCGGCAACCCGCAACAACCAGTCTTTTATTTACCTGTCCCGGGAAAGGACATATCCTCCTATTTGCAACAGAGGGAGGGCCTTCGCTCCGAAGATCCGGAGGGCTTCTTCGGCCTCCACCAATAACCGCCTGGCCAGGGCTTTGGATGGTTCCAATCCCAGAAGTCCCGGATAAGTGGCCTTGGCCTTTTTTTCATCCGTCCCTGTTCTTTTTCCCATGAGCGCGGTCTGCCCTTCCACGTTCAACAAATCATCTTTGATCTGGAAGGCCAGGCCGATCTTTTCCCCGAATTTTCGTAAGGCCCGGATTTCCCCGGCGGTCCCTTCTCCGAGCAGACCCCCGCAGACCAGGGAGGCGGTTATCAAGGCCCCGGTTTTATGCTCGTGAATATATTGTAAACAGGCCGAAGAGACCTTTTTTTTCTCGGCCTGCAGATCGACTTCCTGTCCGACCACCATACCATGGATCCCGGCGGCCCGGGCGATCTCTTGAATGACCTCAAGCCTGATCGCTGCCTGGACCTTCCTCATGACCCCTTTTCGGGTCAATAAGGAAAAGGCCTCGGTCAATAGGGCGTCCCCGGCCAATATGGCAATCGCTTCCCCGAATTTCTTATGGCAGCTCAATCGCCCCCGACGATAGTCATCGTTGTCCAGGGCCGGGAGGTCGTCATGAATCAGGGAATAGGTGTGAATATATTCCAGGGCACAGGCAGCCGGAAGGGCTTTGGCCATAGGTCCGCCCACGGCTTTACAGGCCGACAGACACAAAATCGGTCTCAGCCTTTTTCCGCCGGCGAGTAAGCTGTACTCCATGGCCTTTCGAACCTGATGGGCATAAGCCTCTGATTGAGGGAAATAGGTCCTCAGGGCTTCATCGACCATTTTCTGAAATTTCTTGAGTTCCAGGGGCTGCGGGATCTTCAATTTATTCCTTCTCCTCTTCAAAGGAAAAAGGTTGGGATTGAAGGCTTCCATCCCCGGCCTTAAGCAGGAGGTCCACTCTTTTTTGAACCTCCACCAGTTTTTGGGAACAGAGGTGCGACAACCGCATCCCTTCTTCAAACAATTTCATGGATTCTTCGAGGGAAAGCTCTCCGCATTCCAATTTATTGACAATCCCTTCCAATTTTTTAAAGGTATCTTCAAATCGTTCTTTGGACAAAGGTCCTTTCCTCCTTCTTCCTGGTCCGCTCAACCAGACAATCCAATTCGCCCTGGGCAATGGAAACCCGAATTTGTTTCCCGGGAGGGGCCTCCTCAACCTTTTTGATCAAAGTCAAATCCGGCAAGGTCCGGACCAGGGCATATCCCCGATCCAGTATCCCCCAGGGGCTCAAGGCCTGAAGGGTTTTTCCCTGGGCCTCCAGGGCCATCTCCCATTGTTCCAACTTTCTATTGATCAGACCTCTTAATTTTAATCTTTGGATTTCCAGGCTGTTTTGTCCGGCCAGGACCTTGTCCCGTGGTACCTTCAACAACAACTTTTCCTGGAGCCAGGTCAAGGTATCCTGTCTTTTCCCTAAAATCCCCCGAAGGGCCAAGCGCAACCGGGTACCGTAATCATCCAGGCGGAGGGTAAGATCGATCAAGCGGCGACGGGGATCCCCGATCCTTTTCTGAAAATGGAAAAGCTTTTCTTCATAAAGCCCCAACTTCCTCCGCAAGGGTTGAACCAACCGGACTTGAATATCTCCGATTTTGGATTCCCATTCCCTCTGGGGCTGGATCAGTAATTCAGCCGCGGCCGAAGGGGTTGAAGCCCTCAGATCGGCCACAAAATCGGAGATGGTAAAATCAACCTCGTGGCCGATGGCCGAAATGACCGGGATGACCGAACCGGCGATGGCCCGGGCGACCCGTTCTTCATTGAAAGGCCAGAGATCCTCTATAGATCCTCCACCCCGGGCCAGGATGATGACTTCTATGCCCAGGTCGGATTGGTTTAACTTTTTTATAGCCTCCTCAATTTCCAAAGAAGCGGTCTCACCCTGGACCAGGACCGGAAAGATGGAAACATGGATATTCCGGAACCGGCGGAAGAGGATCTTCAAAAAGTCCTGAACCACCGCACCGGTGGGGGAAGTAACTATAGCTACCCGTCTTGGTAGAAGGGGTAAGGGTTTCTTCCGTTCCATTTCGAACAACCCCTCCTTCCAAAGCCTTTCTTTTAACTTCTCGAAGGCCAGTTGTAAAGTTCCCCAGCCCTTTAATTCCATCCTTTCAATAATAATCTGATATTCCCCCCGCCCCGCATAGACCCCAAGCCGGCCGAAACACAGGACTTGCAGTCCATTTTCCGGTTTAAAGGATATTCCTGATTGACCGGATTTAAAAAACACCGCCCGAATCTGGGTCGAGACATCCTTCAGAGTAAAATAATAATGTCCACTGGGGGGGACCCGGAAATTGGAGATCTCCCCTTCCAGCCACAGGAATGGGAACTCCCCCTCCAACAGGTCTTTGATCTCCTGAGTCAGTTCGGAGACGGTATAAATTTTTTGTGCAAGGTCCATATTATTATATATTTTATAGAAGAAACGATTATTTAGCAAGCATTTTTGACAAACGGACCGAGGGAATTTTCTAAAAAGGACTTCCTATAAGGCCGGCCTTATTTTAAATGGCAAAGCACACTATGGGTGGGACTGGAAAGGTTTGGGGCCGGATAGCCTGCCCGGCATTTCGGGCCGGCCTCCGGACAACGGGGATGAAAAGGACAGCCGGCCGGGGGGTTGACCGGTGAAGGCAGGTCTCCCTGAAGCCGGATTACCTCCCGTTTCGTATCCCGATCGATTACCGGCACCGCCGAGAGGAGGGCCCGTGTATAGGGATGCCTCGGATTACCCAGGACCTCGTCAACCCTTCCCTGTTCGACAATACGGCCCAGGTACATGACCGCCACTTCGTGGGCTAAAAACTCAACCACGGAGATATTGTGGGTAATAAAGAGGTAAGAGAGGCCGTGCTCGTCCTGAAGTTCCTTGAGCAGGTTGAGGATTTGGGCCTGCACCGAAATATCCAGGGCGCTGGTCGGTTCGTCGCAGACAATCAGTTTCGGATTTACGGAAAGGGCCCTGGCGATGGCGATGCGCTGGCGCTGCCCCCCGGAAAATTCATGGGGATAGCGGTAATGGATCCCGGACGGCAATCCGACTTCTTCCAGAAGATGGCCGATACGGGCCATCCGGTCCTCAGTTCCAGAGCCGATGCCAAGGGCTGCCATACCCTCCTCGATGATTTCAAGAATCCGCATGCGGGGATTGAGAGACCCGTAAGGGTCCTGGAAGATAATCTGCAACTCTCGACGCAGGGGCCGCATCCCGGCCGGTTTCAAGGTCCTGAGATCGGTCCCCTGAAAGAGGATAGTGCCGCTGGTCACCGGAATGAGCCGAAGGACCCCCTTACCCAGCGTGGTCTTGCCACAGCCGGATTCTCCGACCAAAGCCAGAGTTTTGCCTGGGGGGATCGAAAAGGATACCCCGTCTACGGCCTTGACCTGTCCTACCGTTCGCTTCAAAAACCCCTTTTGGATAGGGAAATGGACCTTTAAATCCTCAACCTTCAGGAGGAATGAACCATTATCCTGACTTGATAAAGGGAGGTCATCTCCCCCCTGTTTCCGTGATATCCCCTTACCCTGTCCTGGAATGGCCCCCCCCCTCTCGCCTCTTGCCTCGTGCCTCTTGCCTCTTTCATACAGGTGGCAGCGTACGCCCTGCCCTTCCGACCTTTCGGACCACAAAGGGGCTTCCTTTCGGCAACGATCCCAGGCGAAATCACACCGTTCAGCATAACGACACCCTTTGAAATCCAGGGTCAGGGGCGGCACATTCCCCCTGATCACGGCCAGGGGCTGGCCCCGCTTGGTCCGGGCCGGCAGAGAGGCAAACAGCTTTTGGGAATAGGGGTGGGCCGGACCGGAAAAGAAATGCTGGCGATCGGCCTTTTCCACGATTTCCCCGGCATACATCACAGCCACCTGGTGGGCCATTTCCGAGACCACCCCCAGATCGTGGGTAATGAGCAGGATGGACATGGAGGCCCTCTTTTGAAACCCCCGTAACAAATCAAGGATCTGGGCCTGGGTGGTGACATCCAGAGCGGTCGTGGGCTCATCGGCGATCAAGAGGTCCGGGTCACAGGCCAGGGCCATGGCGATCATCACCCGCTGTTTCATGCCTCCGGAAAACTGGAAGGGGTATTCCTTAATGCGCCGGGTCGCCTCGGGGATGCCCACGGCCTCGAGCAATTCCTTCACCCGGCCGGCGGCCGTCCCCCCCCGTAGGGCCGTGTGTTGCTGGAGCACTTCGGCCACCTGATTCCCTATGGTCATCACCGGATTCAGACTCAGCATCGGTTCCTGGAAGATCATGCCGATCCGTTTCCCCCGGATAGTACGCATTTCCGTTTCCGGCAAGGTCAAAAGATCGATACCGTCAAGCCGGATACTGCCGCCGACAATCCTGCCGGCCTCGGGCAACAGGCGCATGATGGAAAGGGCCGTCATGGATTTCCCACAACCCGATTCTCCTAACAAAGCGAAGGTCTCCCCCCGTCCGATGTCGAGCGTTAGATCGTCCACGGCTCGCACAATCCCGCCGGTCGTAACGAGCCAGGATCTTAGATGATCGATTGCCAGCAAGGCCCTGTTCACGGATTCTCCTCTTTCGAGCCGCCTGACTGTTCGGTCTGAAGGATCTGAAGCTGTACCGACCGGGTTTGTGCCCGCGGATCAAAGGCGTCCCGCACCGCATCCGAAAATAGATTGGCGCACAAAACCAGGAGGAACATGAAGCCGAAGGCGGCGGCCAGCGACCACCAGACCATGGGCTCCCGGGCCATTTCAAGGCGGGCACTGTTGATCATGGTGCCGAAACTGATCATCGAAGGGTCAACGCCCACCCCTACGTAGGACAGCACGGCCTCCGCCAACACCAGACCGGAGAAATCCATGACCAGGGCGATCAGAACAATATGCATGACGTTCGGCAAAATATGGCGCAAGATGATCCGGAGGTCGGAAACGCCGAAGGCCTGGGCGGCCTGGATGTATTCCATCTCCCGTAGTTTCAGGGCCTCCCCGCGCAGCAGACGGCACAATCCCGTCCAACTGGTGATCCCGAGGATAATGCAAAGGAACAATAGACGCAGATCGGCCCGGGCGCTGACGGTTTCAAACAGGTTGGGATGGGTATCCATATAAACCTGGGTCATCAGCACCGCCGCCGCAATCAGCAGCACGGCGGGTATGGAATTGAGAGTGGTATAGACGTACTGGATCAGATCGTCCATCCAGCCCCGGAAATAGCCGGCCATGATCCCCAACAGGACCGCAAAAGGCAGCATCACCAGGGTGGTCAGCGTGCCGATCACCAGGCCGGTGCGGATGCTCTTCAAAGCCAGGTAAAGCACATCCTGTCCGACCTTATCGGTCCCAAGTACATGATACTTGGTACACAACAAGGCGGTAGGGGCCGCCAGGAGCAGGAGCCCCAGTAAAGTCAGCAGGCAGGCGTTCCAGGGAACCTCGCTTTGTCCTCGAAAGACAAGGGGTACCCAGGTGCCGAAGTTGATTCTGCGGCGCCGGGCAAGATGCCACAGGAATACACCGCCGAGCAACCCCCAGAGCAAAACTGCCAGCAACGCACCGGCCCCGCCCCGCAAGGCGATGTCACCGGTCTTATCCCGGTCCGGGTTATTGAGATGGGCCCCGCCATAACGAAGACGGGGAAAGGTCCGCACTTGACGGCCATCGGGAAACTCAATAGTTTCCCGGGCATAAAGATGGGTGGCGAAGGGGGCTGAGTAGGTTTTTTCAGTCTGTCTCCGCAGGGGTTGGACAATGACATCCAGCAAACTTAAGACCTCAACCGCATAGGCCCGCCCGCCTTTATGGCCGGTTTCAAGGGCCGGGCGAAAATGCACCGAATCCAGCAGACCGACCACCAGAAACCCTCCCAACACGACCATGGACACCATGGCGTTCAGGTTCTGGGCCACCCGTTTCCAAGGGGCCAGCAGGTGTTCACGGCCCCGCACCACCCAGCCAAAGATGAGACCGGCTGCCAGGAGCAGGTAAATCAAGGCATCGGTCCAGAGTATGATCGGTTTAAAGGGCATAGGCAACAAGGTTCAAGGTTCAGGGTTTAAGGTTTAAGGCTTAAAGAAAAGATGTTTTTTCAGCTTTGGCCTATTCAGCATCCGCTTTGCGTTCTTATAAGGTGTTCCTTTGAGCTTTCAGCTCTGTATTCATTCCAGCCCGATCCGCGGATCCACCAGGGTGTAGGCAATATCAGTCAGGATGAGGCCGATGATGTAGAGCACCGAACCCAGAAAAACCATGGCCCTGACCACGGCAAAATCCTGTGAGTTGATAGCGTCGATGGTATAGCTGCCGAGTCCCGGTATGCCAAAAAAGGACTCGCTGATCAGGCTGCCCATAAAAAGCAGCGGAATGACTACCACCGCCCCGGTAAGGATGGGGATCAAGGCATTCTGGAGGACGTGTTTGAACAGTACCCGCACCTCGGACAGACCCTTGGCTCGAGCCGTGCGCACATAGTCTTTACCGATTTCTTCCAGAAAGATGGTGCGGTACCAGCGGGCGCTGGCCCCGATTCCGCTGACCATTCCCACCAGCACTGGCAATATCAGGAACTTGACTGCGTTCAATCCCGTTCCGTATCCCGAAATAGGTACCAGGTTATAAAGTTTACTGAGCAAATACTGGCCGCCGATGATATAAAACAAGCTCGAAATGGACATGAGCCCGACGCACAATACCACGCCCCATAGATCCAGATAGGTGGTGCGAAAGAAGGCCATTATCAGGGCAAAAGAAATATAACAGATAAGACCCAGGAGGAACACCGGCAGGGCTATGGCCAGGCTCGGGCCCATACGGTTTTTAATCTCGTAGGCGATGTCCCGGCCGTCATCGGCACGGCCGAACTTGAAAGCGAATAACTTGACTGATTTTTCAAAAAAGATGGTGGCGGTCACCTTACTGATACCCTGGGCAGCAGGATTAAATAGAAGGGGCCGGTCGTAGCCCCTTTCCTGTTTCCATTTCGTAATGGCTTGTGCGGTTACCCGTTTGACCCCGAGATGGATACGGGCCATGTCGTCCGGGGTATTGACAACGAAAAACAGGGTAAAAGTAATGACATTCACCCCGATCAGGATCGGAATGGCATAAAGGATACGACGGACAATGTAATGCAACATCAGATGGCCTTCTTCTTTTCCCGGCGTCGAAAGGACAAAATGGCCGGCAAGGTGCCGACGGCCAAGAGGGTCAGGATCAGAAATATCGGCCAGACCACCGGGCGGTTCCATTCGGCCCGTTTCCGTTCCCGAAGCCCGGCATCGATGCGCTGGTACTTCAGCCCATTACGTGCCATCTGGTTCGGTTTCGGATTGAAAACCCAGGAATGGACCAGGGTATACTCTTTGGGGTGGAACCCCCAAAGCCAGGGGGCGTTGCGGCGGACAATCTCTACCATACGGTCGATAATGGCCTGTCGCTTCGGCCCGTTTTCCATGTTTTTCATCTTTTCGAACAACCGGTCATACTCGGGATCGGCGTAGTTAGCCGCATTTTCCCCGTCCGTTTTTACTTTCCCCTGGGGCCCATATAAAAGGAAGAGGAAATTTTCCGGGTCGGGATAATCGGCATTCCAGCCCCAATTGAAGATCTGGGCATTACCCTTTCTGATCTTGTCCTGGAAACGGTTGTAGTCGGTGGCCCGGACCACTAATTGCAGGTTAAGCTTTTGGAACTGCTTGCGGATCCAGTCGAGACGCGCCTTGTCATCCGGCCCCCGGGCTGTGACATCGAGGTTGAGCACCAAAGGCTTGCCGGTTTCCGTTTCAACCCCATTGGGATAACCGGCTTCTGTCAGCAATTTTTGGGCTTCCTCAAGGGATTTTCGCTTAGCGCCGCCATTTGCCCAATCATAAATATAAGCGTTGATTCCTTCCTTCCCGGAACGGTTACCAAAGATTTCAGGAGGAATCGGACCTTGAGCCGCAATACCCCGGCCGTTGGCAAAAATGCTGATGAACTCTTCGTAGTCCACTGCGATGGAAATGGCCTGGCGGAGTTTACGGGCCCGCTCCGAATTTCCGCCCACCACCGGGTCCAGCATATTGAACCCCATGTAGATGTCACTGGGGGCCACCGAAGTCATGAGGCGGATACCTTTCCGCCGCATGCCCTCTGTGATGGCAATATCTCCGGTACTGGTAGTTTGCACGGCCTGATCGAAACTATCGGAGCTGATTCCGGAAGCGTCATAATACCCTTGAAGAAACTTGTTCCAATAAGGTATTCCCTCTTTTTCCAAGCTGAAGACAACCTTATCAATAAAAGGCACGGGTTTCCCGGCATCTGCAAAAAACCCGGCCTCCCGGTCCCCAAGTTCTCCTTCGGCCGGATAGGTCTCTCCATGAAAGGTGGGGTTACGCTCCAGCACCATTTGACGGTTGGGATTGTTCTCCGTCAACATATAAGGTCCGGTGCCTACCGGGTACCAGTCCAAAGAAAAATTTTTCTCCGCCATCCCGGGTTGGGAATAGAAACGGGCCACTTCTTCCGGTATCGGTGCAAAAAAAGACATGGCCAGCCAGTAAATAAACTGCGGGTACTTCCCTTTGAGTTTCACCTGGTAAGTATACCGGTCCAGGACCTGGACCCCGGCCAGGGGAAACCGATTAAGGTCCAAATAGACATCACCGCGACCGTTATGGATCAGTTCCTGGTCGGCTTTCCTCAGAACCGCCGCGAATTCTTTGAGCCCGACGATGTAATCCATCATCAGACCGAAGATCGGGGAATGAAGTCTCGGGTGAGCGAGGCGCTTGATCTGGTAAACATAATCCGCGGCGATCAGCTCGCGGGTTCCCTGCTGTTTAAAATCCGAAAGGCGGCGGATGGAGGCCATAAAATCAGGATCGAGGTTATGAAAGAGCAGACGGCCCAGGCGGTCTCTGGCGAAGGCGGGATGAGGTTGATAATGAATACCCGGGCGGATACTGATCTTATACAGGCTGTAAGCCACCACGCCGACATCGGCATCATCAGGCAGAGGGCGACCCGCGGCATCAAAAAATTGAGGCCGGGGGACTTCACGGGCCGTGGCCGGTATGAGGGTATAAGGCCGTTTAAAATAATGGTATTGCAGGGGAGGTTCGTAGATCTGGGCGGTAAAAGTGGATTCATTTTCGCTGTAGGACTGAACCGGGTCAAGATGCTTGGGGCGCTCGGAAAAGGCCGAATAGAGGATATTGCCTCCCCGATCCTGGGCCGGATAGGGGTTGTTCCAGACACCGCAGCCGCCAAGCAGCACGGCAGCCCAAAAAAGGGTCATGCCTCGTAAGAATCCATTTTTCCCTGGGCCTAAGCACATAATGGTTTATTGTTTTCCTTCGGATTCTGTGATATTGGAAAAAGGTTCAAGGTTCAAGGTTCAAGGTTCAAGGTTCAAG
>CAZVHO010000001.1:52322-59707 GCA_964627515.1 uncultured Thermodesulfobacteriota bacterium | reverse complement strand
TTCTGTGATATTGGAAAAAGGTTCAAGGTTCAAGGTTCAAGGTTCAAGGTTCAAGCTTTGAGCTACTAATAATCAGGGTTATCAAAAATGTTTCCTGACATCAACTTCGACCATATCACTATCGTCCTGCACCAACCCCGTTTTGCGGAAAACATCGGGGCCTCGGCCCGGGCTGCCTGGAATATGGGCTTCCCGCATATCATCTTAGTCAATCCGGAAGATACGGACTGGGAACGGATGACCAAGCTTTCAACACATGTGGCCCGGGGGCTTCTGGAACAAATGCAAAGCTATTCCTCTCTGGCCGAGGCCCTGGCCCCTTTCCACTATATTGTTGGAACAACGGCCCGTTTAGGGGGGCAGCGGAAAGAAATTATAAACCCTGCCCAGGCAGCCCGTAAAATTCAATCCCTTGGCCGTCAGAACCGTATAGCCCTCTTATTCGGCCCTGAAAACCGTGGACTCACCAACGAAGAACTCCGCTTTTGCCATTGCACGGTCAATATCCCTACGGCTTCGGCCAGCTCTCTCAATCTGGCACAGGGCGTTTTAATCCTTTGTTATGAAATATTTTTGGCCCAGAAAAGTGATCCAGTTCGGAGTGATGAGTTCGGAGTTCGGAGCGATCAAACCCCCAGCCCGGAAATCTCGCCACTCGTCACCCGCCACCCGTCACCCGAAAACGACGGTCCTCCACTCCGCAATCCGCATTCCGAAATCCCCACTCCCCTGGCTACGTCCTTCGAACTGGAGGGCATGTATCAGCACCTGTCGGAAGTCCTGCAGTTGATGGATTTTTTAGACGAACAGAACCCCGAACTCTGGATGATGAGCCTCAGGCGGTTCTTTTCCCGCATAGGGCTCTATCCTCAAGAGGTGCGCATGATCCGCGGTATCTGCCGCCAGATCAAATGGCTGGTCACCAGCCATCTAAAATCGAACACAAGGATTGAAAGGTGAACCATGCCCGAACTACCCGAAGTTGAAACCATTATTCGCCGTCTTCGCTCGGATCTGACCGGCCTTAAGATTCAAAAGGTTCAAGTATTCACCCCTAAAATCCTTCGATCGCCCGAAAAGCTTTTCATCCAAACCCTGACCGGGAGAATCATACGGGAAATAAGACGTAAAGGCAAGCTGATCCTTTTCGATCTTGGTCTCGATTGGACCCTGATCCTCCATTTGAAAATGACCGGCCAGGTTTTACTGGAACCCGCGTCAACCCCTGTCGACCGCCACACCCATGTCATTTTTGATTTTTTCCCTCCGGATTTTCAGCTCCGATACCGGGATGTCAGGAAATTCGGCTTCTTTGATATGATCCCGGCCGCGCCCTCCGGTTCAAACCCCTTTGACGGCAAGGTGGGCCCCGACCCTTTTGAAATCAACGCCGGTCAATTCGCCCGGATCATTCAATCTAAAAAGAAGGCCATTAAAACCCTTCTTCTGGATCAATCCCTGATCAGCGGATTAGGTAATATTTATGTGGATGAGTCCTTATTTCAAGCCAAAATCCACCCTCTGACCTCGGCTTCGGATCTATCTTCAGACCGGATTAAAAACCTCCATCGGATTATCCGGCGTATTCTGAGGCAGGCGATTTTAAAACAAGGCTCCACCCTGAGAGATTACCGAAGGCCGGATGGAACCCCCGGTGGATTTCAAAACTATCATCAGGTCTATGGACGGACCGGCCTGGCCTGCCCTTTCTGTCTTTCCCCGATTCAAAAAATACGGGTGTGCAGTCGCGGCACCCATTTTTGTGCTTCCTGTCAAAAGCTCTGATCCGGAGGACCAAAGAAGCGGCAACCCCGCTCCAATCCGGGTTTCCATGAGCCTCTGGTCAAATTACCTTAGAAAAAAAGCGGTTTTTTTGATGATTGGTGTGTTTTTCGCTTGACCCTTTCCTTTTTTTCCTCTATATAGAAGCGTAAATTAAAAAAATTTATAGTAAAAAGGAGGATTGGTTATGGCTACAAAAAAACCCTTGACTAAAACCCAGCTCGTTGCTTACCTGGCGGAAAAATTTTCGATGACGAAAAATGCATCAAAGGAAATCCTGGATGAATTGGCCCGATTGGCGGTTGCTGAGACCAAGAAAACCGGATCGTTTACCATACCGGGTGTCGGCAAGATCGTTCTTTCCAAACGAAAGGCGCGGGTAGGCAGAAACCCTCAAACCGGTGACCCCATTAAGATCCCCGCCAAGACCGTGACTAAGATGAGGATAGCCAAAGCCTTTAAAGACGCCGTTGTTCCTCCGAAAAAATAACTTTTCCCCAGTACACGGAACCACCAAGAGGGGGAAGCAAGGAAGAACACCATTAATCGATCCAATCCTTATTAAAAGGGAGCAAGGACTATGGTCATCCAAAAGAAACCGGTAATAAAAAAGACAAGTGCTGCTGTTGTGAAAAAAGACAAAGGACCCCAGAAAACTCCGGAAAAGTGGATCCGGACTACGGTCATGATTCGGGAAACTAATCATGGAAAGATTAAAGCCATTACCTACTGGGAAAAAACAGGAATTAAAGAGGTGGTCGACGAGGCTTTAAAATTATACCTGAAAGGAAGGAAAGTAAAACCTCTTCCCAAAAAGAAATAAGGTGCTCCATCTGAGCCGACACCGGTCATCAAAATTGTGTTGAAGAAGCCTTTAAGTTACGCTCTGTCCAAAGATACCTTTTCCGAGGAAAAGATATCTTTGGACAGAGGTCCATTTTATATCTCACGGATCAACTTATTGACCCCATAAATACCGTTTTCCCCTCGCACCCCTTCGAGACAACATTTCCTATAATTTTCCTTTACCAACTAACAAGAAAATGTTATACAAAAAAGTTATTTTTATGAGTAGAGAGGAGTATTAAGTCCCATGGCACATATCGCCCCCTTTCGGGGGGTTATTTATAATTCTCAGACCATTAAGGATTATTCCCAGGTCGTCGCTCCGCCCTATGATGTGATCAAACCCCAGGAACAGGAACGATTTTATCAACAGCATCCCTATAATATTGTTCGTCTGGATTTTGGCAAAAATTTCCCCAGTGATACACCAGAAGACAATCGGTACACCCGGGCGGCCCGGATATTACGGATCTGGGAAAAGGAACAGATCCTGGTTCAGGACCCTGAACCGGCCATTTATCTTTATAAAATTCAATATCAGCTTCCAGGAGAAAATTTACGGATTCGAACCGGGTTTATTTCCCTGCTGGGCCTGGAGCCTTTTGATTCAGGGAAGGTCCGGCCCCACGAAAAGACCTTCTCGGCTTTCAAGCAGGATCGCTATCAGCTCTTCCAGCATTGTCAAATGCAGTTTTGTCCTATCTTTTCTTTTTATCTTGATCCTGAAAACAGGGTCATTTCTCTTCTTTCCGGCCAGGCCCCGGCAGAACCCTTTCTTGATTTTGTCGATCAGGATTCTATCCGCCATCAGCTTTGGAGAATTACCGACCCGTCGACCTTAACTACCATTCAAAAGACCTTTTCCGATAAGACCGTTTATATCGCCGATGGCCATCATCGTTACGAGACCAGTCTGGCCTATCAAGCGGATATGTTTAAAAGGCATCCCGAGTCGGGAAAAAACGCAGCCTTTAATTTTACCCTGATGTTTCTCTGTCCGATGGAAGATCCGGGGTTGACCATCTTCCCGGTTCATCGGGCATTGAACCGTCTTTTGGATCTTGAGCCCTCGTTGCTGGAAAAAAAATTGGATCAGGATTTTTTTATAGAAAAAATCCCTTTTAACGGCGAAAACAAAAAGCAAGTCACACGGGATTTTTTGTCCAGACTTGGGGCAAAAGGAAGAGTGGCTCAGTCATTTGGTCTTTTTATGGCCCAAACCTCCTGGTTTTACCTCCTGACTCTGAAGCAAGAAAGTCTGGACGGTGCCTGGGGAGAAGATCTGCATCCCTTATTACGAAGATTGGATGTCATGATTTTAAGCCGCCTGATCTTTCAAAAAGCCTTAGGCGTTCGCCGGGAAGAATTGGATCAGGAAAACATCATCGAGTATCGTCATGATGCTTTCGAGGTCCTCAAGCTGGTGGAAAAGGGACAAAGTCAGATGAGTTTCATCTTAAACCCAACCCCTATCGATCAGGTCAGGCAGATTGCCGAAGCCTCCCTGGTTATGCCCAGGAAGTCAACCTATTTTTACCCTAAAACCCTGACCGGCCTGGTAATGAACCCCCTGAATTTGAATGAATTCATCCTTATTTGAGAAGCGGGTAAAGATAAACAGCGATGAAACACTCGATTCCTGGGGAAAAGGGACTGTTCGGGTCATTCAAAAAAAAACCGGTTATCGTTTTTCCATAGACTCTTTACTTCTGTTTGAATTTGTCCGGATAAAGGAACGCCATCGGGTCCTGGATCTGGGAACGGGGAGTGGGATCCTGGCCCTGCTCCTGGCCAGGGCTTACCCCCTTTCCCGGATTGTGGCCCTGGAACTGTCCCCCGCCTTTTTAGATCTGGCCCGACGCAATACGGACCTGAACGGACTTCAAGGACGCATTTCCCTGATCCATGGAGATCTTTGCAACATCCCCTTTTTTATTAAAAAGGGGACCTTTGATGCCGTTGTTTGCAACCCCCCCTTTCGTCCTCTTCGAACAGGCCGGATAAACCCCGACCCTCAGAAAGCCATGGCCCGCCATGAAATTCGGGTTACCTTATCTGAACTTTTACAGGCTGTAGCCCACGGATTAAAAAAAGGAGGGAAATGGTATGTTATTTACCCGGCCTGGCGGCTGGTGACCCTTCTGACATTGTCCAGACAAAACGGGCTGGAGCCCAAAACAATCCAATTGGTCCATTCCTTTCCAGGCAAAGAGGCCGAATGGGTTCTCATGGAGGCTGTTTATCAAGGACGTGAGGAGCTTAAGGTCCTTCCCCCCCTTATCGTTTACCAGGAAGTCGGGGTTTATAGCGATCAGGTTCAAAGGAGTAAATTTTTCAACACTTTCCTTTAATCCTGCTAAACGGGACCCGGGGGGCACCTTCACGGGATCAGGGAGCGCTTGTTCGGCTCAAAACAACGGCTCTTTTCCGTTTATTCTTTTCGGCCGGGGCTCATTACCTCGGCCGATCCCGGCTTTAACCGGATTCTTTTGACCACCGGCTTTCCCAATGTTTCATTTATCTTTCCCCGAATAGAGTCTTTCAGAAATTGGAACTGTTGCCCGACAACCGGATTGGAAACCGATAGGTAAAGTGTTCCTTCCCGAATCCCTTCCATATAAATTCCCGATCGTAAGGACTCGGGAACGGCCTGGATCCAGGCATCGATAACAGCCGGGATCAGAGGATCCACCAGTGCATCCTTTCCGGTTAACAACTCTTGAACAACGGCTTTAAAAGGCAGGATTTCTTTATTCATCACTTCTAATCCAAGATATTTGAAATTTCGGTCTATGAGGGTTTTGTTTTAAAACAAAACCCTCATAGAACCCCCAGATAGGATAGTCCCCTGAAATTTCCTCTTAAATTTAATTGACAGTTTTTCATGACCCTGTATATAGTTAAATTTTAAATACCAGACCTCTTAAACTCTCATGTTCCTTAGGCGCGACAGGACCATGAAAATGGGTTTCGACAAACCGAACGACGAACTTTATTTTCGTAAGAAAGGCCGGTTTTAAGCGGGTCATTTCCTTTGCCTGATAGTTATTATTCTCACAGAAAACGGAATTCAAAGCAATAAAATAAACGGCAACCTTAACGAAAAAGGAGGAATCATGGAGCAAAAAAAAGTAACCCTGAGTGAAGATGAAATGCCCCGCCAGTGGTATAACATTTTGCCGGATATGCCGAACGGCATGCAGCCCCCTCTGCATCCCGGCACCGGTCAACCGGTCGGTCCCGATGATCTGGCCCCTGTTTTTCCCATGAATCTGATCGAACAGGAAGTCAGCCCGCAACGCTTTATCGATATTCCCGACCCTGTCCTGGAAAAGTATTTGATCTGGCGTCCCACACCCCTGGCCAGGGCCTATGGTCTGGAGCGGTTTTTACAAACTCCGGCCAAAATCTATTTTAAAAACGAAGGCGTCAGCCCGGCCGGCAGCCACAAACCCAATACCGCCATACCCCAGGCTTATTATAACAAAGTCTTTGGCACCAAACGGATAGCCACCGAAACCGGGGCCGGCCAATGGGGCAGTGCCTTGAGTTTCGCCTGTTCCCTTTTCGGATTGGAGTTAAAGGTCTATATGGTCCGGATCAGCTACGATCAGAAGCCTTACCGCCGTCTGATGATGAATACCTGGGGGGCCACCTGCGTCCCCAGTCCCAGCCCGGATACCCAGGCCGGCAGAAAAATCCTGGGACAGGACCCTAATTCCCCTGGAAGTCTTGGAATTGCTATCAGTGAAGCCGTGGAAGATGCCGTGACCACCCCGAACAGCAAGTATTCCCTGGGCAGCGTTTTAAACCATGTCTTGCTCCATCAGACCATTATCGGCCTGGAAGCCCAAAAACAACTGCAAAAAATCGGGGACTATCCGGACATCGTCATCGGCTGTGCCGGCGGCGGCAGCAATTTTGCAGGATTGGCCCTGCCCTTTATCCGGGACAAGATCGCCGGTAAAAAGATCGAGGTGATCGCCGTCGAACCCACTTCCTGCCCGACCATGACCAAGGGCCCCTTTGTTTATGATTTCGGGGATACCGTCCAAATGACCCCATTGTTGTGCATGCACAGTCTGGGGCACGCCTTCGTCCCGGCCCCTATTCATGCCGGCGGCCTGCGCTATCATGGAATGGCCCCCATCGTCAGCCAATTGATCCAGGACAAAATGATCGAACCCCGGGCCGTGGGCCAGTTGGAAACCTTTGCCGCCGGCATCACTTGGGCCAGGACCGAAGGATTTATCCCGGCCCCGGAAACCAACCATGCCCTGGCGGCGGTTATCACCGAGGCCAAAAAATGCAAGGAAGAAGGCCGGGCCAAAACCATTCTGGTGAACTGGAGCGGACACGGTCTGGTGGACATGATGGCCTATAACGCCTATTTCGAAGGAAAATTGACCGACTATGAACTCCCCGATGAGGAGATCCAAAAATCCTTGAAGGCCCTTGAAAATTTTCCAAAACCGAAACTTTAAAAACAGGTACAAGGTTTAAGGTGTAAGGTATTAGGCTCAAAAGGCCTTGCACCTTGCACCTTGGACCATGGACCTTTTATCTCCACCATGAATGAAACCTTTGACTCTTTAGAAATTTATTGTCCCCACCTGGGAATGGTGATTGCCTTCAACTACTGCCGCCGGGCCCAGTCCTCTTTGCCCTGTCGAAATGTGTCGGGCTGTTGGGATAAGCGGTTGCCGGTAGCAACCTTCTTGGCCGAAAACTTTTCCCAGGAGGAATTGGAATCGGCT
>CAZVHO010000001.1:43671-52222 GCA_964627515.1 uncultured Thermodesulfobacteriota bacterium | reverse complement strand
GCCGGTAGCAACCTTCTTGGCCGAAAACTTTTCCCAGGAGGAATTGGAATCGGCTCTGGGAGGTCTCCCAAAAACCCGACTGGAACGGATCTTCGATTGCGTCCATCAAACCAAGGGGCCGGAACCCCCTGAAAAATAACCAATCATCCAGCCTCAAGTACCAGGAATCCGCCCTCTTTTAAAAAAGGCCGCCTCAGATCTTTAGTGGATCGCATTCAAGAATTGCTTTCAACGATCTTGGGTTGAGGTTTATCCTTGACTCGATTTCCTCTACTCCTTTATACTCATTTCATCACAGATCCAAGTTATCTACCCGTCCATAGATTTTACTGACCCATATTCAGAGGAGGTGTTCAGGTGAAAACTGGAAAGTGCCCCAAATGCGGCTCGGAGCAGGTATTTCATGGGAAGAACATCCCGGCAAAAAGCGGCCCTTTCGGAAGCAATAGTATCCCCATAACCTTGCTTTCCATTGCTGCCCTGGACAACTATGTTTGCACAGATTGTGGTTACCTGGAACGGTATGTGGCCGAGACCGCCAAGTTAAAAGAGATCTCGACCAAATGGCCGAGGGTAAAGGAATGAAATTAAGTCGAAAGGGGCTGCTGATTTGAAGGGATTCAAAAGATTTTCGGTCATAACCCGGGTGATGCTCAAACATGGGATGGGCGACCTGGTTGAACGTCTTCTGGGCCGGGGAGAAAAAAAAGGAAAAAGTTCCACCACAAAAGACCTGTTTTTCAAATCCGGATTCCCATCGCCGAAGCGAATCCGCCTGGCCCTGGAGGAACTTGGTCCCAGTTTTATCAAATTGGGACAGTTGATGAGCACCCGGGCCGACCTGTTTCCTCCGGACTACATCGAGGAATTTAAAAAACTTCAGGACCGTGTGCCTCCGGTCCCCTTCCCGGAGATCAAACAGGTCATTGAAGAGGAATTGAAGCGCCCTCTCTTAAAAATTTTCGAGAAATTCGATCCGACCCCGATTGCCGCCGCCTCGGTAGCTCAGGTCCATCGGGCGGAACTCCCCACCGGGGAAAAACTGGCCGTCAAAGTCATCCGGCCGGGAATCGGCAGGAAGATCAGCCAGGATATCCGGTTGATGTATTATTTAGCCGACAAGATAGAAAAAAATTTCGAGATAGGGCAGATCCTGGGTGGAACCAACTTAGTCAAAGAGTTCGAGCGCACCATTTTTAAGGAGCTCGACATGTTTATCGAGGCAGGCAGCATTGAAAAGTTTGCCGACAATTTCAAAGACGGTGATGAAATCTACATCCACCGGGTATACTGGGAATACACCTCCCGATCCGTGCTGTCATGGAATATATCGACGGCATCAAAATGGATCAGGTAGAGGCCATAAAGGCCCGTGGCCTTGACCCCAAGGAAATAGCCAACATCGGATTACGGTCCTTTTCCCGGCAGTTAATGGAGTTCGGGTTCTTTCACGCCGATCCGCACCCGGGTAATACCCTGGTCATGGACGACGGCCGGGTGGCCCTGGTGGATTTCGGCATTACCGGATATCTGGATGAACAGATGATGCACCAAATCGCCAATATCTTCCTCGGTTTTGCCGACCATGATTATGATCGGGTCCTGGAGGCCTTGTGGGATGCGGGAATCCTCGATGAGGAGACCATGGACCTGAAGAGTTTTTTGATCGACCTCAAGGACATGAGCGAACCCTTCTACGGCCGTTCTCTTCAGACCATTTCGGTCAGAGACGTCTATGATCAAATCATGCAATTGATCTATAAGTATCATATCAGGCTTCCCAGGAATATCCTCCTCCTTTTGAAAACCTTTATCCAGACCGAAGCCTTGGGCAAGATCCTGGGCAGTGAGGCCAGTCTTCTGGAAGCGGCCCGACCCTATGCCAGAAAATTTCTCGCGCGCAACTATAATGTCAAACGTTTTTTTCGAGATCTGGAGAGGGAGGTCCGTATCACCGGCGGGTATCTGAAGTCCATGCCCAAGTTTTTTCATGACATCCTCCGACAAACGGCCCAGGGGAAACAACGCTGGGAACTTTGGCACGGAGGCCTGGAAAGTCTGACCGGCCAGTTTGCCAAGGGCCTCAACCGGCTGACCGTCGGCTTTATTATTTCCGCCTCCCTTATCGCCGCCGCCTTGATCCTCAATTCCGATCAGAAGATTTTCGAGGTGACTCTGAATCTATTCGGATTGAAAACCATTTCCGTAACCGCCCTCTTCGGTCTCCTCGGTTATATCATTGCCACGATTTTGGGTCTTTGGCTCATGATCTCCATCCTTCGATCCGGAAAGCTGTAAAAAAACCCTCCCTTCACAGGCCTATGCCGGGTTATAAACCGCACTCAACCCAAAGGCTGGACCCAGATGGCTTGAGGTCCTTTCTCGCCGTCTTCCTGGGCGAATTTTACCTCAGTGCCCGGCGCTAATTTATTAAATTTCCCATTTTTTAAGGCGTTGGCGTGAAAATAAATCTCCAGACCGTCCGGGGCTTCTATAAAACCATAGTCCCCATTCGGGATTAGACGGGCCACTTTACCCCGCCGGGCATACTCTTCATGGGCCTTAACTTCCTGTTGCCGGATACGGGAGTGATCCAAAAGACGACGGTCCAAGGCATCAAAGGCCTCCACCAGTAAGGGCGGAACAAATTCCCCCTGGCGGGTAATGGTAATAGTTTCCCCGCTCACGGTTACGATCAGATGAACTTCAAAGGCACCCAGGTGGTGATGACGGGTCCCGATGATTTCCACCCGGGCATGTAAAACAGGACCCATAAAATGTTCTTCCAGACGGGCCAATTCTTCTTCAATTTTTTCACGCCATTCCGGTTGAATTTCCAGGTTTTGACCTTCGATATGAATGTCCATGCTTGGTTCTTCCTCCCTAAATAAAGCTTCATTTGAAATGATTCAAACAAGAATCGGCTTTAGGTTTGTTACTGGGCGGTCCGGCCATTATCCGCTCCTCTTTTCCAAGAAATGAGTGATTAATAGTATCATTCAGGGATGATTAAAAAGTAAATAAGATAAAGCAGGTAGTTTATTATCAAAAAGACTGTATTTTGATAATAGCCGGCGGGACTTTTCATTTTCCTGGCCGGATTTTCAGCCCCACACCGTCACCTCGGCGAAAGTATTAGCACATCATAACGAGGTATTCCTGATCAGCCCCAGGACGGTTTTTTCCAATCGATCCTGAAAATTTTTAAAGGGCCGTACGATGACCGAACGGGCATAGGCCTTCAGTTCGGTTTTTTCCCGGTTGGTGAGCCATGAATAGGCCTTCTCCCATTGGTCTATGAGGGGGCCGGCTTCCGGATCGCCAAGTAGGGCTAAAGTTTCAATCGACATTAGGGTTTTTAAGAAAACGGCCCAGGCTATTTTTCTCAGGGCCGGAAAATCGTTGATCAGTTCCCAGGTCTGCTGTTCCTCCCCGGTATCTTCCATCAAATATTCCAGTAACCGATTTTGGTAAACGCCTAAGCCCCTTTTACCCAACAACCGAACCACTTCTTCGTCTTTAAGGGCCACTGAAAGCAGATAGACCAACTGTTGGAGTTGGGGTAGATCGAGTCCGGCTGACCGGGCGGTTTCCTGAAGTGCTTCGGAAAAAAGAAATCGATAAAATTCCGGCTTGCCGTGAAGCAGGGCATGGCCGATCTCATGTTGAACTACGCCCCGGACGACTCCTTCCGGAATTCCCCGGATTTTTTCAAGGGATATATGAATCCTGGGGTAACCTCTCCAGGCCTCGTGGGTGGCCAGAAATTCGGATTCGCCGCTGGTAACTACCCCCAACTCGGCTTTTTCGCGGGCGTCGAATTTCTGAAACTCTTTTTCTTTCTCCCAGAGGTAAAGGGAAATACGGTCCGGGGCCGTCCCGGGCGCGGTTTTCCCTATCACCTCTTTGGTCCATTTTTGAACCTTCAGGAGAAAGGATTCATCTACCTTGCCCTTCAAGACGGGTTTTATCACAGTCGGCATTTTTTATGCTCTATGCAATATCCTATAACTTGAACAACTTTAAAAAGACCTTGGTTCAACCTCCAAGGGAGGGCTATCGTCAGGGTCGGTCTGCTCAGCCTGGCACGCCTTGATCTCGTCGATAAAGGCTTGGCCGTATTGCGTCCATTTGGTCTCCCCCACGCCGTGGATCTGCAAAAAACTAACCTTCGTGCCGGGCAGAAGATCGGCCATCTCCCTGAGCGAGCGATCGGAGAAGATCACATAAGGGGGAACTTTTCTCTCCGTTGCCAGAAGGAGCCGGAGGGCCCGCAACCGTTCGAAAACCCCCTGCCTGGTTTCCACGGCTTCGACGGCCGGGGCCTTCCGTTCAGGCGCTTTTCGTTCTCTCATTACCGTGACGGTTCGGCGGTCCTCCAGCACGGCCTCCCCTTCCGGGGTAAGCTGGAGGATCGGATACTCTCCTTCAGCCTGAACAAGAATATTCAGGGCGAGAAGATCGTCGATGACCCTCCTCCAATAACGCTTATCCTTTGACTTTCCAAGGCCGTAGGTCGAAAGCCGGTTGTGCTTATACAGGCGGATCTTCTGGGTGTTTGCCCCTTTGACCATGTCGATGATCTGACCGGCGCCGAAACGCTGGCCGGTTTGATTAATAGCAGCAAGGATTATCCTGGCCTCTTCGGTGAGGTCAACGGCCTCCCGTTCCCCGCAGCAGACGTCGCAAGCCCCGCAATTTTCCTGGCCGTAGACCTCGCCGAAATAGGCCAGGATCCGGCGCCGCCGGCAGGTCTGGTTGTCAGAGGCATAGTTGACCATTTCGTTCAAGGCCGCCAGGGACCGTCCCCATTCGCTTTCATCGGAAATCTGATCGATGAAATAACGCTGCTTCGGTATGTCCCCGCGGCCGAAAAGGAGAAGGCAATGAGCCGGTTCGCCGTCCCGTCCGGCCCGTCCGGTCTCCTGATAATAGGCCTCCAGGCTCTTGGGAAGATCGCCATGAAGAACAAAGCGGACATTAGATTTATCGATACCCATGCCGAAGGCTATGGTGGCCACGATCACCTCGATCTTGTCGCGGTTGAAGGCCTCCTGATTTTTCCGCCGCGTCTCGTCATCCAACCCGGCATGGTAGGGTAAGGCCCGGATACCCTGGCTTGCAAGAAGAAGGGCCGTCTCATCCACGCTTTCCCGGGTCGTCCGGTAGACAATGCCGGATTCTCCCGGGCGGTTTTTGACGGTGTCCAGGATCTGAGTTTCCACGTCGGTTTTGGGAGAAACTTCATAGAAAAGGTTCGGGCGGTCGAAAGAGGCCCGGACCAGGTGGGGATTCCGCAACCCGAGCCGGTCGACGATATCCTGCTGGACCCGTCTGGTGGCGGTGGCGGTAAAGGCGGCCACCGGGAGCCCGGGAAAATGGGTGACCATCTCGGAAAGGAAAAGATAGTCGGGCCGAAAATCATGGCCCCATTCGGAGATGCAATGGGCCTCATCAATAGCCACCAGGCACAGGGGGGCCCGCTTCAGATGGTTAAGGAAGGTCTCCATGGCCAATCGCTCCGGCGATGCATAGAGCAGGTCCAGTCGGCCCGCCTGCAGCTCTCCTAAAACCGTTATCCGCTCCTGATCGGTTTGGGAGCTGTTGACAAAAGCGGCCCGGAGTCCGTTCCCTTGGGCGGCGTCTACCTGATCCTTCATCAGGGAGATCAGGGGACTGATGACCAGGCAGGTCCCGGTCAGCAGATGGGCCGGCAGTTGGAAGCAGAGTGATTTGCCGCCGCCGGTGGGCATGACCACGAAGCAATCCCGCCTATGGAGAATGGCCCGAACCACTTCCTGCTGAAGCGGTCTGAAAGCATCAAAGCCGAAAACCTTCTTGAGGGCCGCCTTCACCTGACCATCGTCAATGGCTGCACCTCTATTTTTGCCCGGGTCGGTTAGCGGTCCCGGTGCAGAAGGAAAGGGCACTTCTTTTTTCGCCCATTTGCCGGGCTGAAATTCGATGACGCCGGCGATGAGCTTCCAGCAGGGGATCCCCTCTCCCAGCCAGGCCTTTGGGCGATAGGGCATGCTGAGGCTTACCGTTACCAGACAGTGCGGTCCCGGTTGATACCCTGTTTCCAGCTTCTCCGCCAGGACAGGATCGGTAAGGCGTGTTCGCAATCTCTCCCCGGAGCGGGAGACAAAGGAGCCGTCCCACTTCCGGCCCCCTTGATCGCTCGGACCCGTATCGAAGATCTGGAATTCGAAGGCTTCCACTAATTGAAGGGTGCGGCGTTCTTTAGCGGGAAGCGCTTGGAGAACCTCCACCGTCACGTAGATTTCACTGTTATGCAGGATGAATCGTTCACGGGAACAAAAGGGAAGAAGGTCCGCGGGCGAAACCGATGCTTCAAGACGCCATGGGCCGGGAAGGATAGACAAGTTCTCCTTCTCAAATCCGAAATCAGGCCCCCCGGAGTCCAGGGGAATCGCGATCACCTCGCCCAGTTTCGGAATTTGCCCGCCCAGCATGAACATGGACCGCTCCAGACGGCCGTCCTCCAGGTCAGAGACGGGTCGTATCCATTCCCCGGTATCGGCCCTGACACCCGCCAGGCAGTAAGCGCCATGCTTCCGGGAATTGGCTAAACAGATAATCCGGGTTAAAGGTGGCATAGGACGACGTTCCCCAGCCGGTCCCGCAAATATTCGGCCACTAACCGGCGATGGCACTGCTCGGGCGTGGGCTCGGAGCAGAGCAGGCAGGACTGGTCGAGCATGGCCGGGTCGATGGTTCCTTCGATCCTGCGTTCGCGGATGATTTCCCCGAATTCGCGTTCGTAGCCGTCCCACCGGATGGATTTCTTCCGGAACCGTTCCAGCAGGTCCTGGGTGGGCGCCCAATCGGGACGGGCCAGGTAGTCGATACCGCAGATGGCTTTCAGGAAATAGGCCAGATCATCCCTCTTGGCAAAACCGGCCAACTGGGAGACATTGTTGAGCCGGATGTCCAAGAGCCGCCTGATTCCGGCGGTTTTAAGGATGGTAAAAAACTCTTCGGCCTTCTTCTTGGTAAAGCCGATGGTATAAAGCCGGATATCACTCATCCTTTTTCTCCTCCTGGGGCTCCTCATCATGGGGTTTCTCTTCGTGGGCGATGCGCATCCCCTGGATATCATAGGCCTCCTCGGTCAATTCCTCCAGGGTAGCAAAGAGATGGTTCTCCTGAATGCCGAGAGACTGCCTGAGCCGGCGCTCGGCCTGCGGGTTTTCCTCCGCCCGTCCATCTTCGAGGATATGCCTGATCACCGGAATGTGCAATCGCAGGTTGCGGCAGACCAGGATCATCCGGTGGCAGGTGATGGGATCTTTTTCAGCACAAAGCAGGGCAATCCGATAGGTTTCCATCCCCTTGAGGATGCGGGCCAGCCCGTTTTGAAAAAGCCCGGTTTGCGCCACGAGGCCAAACTGCAATTTCCCGTCTTTATAGCAGGCCGGGTCTTCGCTGCGGGCCCCGAGTTCTTTGCCCAGAAAGACATATTCCCTCCCGGCTCCCCGGAGGACCTTCTGCAAAGGCCCCTGATTGAATTGCGGAGTATACCGGCTGAACGGCATGGAGCGCACGTCGGCTACTGCGGAGACCTGGTGCAGGGAGAGCAGATGGAGAAAATGGTCAACCGGGTGATTGGAGTGACCGATGGTGTATAATGGGTTCATTGAATTTTTGCTTATTTCTTCAATAACTATAGAAAATTAGAAAATCAGTGTCAAAGACTTTTTTTTCGGACTTTGAATCACCCGATCTTTATTTTTCTCCTTGATCACGCTTCGGGCTTATCCTATACTTCTCATTCTTGGCCAGCCTCTAAAAATAGTCTCATAAAGGATGTTAAAGATGAATAGGAAACGT
Organism: uncultured Thermodesulfobacteriota bacterium; assembly: GCA_964627515.1. Taxonomy (GTDB): domain Bacteria; phylum Desulfobacterota; class RBG-13-43-22; order RBG-13-43-22; family RBG-13-43-22; genus RBG-13-43-22. The sequence continues at coordinate 44,368 of CAZVHO010000001.1, read as the reverse complement.
CTGCTCCTGATATTTGTTCTGAATTTGTTTACTATCGGATCAGGCTTTAGCGCCTGGGCCGTACCCAAAACCATCGCCCTGCCGGTTACCCTCGACTACCCTTTGATTCGTTCCTTCCTGGTGAGTCAGGTTTATACCCAGCCGGACCGGAAAGCCGTTCTGCTGGATCAGAGCAACCGCTGTGTTCGCATCGAACTATCCGACCCCAGGGTCAATGCAAAAGGCTCGTTGATTTACCTGTTAAATAAAATCAAGCTCCAGGCCGGGCTTGAGCTGGGCAATCGCTGCCTCCAGCCGCTGGTTTGGGAAGGCTATGTGGAAGTCCGGTTACAGCCTTATCTGGATCAGAAGACCCGGTCCTTGCGATTTAAGGCCCGGGATTCGAAATTCTACAATCAACAGCTTGAAAAGATGACAGTAGCTGAAGTCATCTGGAAAATGATTAAAAAATATGTTCATCCTCCTTTGGATCGGGTGGCGATCGATCTTGGCCCTCCGATCAATGAGGTTACCCAGTTACTCCCCTTTTTTGTTAAACAGGAACAACAGGAAAAATTAAAAATGGGATTAAAGTCTCTCAGAACGGGTCCGGTCCGGGTCGGTCCTAATGCCGTGGTGGCTGAAATCCTGTTCGATTTGGAGGTCCCCGAGACCGTTGAACCCGGCAAGACTCCCGAGCCTCTGACCGAAGAGGAAA
>CAZVHO010000001.1:37091-43571 GCA_964627515.1 uncultured Thermodesulfobacteriota bacterium | reverse complement strand
GTCCCCGAGACCGTTGAACCCGGCAAGACTCCCGAGCCTCTGACCGAAGAGGAAAAGGTCCGGTTTATCAAGACCTGGGAAATATGGGACTCTTTTTTAGTCCATGAGTTACTTTCTTTAATCGGACGGCCCTTGTCCGAAGAGGAAAAAGGGGCCCTCTTGAAGACACTCCTGGAAATGCGCTATGGCTTTGTGGCGGCCTTGGACCACAGGAGACCGGAGGGCGATCTGGTTCGGGAACAGTTCATAAAAAGCTGGAACGAACTGAGTCCGATCTTGAGAAAAACCCTTATCCAGGAAGACGCGCCTTCCCTTTTTGGATATATGGCTTATTTTACCGCCATGGATTCCCTGAAAATTCTGGACCATCTGGGGGGTTCCTTTGGGCTGGAAATCAGCCAAAACGGTCTGACTCGGCTGGCCCGTTTGCTGTCTCGGGGGGAAAGACCATGGAGCCCCGGGTATTCCTGGGAGGTTAATCCAGAATTGCGCCAGATCTTGGGCCTTGGGGCCCCCATCCAAGAAACCGGTCCCGGATATGAAGAAGATGAACTTGAGCTGCCCGAGGCTACTACGGAAAACCTTTTTTTCAGGAGGAAGTCCCGCCGGCCCATCCGGTTGGTATCGACTTCCCCCCCGGAAGGCGAAAAGATCCTCAAGGCTTCCGGTGAATTAATGAAGTGGCTGCCGGACGGAAAAAACTTAGACGATTATCTTAAAAGGGTTGAAGAGGTCCTGCAAGGGGCGACCGAACAGGTCCTGTCTAAAAAAAATCTGGAAGAAAAATATCATGACCTGTTCAGGCTTCTGGTCTCCGCCACGGCCTGGCAGGAAAGCTGCTGGCGGCAACTGACCGCCTCCAACGGCAAAGTCCGCTATCTTTGTTCTTATAACGGCTCTTCCGTTGGGCTGATGCAGATCAACCTCCGGGTCTGGAGAGGCCTCTATCAGCCCAAAAGCCTCCGCTGGAATATTCATTATAATGTTCTGGCCGGCACCGAGATTTTAGAGCTTTATTTCCGCCGATGGGCACTGAACCGTCTGGGGCCAGACCGATCCCTTCCTCTTGATATACTCGGCGGGGCCGTCTATGCCATGTATAACGGGGGACCGAACCAGTTTGAGCGGTTTTTGAAGCGTCAACGGGAAGGAAGGCTGAATGCCTTTGACCGGCTTTTCCTGGAAAAATACGGCTGGGTTAAAAACGGTCAGATGGACCGCATCCAACTGTGTCTTGGTGGAAAATAGCGCTCATTTTAGACAACAAGAAAGAAGATCAATGACGACTAAAAAGAAACGGCCGGCGCCTAAGTTAAGAGAAGAGGTTTGGTCCCTGGTAAAAGAACTGAATCAGGATCTTAAAAGGAAACTCCCGGAATTTCAAAGGACGGAAACAAAAGATTTGCCCAAAGTCTTGCCGCCGGCGGAAGAATTGCAAGAACTCAAGATGTTGATCGAGTGGTGTCTTAAACTCTGGGCGGAACACGACGGCTTTATTTTTAAGCCCGGACCTTATTATAACGAATAAAATGCCATGAGAAGTCCATTAAAGATTTTGTCAAAACAAGGCCCGAACAAATTCCTCCGGATTAAAGGGCTGCAAGTCATCCGCCTTTTCGCCGATACCGATATATTCGATGGGGATTTTCAGTTCATTGCAGATGCCGACGATGATTCCCCCTTTGGCCGTCCCGTCCAGTTTGGTGAGGATAATCCCGCTGATCTCCAGGGCTTCGTTAAAGATGCGGGCCTGGGAAATGGCATTCTGGCCCATGGTGGCATCGAGGATCAACCAGGTCTGATGGGGACCTTCCGGGACCTCCTTTTGGATGACCCGTCGGATCTTTTTCAGCTCTTCCATCAGGTTCACCCGGGTATGGAGTCTTCCGGCCGTATCGATCAGGACCACGTCCATGCCCCGGGAACGGGCCGCCTTGACGCCGTCATAGACCACGGCCGATGGATCGGAACCTTCCTTCTGTCGGATGATCTCGGCCCCGGAGCGACCGGCCCAGATCTCTAATTGTTCCCCGGCCGCGGCCCGGAAGGTGTCTCCAGCCACCAGCAAGACCTTCTTCCCCTGACTCTTGAACTTTTGGGCCAGTTTCCCGATGGTGGTGGTTTTTCCTACCCCATTGACCCCGATGACCAGGATGATAAAAGGTTTCTGAGAATAGTCCGGGATTTTACCGGGCACTTCCAGAAAACGGAGGATCTCCTGTTGAAGGGTTTCCTTGAGCCGTTCCGGGTTATCCAATTCTTTCCTCTTAACCTTTTGCTGCACCGATTCGATCAGGGCCCGGGTGGTCATAACCCCCAGGTCGGAGGTAATGAGTATTTCCTCCAGCTCATCCAACAAATCTTCGTCGATCTCCTTTTTTCCCAGAACCAGATGGTCCACCCGGCTGATCAGGGTCTCCCGGGTCTTGGTCAATCGATCTTTGAGGCGGCCGAAAAATCCTTTTTTATTTTCCTCCGGCTCCTGTTCCTCCGGGGCGGATATTATATTTTCCTCTCCGGCAGGACCAGGGGTGTCCGGTTGATTTTCATCATCTTTCTTACGAAACCATTTCAACATCTTTTTATTCCTTTCACATTCCTTTGGATCAACAGCCTGGGATTATAATGGATTCCATCCCTGGGAAGAAGAAAAAAGTAATTCCTTCCCACGATGAAGAGGGCTCCTCGCCACGAGGGTATCCTGTGAGTCTGGATGAGTACACAGTAAAAGGACTTATTGAATGGTATCCAGGCGGACCGAGACCAGTTTGGAGACCCCCGGCTGTTCCATGGTTACCCCATAAAGGGTATCGGCCATTTCCATGATGCGCCGGTTATGGGTAATGAGAATAATTTGAGAGTCTCGAACGATATTTTGAACCAGGCCCTTGAAACGTTCCACATTGGCTTCATCCAGAAAGGCATCAATCTCGTCTAACAAACAAAAGGGACTGGGTTTAACCATATAGGTCGCAAACAATAAGGCCAGGGCCGTCATGGCTTTTTCCCCCCCGGAAAGGAGGGTCATGCTGGTTACCCGTTTTCCAGGAGGATGGACCATGATTTCCACACCGGCTTCCAGGGGGTCATCGTCATCGGTCAGGGACAGTTTGGCGGAACCGCCTTCGAACAGGATCGGGAAAACCTCGTTCATTTTCTCCTGAATGGTTTTAAAGGTGGTTAAAAAGAGTTCCCGGGAGGTGGAATTAATTTTCTGGATGACCCGTCTGAGGGAATCCATGGATTTACGCAGATCATCTTCCTGGGTTTGATAAAAATCATACCGCTCTTTAAAGGCATTGTATTCTTCCAGGGCCGTCAGATTGACCTCTCCGATTTGTTCCAGCTTTTCCTTAAATTCTCTGCGTTTCTCCCGAAGGCCTTCCAGGTCTTCATCCCCTTTCAGATAGGTTTTCACCATTTCTTCCAGCGGCTGGCCGGAATGTTCGAGGGTTTGCTCTCTCAAGTGATCCATCTTCATAACGACTTGGGCCAGATCCATACGAAGGGCATTTTCCTTATGTTCAACCTCAGACATCTGATTTCTCTTTTCCTTAAAAACCCCTTCCAGCTCTTCCTTTTGTTTAACCATTTTTTCCCAGGTTTCATTGGTAGCCTGGATCTGGTCGTTCAACCCGGTAACCTCGTCGAGGAAATCCTTAACGGTTTTTTCACCGGATGCAATTTTTTCCAATAAGCCTTCCTGGGTCCGGGTTCCGGTTTCCTTTTTGTCTATGAGCCTTTTTTGCCTCCCTTGTTTCTCGGCCAGGGTCTCTTTTAATCGTTCCCATTCCCTTCCCATATACTCACCCTTTTCTTTCAAAACCGACAACTGGGTGTTGGCCTGGCTCAAGGCTTCTCTTTCTTCCTCCAGATGGGCTTCCAGGACTTTGATCCCCTCTTCCTGTTCATGGATCTCATTACGCAGGTTTTCGATCTCCTGTTTCAAGGTTTCCTCTTCCAGGGACAGACCCTGTTCTTCCGAGGCCTGATCTTCCTCCTGGGCCCGGTATTCTTCCTCTTCCAGAGTCAGCAACTGAAGCCGGCGTTGCATCGGTTTGGTTTCTTCCTGATAACCGATCAGCGATTTTTCCAAATCCAGGATCTTTTTTTCTTCGTCTCTTTTCCGTGCTTCCAGGGTCTGGAGTTGAGAAATCACCCCTCTTATTTCATTTTGTTTGACCTGGAGACTTTCTCTTTTCCCTTCGGCTTCCTCCTGCCCTTCCCGGATCCGTTCTTCCAGTTTATGTATAAGATTCTTTTGATAAAGAATACCGCTTTCCGGATTCCCGGAACTGCCGCCGGCAATGATCCCCCTGGAGTCGATCAGGTCCCCCTCACGGGTGACCACCGAAACCCGGCCCTGGTGGTTCTTCCGGACCTCCAGACCCTCGGTTAGATTGGAAACCAGGACAAAAGATCCCAATAGCAGATTCAGCCAGGTCCGCCATTCTTCCCGCACGGAAACCTTGGATAATAAGGGGACCAGGCCTTTCTCTTCCCAAGAGACCTGGCCGGTTTCCGGTAAGGGCAGGGAATCCATAGACAAAAAATGGGCCTTTCCTTTCCCGGTTTTCCTTAAAAATTCTATGCCGCGAAAGGCCGCTGAAGGATCTTTGATAATCAGGGCCTGTAAAGCATCCCCCAAGGCGGCCTCGACGGCCGTCTCACACCCCGGTTCGGTCTCCAACCCTTCGGCCAGAACCCGGTCAAAAATGGCCCCCCCGGGAATATCCGTTGTCCACTCCCCCTGCACCAGGGCCCTGACACCGTTTTGATAAATCTGAAAATTATTCCGGATTTCCTGCAGGTTTCTGATTTGGGCCTGATCCTGTTTGACGGCCTGCTCCAGATCTAACAGGTCGACTTCTAATTCTTTCCGGGCCTTCTCCCCTTCGGTCTTCTGTTGTTGCGCTTCGACTATTTCGGCCTGGACCTTCCCCACTAATTCCCTTTGTTCCGACAAACGGGACTCGGCTTCCTGGGCCGATTGGTTCAGGAAGCTCAATCGATCGACGATCTGGGTCTTCTCTTCACTTTGCCTGGCTATCCTCCTGTCCCGGTCTTCCTGAACTTTAATCAGATTGGCCCGCATATTCCTGACCCGGGTCATTTCCGTCAATTTAGTGACCAGGAGATCCTTGGACTGATCGACCTGCTCCTGACCCCAAATTATTTCTTTTTTGGCCTCGGCCAGGGATTTTTCCTGTTCCCGGACCCGGCCTTCTTCCGAAGCGCATTTCCGGGTAAAAGAGGACACCTCTTCAGCCAGGGTCTTCTCTTTGGGATCATTCTCCCTTATCCAGACGGCAATCTCCTTTAATTCCCTTTCAATTTCCAGGGCCTCCTGGCCCAAGGTCTCCAGTTCTCTCCGATACTGGTGGACGAACCCTTCCTGTCTTTGAAATTCGGTTTTTTGTTGATACAGCCGTTCCTGTTTTTCTTTTAAGAGTCTTTCAAGGACTAACAGCTCTTTCTGGAGTTGGGCTAAAAGGTTTTCCTGGGACTGACATTCGGTTCTGAAATCGGCAGCCTGGGCCTGACACAAAGAAAGCTCCTGTTCCTTATTTTCTTTTCCGTGCAGTAATTCCTGATATTCCTTGGCCGCCAGGATCGACTCGATTTCCTTGGCCTCTTTTCGAACCTCTTTAAAGCGTTCGGCCTTTTTGGCCTGACGGTAAAGGGAGTTCACCTGCCTTTTGACCTCGGTGATGACATCCTCCACCCGTAACAAGTTCTGTTGGGTCAATTCCAATTTTCGGAGGGTCTCGTTTTTCTTGCTCTTATACTTGGAAATGCCGGCCGCTTCTTCAATCCAGTGCCGCCGTTCCTCGGGTTTGGAATCAATAATGGCCCCGATCCTTCCCTGTTCAATGACCGAATAGGCCTTACTGCCTATACCGGTATCCATAAAAAGGTGGGTAATGTCCTTCAACCGGCAGGCTTTATTGTTGATGGCATACTCACTTTCCCCGTCTCGAAACAGACGCCGGGTAATGACGACTTCTTCCACACCGGCGAATTCCTGGGGCATGGAGCCATTATCATTATCCAGGACCAGGGAAACCTCGGCCATGCCCACGGAGGATTTGCCGTTGGAGCCGGCAAAAATCACATCTTCCATGCCCTTGCCGCGGAGTTGTTTGGGGCTTTGTTCACCCATGACCCACTTGATGGCATCCACAATATTGCTCTTGCCGCAGCCGTTGGGTCCCACCACGCCGCTGATCCCTTTTGGAAAGGAGACTACCGTCTTTTCTGAGAATGATTTAAACCCATTAAGCTCTAATCGTTTAAGTTTCACCTTAAATAATTCCCTTTCTTCAATGTCCGTCCACGGTCTTTTGCAAGACCTGTCGGGACAGACAGGATACCCCTTGTTCCTGAAGCAATTTTAATCTAAAAATTGGTTTTGTAAAGAAAAAAATACAATAGAAAGGAGTTATTAAGAAAAGTTATACAATATATGGTAGTTAAAAG
>CAZVHO010000001.1:35393-36991 GCA_964627515.1 uncultured Thermodesulfobacteriota bacterium | reverse complement strand
CCTCCCACCAATGAAACCAACTGTCTGACAAACTCTTTCATAGTCACTGCCTGGCCGCTCATCTCCTCCGAGGCCGAGGCCGATTCTTCGGCATTGGCGGCATTCCTCTGGACGACCTTGTCCATCTCCGAGATGGCCTTGTTAATCTGCTCGATCCCCTGGGCCTGCTCCTTGGAGGCCGCCGAAATCTCACCGACCAACTCTCCCGCCTTTTTGGCCCCGCTGGCCACCTTGGCAAAGGCCTCGTTGGCCCTGGTTACAACGTCCGACCCTTTTTTGATCTTTTTCACCGTCCCTTCAATCAAGTCGTTCGTATTTTTAGCCGCCTCGGCTGCTTGCAATGCCAGATTTCTCACCTCATCGGCCACCACGGCAAACCCGGCACCGGCCTCTCCGGCCCTGGCCGCCTCCACCGCGGCATTCAAGGCCAATAAGTTGGTTTGAAAGGCGATCTCATCGATGGTCTTGATAATCTTGGCCGTCTCCTCGCTGGCCGAGGAGATCTCTTTCATCGACCGGGTCAATTCGGCCATCGAATGATTGGCTTCCTCCACGACCCGGTCGGTATCCTGCATCATGCTATGGGCCTGGTTGGCATTATCGGCATTCTGCCGGGTCATGGAAGACATCTCCTCAATGGAAGCGGAAGTCTCTTCAATTCCGGCGGCTTGTTGTGACGAGCCCTCGGCTAAAGACTGGCTGGCTGCGGAAACCTGCTCCGAAGCGGAGGCCACATGATCGGCACTATCCAAAAGTCCTTCCACCACATTGTTGATCGGTTTGGTGATCGATCGGGTTATGATTATTGCCATAAATAAGGTGATCAATATGATCAGCCCCCCGACGACGATGACGATTTGCATGGCCCTTTTAGAGGCCCGGTTTAGAGAGGTAACGACCGTTTCCTGATTGGCCCCGGCCTGGGATACTTCTTTTTGGCTTTCTTTCAGATGGGCAGAGGTAATATTTCTCATTTGGCCGTTCAGGGACACTAATTCCTCGTTATTCTTAATGGAATCCTTTACCTTTTCAGCCACTCCCCCGGTGTTGGAAAAGGCCGATTTTACAGCCGACAGGGCCGTCATGAAGGCGTTGATCATTTTCAATTCCTCGGCATTTTTCATCTTGCCCACCAGCCCCTGCAGTTTCTGTCCCCGGCCGGCAGCTTCTTTGAAGAGGGTTTCTATGGCAGCCATCTGTTGACTGTACTCACCGGTGTTTTTGGCATAAATAAAGCTGTTGATTTCCGTCTGCAAAGAGGCCGCCAGCAAAGACAACCCCGAGGCCAACGACATGACCGTATTGGTATTGCTGAAGGTTTGAATGTTTTTAGACATTTCCCCCGTATTGGTCGTGACCGCTGTCCCGGAAACTTTTATGAGTTTTTCAATGACCGGCATCAAGTAGGCCAGTTCATAACCGCCCTCCTTGGCCATGCCTTCTATTTTATCCCGAATCTTTTCATCTTCTTCATTGATATACTTCAATTGAAAAATGATGAGAGGCCGGATCACTTCGTCATTGAGGGACTTGAGTTTCAAATACATCTCATTAAGAATTCGCTGGGAGTCCTGCCGGTCCAATTTGATCCCGGTCTC
>CAZVHO010000001.1:28075-35293 GCA_964627515.1 uncultured Thermodesulfobacteriota bacterium | reverse complement strand
ACTTGATTTAGCATACTCATCCATGTTTCTGGAAGTGGAGAGGTTCACCAGGTTGGTGGCATGGGCTTGAAGTTCCCTTTGCTGGTTTAAAGCCCGGAGCTGATAGGGGGCGGTACGTTGGGTCAGTTCACTCACGTTGCGGTCAACCGTCCTGGCGCTGATCAAGGCGGAAACAATGATGACCGATATGGCCGTCAAAACAACGGCCGCATTTAATGAGAGTTTTGTTTTTATAGTCATTTTTTATCGTCCTCCTAACGTTGTTCCCTTTTTCTATCCCTGTAAGCCTAAATTGGTCTCTTGGGTTTATTCGATGGCTCAGTTACCGGTTCCAAGGGTTCGCCCGAAGACAATAATGGGTTTATTCCAAATTGAGTGAGGCGTCGATTGCTGTTCTCATAGCACCCCAGTCATTGTAATTGATGGCCGCATCCTCCCCTTTCATCTTATTAATGATTTCATAGTAGTCCAGGTGATATTTATCCTTATTAACTTCTTCCGGTTTTTTCATTTTGATAGCATAAACGGTCTGAATGGATTGATGGTCCCAATCCCGCCACTCTTGTTCATCCTTCACCCCGGTATATTTGTAGCCTTCAAGGGCATCGATTACCGGCAGGGTATCGAAGGCCTTGGCCCGTTCCACGGCCTCTTTATATTGATGGAGGATAACATAAGCTGAGGCTCCGGAGGTCGAAGGATAGCGTTTGTATTTTTCTTCAAACTTTTTCACAAAAGCAATTCCTTTGGGATAATTTTCCTCAAGCGGCAATTTCCAATACCAATCAGTAGCACTGAGAACCCCTTCCATAGCTTCGGGACCGGCACCCTCGGCCATATCGATGGTCATGTTGGGGACGACGATCTGCATCTTTTTTTTCAGACCCATCTCATAGGCCTGCTTTACAGCAATCTCCATATCTTTCCCAAATTGGACCAATACCAGGACTTCGGCCTTTGTTTCCTCAGCCAGATTGAGAACTTTTTTAAAATCATCCGTGCCTAATCTGTTAAGAAAGCCCTTATGTCTTTCTTTATCAGTAGTATCGGTGAATTTCCTGAACGCTTCCTCCGTGGTCCAACCCCAGGTATAATCAGCGGTGATGTAAAAATATTTCTTCCCGCTGAAATTCTTTTTCAGATATCCGGATAACACCTTGGCGGCCATTCTGGAATCATAGCATTGCCGGAAAATATACTTATGCCCCTCCTCGCCGGTGGTTTCCGTAGAATAGGTTAAGGTCCCGAAAAAAAGTTTCTTCTTGGCTTTAGCCACCTTGCCTGAGGCAATAGCCACCGCGCTGGATGAGCCCCCTAAGATCATCTGGGCCCCTTCCTTATCAAAAAGCTCAAGGGCATTTTCTTTGGCGATCTTAGGATTACTCTTGGTGTCCCGGTAAACGAGTCTGATTTTTTTCCCTAAGATTCCGCCGGCGGTGTTGATCTCCTCCACGGCCAGATCGGCCGCCCGTTTCTGATCCAGCCCCTGCTTGGAATAGGGGCCGGTCTCTGGATAATTCAGGCCGATAACCACGGTCTCTTCAGCCGCCATGGCCGGCTGGGGCACGATGATAAAAGAAAAAATTAAGGCCAGCACCATTACCATACTGCAAGTCCAACACCCCTTCTGTTTTTTCATTGTTATCCCCTCCTAACTGGCATTAGGCTTCGACAGGGTATCCCTTCCGCCGGGCCATATAGGATTTTTCGGTATTTTTTATAAAATACTTTAATCGGAAAAAACCGTTGTGGATTTGGAAGAGCAGACAGAAATGGGAAAAAATGGAAAACCGGGTGGCCAGAAACACTAAAAAACAAATAAAAACAGACTCATAAAAAGTCGCCGGAAGTATGTTTTCGTCATCCAGACGAAAGTCTGAATCCAGGAATCTTAACTACTTACAATTACCTGAGCCCCGGTTTTCACCTAGGTGACGACTTATTTCGAATCCATCAATAAAGACAATCCAGGGTAGGCTTATTGAAGAATGGGTACAGGACCATCCGTTTTGAAACACCTGTCAAGCACAGTTCATAAACCAGAGTTTCAAAAATATGATCCCGGACCCTTAAACGGAAAATTTGGAAAACAAGGCAAACCGGTTGAAAAGAGAGGTCAGTCGGAACAACAAGGCCAACCGGTTTTTTTGTAGTTTTTTATCTGGGGCCATGACCAGCACTTTATCAAAGAAGGCATCAATAGAAGACCGCAAATAAGCCAATTGGAGGAGATAATCGGTATATCTCTTTTTTTGGAAAAGCCGCTCCAGATCGCTTTCTTTTTCCAAAACTTTTTCGTAAAGCTCTTTTTCCTGACCTTCCAATAACAACTCCCGGTCCACTTGCCCGGCCTCATGCCGGGAAATCCCCTTCAGGATATTCAAGGCCCGTTTGCAACCGATGGCCAGGGAAGGGAAATCCGGGTGCTCCTGAAATTCCTGGAGGGCCTGGGTCCGTTGTCGCACTTCCAGGAAGTCATCCCAACCGGCCGAAAGTACGGCCTCGACCGTTTCCCTGCCGATCCCCTCCCCTTCCAAAAGATGCTCGAGGCGCAAGGCAAAAAAATCGCCGAGATTTTTTTTGATGGTTCCGGGTTCTTCCTTAAACCGGTTTCCATAGGACGATAAAGCCTGATCTATAATTTGATCCAATGACAAGGAATACCCTTTGCCCCAGATGATCAAAATAACGGCCTGGGCCTGCCGGCGCAGGGCATAGGGATCGGCCGAGCCGGTAGGAATCTGACCCAGGCCGAAAAAACCGACCAGGGTATCCAACCGATCGGCCAGGCCGGCTAATGCCCCGGTGGTCGTCCAGGGCAAAACATCGCCTACCGAGGCCGGCAGATAGTGTTCGGTAATTCCCTGGGCCACCTCTTCCGGTTCCCCGGATCTTGAAGCATATTCCCTGCCCATCACCCCTTGCAGGACAGGAAATTCCCCGACCATCAGGGAAGTCAAATCAGCCTTGCATAGCCAGGCGGTACGCCGGACAAGCGCCTCTTTTTCCGGGGCCAGCTTGCGGGAAAGATAAACGGCCAGAGTGCAAATCCGCTCTACCTTTTCGAAGGAGGTCCCTAATCGGGAATGAAACACCACATTTTTTAAGGCTTCCACTTTATTGTTCAACGGTTCTTTCAAGTCTTCGTTGTAGAAAAACCGGGCATCGGAAAGACGGGCCCGGAGGACCTTTTCATGGCCCTTGACCACCCGATCGGTATCGAGGACCCGGGTGTTGTTTACGGCAATGAAGCGGGGGAGCAATTCCCCCTGTTCATTGACTACAGGAAAATACCGCTGATGTTCCTTCATAGAAGTAATCAGAACCTCGGATGGCAATTGGAGGAAATCGGGACTAAAACTTCCGAAAACCGGTTCGGGAAATTCGACTAAAAAATTGACTTCCTGAAGCAATTCCGGGTCGGTTAAAACCCGGCCCCCGGCCCGGTCGCCCAACGCTTCAATTCCCTGGTGTAACAGGGCCTTTCGTTCCGCCGGATCGACAATGACCTGTGCTTTTCGAAGTTGCCTCACATAATCTTCCATTCCGGTAAGGGTAATGGCTTCAGGTGCCATAAACCGGTGACCGTAAGTCAGGTTGCCGGCCTCAATCCCTTCCAACGAAAAAGGGACCACCTGCTCCCCGAAGAGGGCCACAATCCAATGGACGGGACGGACGAAACGGATCGAAGAATCACCCCAGCGCATAAATTTCGGAAAAGGCAGGTCCAAAATCATCTGGGGCAGGAGTTCTTTTAAAACGTCAATGGCCGGCAGGCCCTGGAGCCGTTTCCGGAGGCCCAGATAAACCCCTTTGGAGGTCTCGATAAACTCCAAATCCTGGACCGCCACCCCCTTGGCTTTGGCAAAACCAAGGGCGACCTTAGTGGGCACCCCGTCCTCTGAAAAAGCCGCTGTTTTCGGAGGGCCTATGATATTTTCTTCCTTGTCGGATTGAAAAGACGCCAGTCCGGAAATCAAAAGGGCCAACCTTCTGGGAGTACCCAGGGTTTTTATTTCCCGGAAAGACAGGCGGGATTGCTCAAATCGAACCTGAGCCAATTCTTTCAAAGTTTGCAAGGCTCCGGGAATAAAACGGGCCGGGATCTCTTCGGTTCCGATCTCCAGTAAAAAATTTTTTTCCATAATCTTCTTTCTTATTTTTTGACAGGCGTTATCAATACATCATCGTTCCGGATTCAGCAGCGGGAACCCCAGGGCTTCCCGCTGGGCATAATATTCATGGGCAACCTGACGGGCCAGATCTCGAATCCTGCCGATATAGCCGGTCCTCTCGGTGACGCTGATGGCCCCCCGGGCATCCAGGATATTAAAAACATGGGAGCATTTCAGGCAGAAGTCATAAGCCGGCCGGGGCAGTTTCAGGGCCACCAGCCTTTTGCTCTCTTTTTCGTAAGAATTGAAATGGGCCCGCAACTGTTCCACATCGGCCTGGTCGAAGTTATAGGTGGAAAATTCAAATTCGGTCTGGTGATGGATTTCACCGTAAGAAATTCGGTCGTTCCATTTCAGTTCATAGACATTGTCCTTTTCCTGGAGATACATAGCGATCCGCTCCAGGCCATAGGTCAGCTCCACCGCGATGGGCGAAAGATCGATACCCCCGCACTGTTGAAAATAGGTGAATTGGGTGATCTCCATGCCGTCCAGCCAAACCTCCCAACCCAATCCCCAGGCCCCCAGAGTCGGAGATTCCCAGTCGTCTTCCACAAACCTCAGATCGTGTTCCAGGGGATGGATTCCAAAACTTTCCAGACTTTTCAAATACAAATCCTGAACTTCCAAAGGAGAGGGTTTAAGGATAACCTGGTATTGATAATAATGCTGGAGCCGGTTGGGGTTTTCACCGTAGCGGCCGTCGGTCGGACGTCGGGAAGGCTCCACATAAGCCGCTTTCCAGGGTTCCGGCCCCAGGACCCTTAAGAAGGTTGCCGGGTGGAAGGTCCCGGCTCCGACCTCCAGATCATAGGGTTGTAAAAGCAGGCATCCCTGTTCGGCCCAATAACGATTCAGGGCCCCGATCAATTCTTGAAAAGTAAGCACGTAACCCCCTTTAAATAAAGGTGCAAGGCATAAGGCGCAAGGTGCAAGGTTGAAAAGATAATCAAACCAATTGCCGGTTGTACCGCTTTAGACCTTACACCTTACACCTTGTACCATTTTTTATCATCCATACCCTTCCTGTATCTGCTTCAGATACCGGGCCGATCCGAGTTCCTTCCCCATAATATGCCTGGAAAAAGGTCCCAATAGTCCTTCGATTTCCCTGCGGATCTCCGGAGAAAAACGGATCCGGAAAACCTGGGGTAAATTCATGACCATCGATTGCCGAATGCTCTGGATCGATCCGATGGAAAGGCAGATTCCTTTGTCTCCCCGCAGGCAAAGGGGGCACAGGATTCCCCCCCTGATCAAGGAAAAGACGGCCTCGCCGATCTCCTCGGCTTTTTTCCCGCAGTTCAAGCAGGTGTTCAGAAAAAAGGCGTATCCGGCCAGTTTAAGTAACCGAATCTGAAAAATAATGAAGACTTCCCGGTCCCCCTTTTCCTGGTTAAGAATCCGCAGGGATTCCCGGATCAACTCAAAGACCAGGGGATTTTGATCTCCTATGGGGAATAATTCCTTGGTCATTTCGCAAAAATAGGCGGCCTGCCCCCATTTCCTGAAATCTTTCCGAATCTCCGGAAAGGGGTCGATCAATTCCCCTTGATCAATGCGCGCCAAAGAAATGGTTTGTTTTTCAAAAAGGGTCAAACGGACCCAATTTAAGGGTTCGAGACAATGAACAAATCGTTTTTTGCTCTTTTTGGCCCCCTTGGCAATCCCCCTCATCCTTCCCCATTGGGAAGTAAAAAATTCAATAATCAAATCCGCCTCTCCGTAAGGTTTCACCTGAAGGATAATGGCTTCAACGGTCTTGGCGGGCATAAAAAAAATCAGGGATAAAGGCGGTAAAGGGTCCGGGGAAATGGGATGGCCTCCCGGACATGTTTTAATCCGCAAACCCAGGCCACCATCCTCTCGAGGCCCAGTCCGAATCCCCCATGGGGGACTGTGCCGAAACGACGGAGATCTAAATACCATTCAATATCCTCTTGGGAAAGGGCCTGTTCTTTGACTCTTTCCTGGAGGCGTTCCAGGTCTTCCTCTCTCTGGGAACCACCGATGATCTCTCCATACCCTTCCGGAGCCAGGATGTCCATATTCAAAACCACTCTGGTGTCCTGGGGGTCTTTTTTCATATAAAAGGCCTTGCATCCGGCAGGATAACGGTGAATAACCACCGGTTGGTCGAATTGGGAAGCAATGCAGGTCTCTTCATCGCCCCCCAGATCCTCTCCAAAAGCAACGACCAGATCCTGCTCTTTCAGTAATTCCAGTGCCTGGGTATAAGTCAGACGTGGCAAGGGAGGCTTGACCTTTTCCAGCCGGGTAATATCTCTTTCCAGGAGTTTAAGCTCTTCACGCCTGTTCTCTAAAACCCGGGCGATCATAAAAGCAATCAATTGTTCGGCCCAGGAGATCAATTCTTCCAGGTCGGCAAAGGCGATTTCGGGTTCCACCATCCAGAATTCCGTCAGGTGTCTGCGGGTCTTGGATTTCTCGGCCCTGAATGATGGGCCGAAACAATAGACCCGGCCGAAGGCCATAGCCCCGGCCTCCATATAAAGCTGACCGCTTTGAGAAAGAAAGGCATTTCCCTGATCAAAATAGGGCGTACTGAAAAGCGTACTGGTACCCTCACAGGCGGCCGGAGTCAATATCGGGGCATCCAATTGAATAAAATGGTGGGCATCCAGAAAATCACGGATGGCCCGAACCAGCTCGTGACGGATCCACAATATGGCCTGTTGGCGGGCCGAACGGAGCCAGAGATGGCGGTGCTCCATCAAAAAGGCAATACCATGTTCCTTGGGTGAAATCGGATAGGGCTGGGCGACCTGAAAGATTTTAAGTCCCGATAGTTCCAACTCCACACCGCCGGGGGCCCTGGAATCATCATGTAAAATCCCGGTCAGGGCCAGGGAAGATTCCTGGGTTAACTGATCAAATGCCAGAAAGTCCTCCGGGCTGACTTTGTTCTTTAACAGGACGGCCTGTAAAATGCCCGTACCGTCTCTGAGGACCAAAAAACGCACCTGTCCGCTGGAACGTTTGTGAACCAGCCACCCCTGGATGGTCACTTCCTGTTCAACAT
>CAZVHO010000001.1:17887-27975 GCA_964627515.1 uncultured Thermodesulfobacteriota bacterium | reverse complement strand
GTATTGGCGGAAAAAGCCAGGAGAATATGGGCCAGATGGATCCCATCGGTTTTTTGAAATTTGGATTTGTTCTTTTCAAAAAATTCCCGTAACCGGGGCTCCGGGATGATGATTTTGCTCCCGATCTCCCGGCTGACGAGTCTAAACCGCAGGATCTGATCCTTGACCTTATTTTTAAATTCGGTTTCGGATAGTCCTTCCTTGCTTAAAGCCGCCGCAAAATCATCCGGGTTGGTGAACCCCTGGTCTTGTTTAATCCTGGCCACTGTTTTATCCACTTCTTCTGGTGAAATCTGGATGCCCAGCCGCTTGATTTGCAACTCCACCAACTTCTGGTCGATTAATTGAAATAAGAGTTGTTTTTTGATTTCCTCCGAATTTTCCCGGGTCAAAACCGAAGGCGGCAGGCTCCTGACAGCCTTTTGTAATTCGTGGAAGGTAATGATTTCATTGTTTACTATGGCCACGATTCGATTGATCTCCTCGGCCCGGGCCAGCCCCAGGCCGACCCAAATAATCAGCATGATACAATAACAACTTATTTTCTTTTTCATTCCCACCTTAAAAAAGAATGCCCTGGATTTCAGGGCATTCACGGTAATTTTTAATGAATAATGGTTCCAATTTATTCGGCAATCTCATATCCGGCTTTTTTAAGAACGGCTACCACCTCGTCCTTTTTTTCGGACCGGATTCGGATAAAAACCCGAACCAGATCAGTTGTCCTCTTGGGCAAAGAAAAAATACTCAGGATCATTACCCCTAATTTTTCAATAAGGGACGTCAAACTGCCAACAGTCCCGGGCTGAAGGTCCACATTCTCCAGGGATATGATTTCCTTTTCGATATTAGAACCGAATAGATTCATCAATGCCCTGCCGATCTGGCTCTCGGTGACGATCCCAACGACCCTGCCTTTATCATCCACCACCGGGAACCCGCCTATATCTTTTTTCGTTCCCAGGGCGATGGCGTCGATTACCGTGTCTTCCGGAGAAAGGGTGACGACATTCTTTTTCATCAGGTCTTTTACCTTCATCCGCATGATCAGGTAATTCAATTCATGAATACTCAGAGTGGTGGCTGGAGAAGGAGCAGCTTCAATGAGGTTGCGGAAGGTAACGATGCCCACCAACTTTCCTTTTTCAACAACCGGTAGGCGCCGAAACTTATTATCTTTCATAATTTTTTGGGCTTCAACCGCTAAAGTATCCGGAGTTACGGTAATCGGATCTTTGGTCATCCAGTGTTTAATTTTCATCTGAGCCTCCTTGTTAAGTTGGACTAAAGGCCACCCGTATCAGGCCACCGACAAAGGCTTATCCATTCGTATTGTAATTAAAATTAACAGAATTGCCTTCTCAGGTCAACTGCAAAAAAAGGTACAGGGTTCAAGGTTTTCCCCTTGCAACTCTATTCTTTACTGATCCCCGATCCCTGCCCCCCGATCCCTGACCCCTATTTTCGAACTAACCCCTCATACCGTATAAAACTTCATGGCCGGCAGCTCGAGACAGGTTAATTTATTCCCATAGACCGCCCCGGTATCAATACCGATTTTCTGTTTGGAAATAAATGGTTCCGGAAAGGGGGTATGGCCAAAAATAACGGTCTTCCCATAATTGAATTTAGAATAAAGAAATTTTTCCCGAATCCAAAGGAGATCAGAAAGGTCCTGGGATCTTAAGGGAATCCTGGCTTTAAGCCCGGCATGGGTAAAGATATAATCCTTCATCTCATAGTAGGGCCGCAAGGAATTAAAAAATTCCAGATGGTCGGCAGGAAAAACCAAAGGGTGCTCTAAAAAAGAGGCGAGCGGTCCAGGCCCGAAGTAACTGACCAGGGTCTTATGACCGCCGTTATACAAAAAGGGGTTGATGTTTATCCCATCCAGATATTCCAACAACATCTGTTCGTGGTTACCTAAAAGAAAAATAGTCGAAGGAGCCTTTTTTTTAAGTTGAATCAGGTAGTCCACCACTTCTTTGGATTGGTCCCCCCGGTCAATATAATCCCCGATAAAGACTAAGAGGTCTTTTTCAGGGTTCATTTTTACTTTTTCCATTAATCGGACCAGTTTAGTGTAACAGCCGTGTATATCACCAATCGCTAAAATTCTTTCCATAATTCAATCCCGTCTTATTATCCTGCGGCTTCGGCCATGGTCTAATCGCAAAAGACCGGCCTCAGTCGCCTCTCCCAGGGCTTGCTCGTACTCTTCGGGAAAAATCCGGCGGTCGATTCCGGGATACCCGGGGGCCTGGCCGCAGGGACGATATTGATCCATTATATTCACATAGGTTTGCCTGGAAATTTCCCGGGCGATAAAGGCCATGACGGCTTTTGTCCCGGACTTCTTATTGGGCATGACCAGATGTCTGACCAGTAGCCCCTTTTGGGCTATCCCCTTTGGCCCAATCAGTAAATCTCCGACCTGCCGGTGCATCTCTTTAACGGCCTCCCGGGCAATCCCTGGATAATCATCGGCCTGGGCCAATTCCTGCGATACGGCAGGATCCCAAAATTTAAAATCCGGCATATAGAGGTCGACAATATTTTCCAATAGTCGCAGGGTTTCAATGGATTCGTATCCTCCGCAGTTATAAACCAGGGGAAGGTGCAGCCCTTTGGGGATGGCGATCATTAAGGCTTCCAAAAGCATCGGGACAACATGGGTGGGCGTAACCCAATTGATATTATGACAACCGATGGTCTGCAAATGGAGCATTTGGTCGGCCAAGGCCTCAGGGGAAATCTCCCGGCCTTCCCCTGAATGACTCAACTCATAGTTTTGACAGAATATACAGCCCAGATTGCAAAAGGCAAAGAAAATGGTCCCCGAGCCAAACTGCCCTACCAGGGGCGCTTCTTCCCCGAAGTGCGGGCCCACGCTGGAAACCAGGGCTGTCCGGCCTGTCCGGCAGTAACCGCGTTCCCCTTCCAGGCGGTTTACACCGCAATTTCGGGGACAAAGATGACAGTCCCTCAGAATCTCCCGGGCTTTTTCGGCCTTTTTTTTTAAAGATCCGGCTTCAAATTCATTGACATAAGAGGGCAACAACCTGGTTTCTCCTTCCCCTCTTGTTACTTCAGGAAAGAAATCTTAAAATAGGTTCTTTTTAGCATAACTTTCCAACAAGGAAAAGCAGAAAGGAGGTTTTCCATTTCTTTTTAATTACTTAATGACAGGCTCTTTTTTATTTCATGGTTGATTTTTGATTTGATTTATTATAATTTTTTACTCATTATTTAATTTTTACAAAGTATCATCTAAGAATTAATCTTTACTTAACGGTTCTTTTTGGCTTGTGATGTATTAAAGGGGATATGGATGGGAAAAGGGATTATTAGGGTCGCTATCTGTGGTGTAGGAAATTGTGCCAGTGCTCTGCTGCAAGGAATCGAATTTTACCGTCACAACCCTGCTGTTCAGGAAGGATTGATGCACAAAACCCTGGGGGGCTATCTGCCCGAGGATATTCAATGCGTAGCCGCTTTTGATATCGACCGGAGGAAAGTCGGTCGACCCCTTGAAGAAGCCGCTTTCGCCCTTCCCAATTGTGTCTATTCCATTTGGCCTTCCCTTCCCGATTATGGTATTACCGTCCGGATGGGCCCGATAATGGACGGTTTTGCCCCCCACATGAAGGATTTTCCACCGGAACGAACCTTTCTGCCGGCCGATGAAACCCCGGTGGACGTGGGAAAAATCCTTAAAGAAACCGGGGCGGAGATGTTGGTCAATTACCTTCCGGTCGGCTCAACCGAAGCAGTCCGATACTATACCAACTGTTGTCTGGACAGCGGGATCAGTTTGATTAATTGTATGCCTGAATTCATCGCTTCCGAGCCGGAGTGGGCTGAGCAATTTGAACAACGGGGGATACCTCTGATTGGAGATGACATCAAATCCCAGGTCGGGGCCACCATCATTCACCGGGTATTGGCCCACCTCTTTGAGGAACGGGGGGTTAACATCAAACGGACCTACCAACTCAACACCGGCGGGAACACCGATTTTTTGAATATGTTGGAGAGAAGCCGGTTAAAAAATAAAAAGATTTCCAAAACCGAGGCGGTTCAATCCCAGTTAAGCCGACCCTTATCCGAAGAAAACATCCATATCGGGCCTTCCGATTACGTTCCCTGGCAAGGGGATAACAAGGTCTGTTTTATTCGTATCGAGGCTACCAATTTTTGCGGGGTCCCTCTGGAATTGGAGGCCCGGTTATCGGTTCAGGATTCCCCTAACAGCGCCGGAGTGGCCATTGATGCCATACGGTACTGCCGGGTGGCCCGCGACCGGGGAGACGCCGGTGTCCTGCTCCCTGTTTCCGCCTACCTGATGAAGCATCCGCCGGTTCAGATGGAGGAGGGGGATTCCAGGCGGCAGATGGAAGAGTATTTGACCGGGAGTGCTCAAAGCTCAAAGCTCAAAGCTCAAAGCTGAAAGCAATTGTATTTGGGGATGTTCCGATCCATTTGGTCGGCCCTTTCTTAAAAAAATGGACTACAAATCATCAGTTGATGGTCTCGTAAAAACTCGTCATTCCCGCGCAGGCGGGAATCCAGGCCAGGTCTAACTAATTAGAAACACTGGATTCCCGTTTTCACGGGAATGACGTAAATAGCGTTTTTGGACTTTTTACGATGTTGTCATCAGTTAACTTGTTGGCAGGCCAGAGGCCTGATTTATAAGCTTTCAGCTTTCAGCCTTGAGCTTTGAGCTATATCATATGGACAAATCCTTTGCTCCGTGAAAGCAAACTGGGAAATCGCTATCTGAGATGGGTGGAAGAAGTTCCCGTCCCCTTCTTATCCCGCCGGGACATTAAGCCCAACCACCTGACCTTTCTGGCCTTGTTCTTCAGCTTTTTGACCATTCCGGCCTTCCTTTATTCCCTCTGGTTGGGAGGGATCGGTGTCCTTATTTCAGGGGCTCTCGATACCATGGACGGCGGATTGGCCCGAAAGGCCGGCAAAAAAACCCGCTCCGGGGCCTTCCTGGATTCTGTGCTGGATCGCTACAGCGATTTTTTGGCCATCTTTGGTATCTGGCTTTATTTCTCAGTCCGCCCTATTCCCTTTCGGTCCTTGACTACGGCCCTCCTCTTCCTTTTGTTGACCGGTTCCTTCCTGGTCAGTTATGCCCGGGCCCGGGGGGAAGGTCTGGGAGTGTCGACTTCGGCCGGCTATTTCAGCCGGGCTGAGCGGGTGGTTTGTCTGGGGACAGGTTCTATATTGAATGATTTATTAACGGCCCTCTTCCCCGCCCAGATCTGGCTGGCCGATCATTATTTTTTTATCGCCCTGCTCATCCTGCTCACCGCGGGAACCCACCTCAACGCCTTTCAACGAATCCATTATTTGGTACGGCATCTTTAAACAGGGTAATTTTTTAGAAATCCCTTTGGTTCCTGAAGGCCAGAGATTCACCAGCCGAAGATGGCGCTCTGGATGGCCCGGTTTAAGTAGGCTATCTGCTCCACAGTAAAATAACCCCCCCGTAGGCGATGCCCTTCCCTTCGGTAGGCCCTGGCGTGATCTTCCGACCGGAAGAAGACACTTTCCTTTCAAAAGGCATCGATGATGTTGGGATCTTTCAAACGGCTGAAATCCACCTGGGGGACGAAGATAATGGGACGGCAATCCGGTTCCAGGCAGCGGCAATTCATTGCGCTGTCGATCTCCATCTGCATGGGTCTTTTACAGTGGGCGCATTCCGTTTCAACCTGAATGCGCACCTCTTCCTGCCTCAAATGCCCTTGCACGAAGGGCGTCGCGAAAGCGTCCACCGCTCAGGCGGCGTATAACCGCTCCCCCGAGCCAAAGGTAATTCGATGGGGGGTCTTTTCAACCGTCACCGGATAGGCCCAGACAACCTGCCCTTGCCCATTCCGGCACAGGAAGGTCAGGTGTTCTTCCAGATCATTCAAAATTGCAACGGTCTGCTCTTCGGACAAGGCCAGTTCCCGGGCTACCATTTCAGCCGGTATCGGCCTGCCGAGGCGCGGCAGCTCCCGGACCACAAAGTGATGAACCCTCCGGTGATCCAGGGACATGAAACGAAGGGATTTTTTGACTTTGTGCCTCGATTTTTCAATTTGTTTCTCCCAGAGACTGGGAGGCACCCCCACCATAGTCCGCCATATTCCGGTCAACAACCTGTTGCCCATAATCGCCCTCCTTTGTTTTCCTGTTATGTCGCTCCTGATTTAACGGTCTTGTTTTGTTTTTAGATACTATAAACATAGCGTAAAAAAAACTACTCCAGACGTTTCAGGAATTCCTCCAGGCGGGAAAGAAATCCCTCGATGATCCTTCGTTCCTTCTCCGATAATCCGGAGAGATAACTGGAGAAAACCTTCATCGTTGCCTCCTGCCCTTCTTCAAACTGTTTTAAGGCCCCCCTACCGGTTTCGTTCAAGGTGGCTGTCACCTTGTTTTTAAGGGCCGGATCCTTGGATTTTTTGATAACGCCTTTTTTTTCCAGCCGGTTCAGGGTCTGGGAAACAGCGCCATTGCTGAGGCCCAACTTCCGGGCCATTTCCCCGGCACTCAGATCCTCTCCTTCTTTAATGACCTGCAACAGGTGGATTTCCGAGGGATAAAGACGGAGATCCTCATGATGTAAAATGGTCCGTTTTTCCAGGAACATGGACCGGTTTATGACCCGGCGGATCTGCCCGGCGATTTTTACCCATTGCGATGACATGCTATGTTTTTAGCATGTAAAAACATGGCGGTCAAGCCTTTTTATTTGACGGGGTCCGATTACGTTTTAGAGAGATTTGGTCGAGGTTGATTGCAATAAGTTAACAGTTTTGGGGGCCAATCCGTATAAAGGCCTGTTCATAGGATTCGGTCCAGCTCTTTTCTCACGGCCAGTCCCATTTTTTCCATGATATATGGCTTTTTCACGTAGGCACCTGCACCGAGGAACTGGGCGGAATGGACCCGATCCGATTCCGAAAAACCGCTGACGATAATCGCCTTCTGTCGGGGATGGATCTCAAGGATTCTTTTGTAAGTGTCCAGCCCGTCCATACCGGGATCCATGATCATGTCCAAAACCAACAGATCCACCTTATGCGCCTTCAGGTAGGCCACGGCTTCCTCTCCGCTGGAGGCGCTTTTCACGGTATAATTCAATTTCTTGAGGATCTCTTCTGCCAGAGCACGCTGCCCCTTGACATCATCAACAACCAGAATGGATTCGCCGTTCCCCATATATTCGGAAAACGATACTCTAACAGGATCTGTGGAGATTTCTTCTCTGGTCACCGGCAAATAAAGGGTAAAGGTGCTTCCCTTTCCCTCTTCGCTCTGAACGTTAATGTAACCATAATGATCCTTCACCGTACCCCAGACCACAGCCAGCCCTAATCCGGTCCCGCTTCTTCCCATAACCTTCTTGGTATAAAACGGCTCAAAAATGCGTTTCAGATCATCCGCCGGTATCCCTTCCCCTGTATCGGATACGGAAAGGACAACATAGTCTCCCTCCCGGACCTCATCATATCCCTGGATCGGTCTGTCCAGATACTGATTAAACGTTTTAATGGTCAGGGTGCCGCCCTTCGGCATAGCCTCACTGGCATTCGAGACCAGATTGAATAACGCCTTGCCGAGATGTACGGAAGAACCGGAGATGTTCAATAGATCCGGTTCAAGATCGGTCTTGATCTTTACCGAAGAATGGTAACTACCGGTCTTCACAGGGGCGGCCCAACCGAATCCCCCTTGTCTGACAGGCCGGCTCTTCCCCTTTTATTTTAAATATAGCCCGCAGCATAAAGGACAGTCAATGGCAAAATAGCTCCCCTCAATTCGGTCTTGGTAAGGGGCCTGGGGCTTAAAGCACAAACTCTGCTCCAGCCCAAAAAAGGAACACCTTTCCAAGGAGAAGGGGGGCAAGATCCAATCTCCTGTTGATTTTTCTATCAAAATCGGATAGAGTTTTAAGCCGTCAGCAAAAGGAGATTTTATAATGGACGAACAAGCCAGGACATTAAATGAAACGTTGCAGCAGGAAAATCCCTTTCTGCTCGATCTTTTTTCAAAGGCCGGACTCAATCTTTTTTTCCCGAAACTGGGCATCCTTTCCCAATCGGCGGAGGCGGCCGGGAAGCGCATCAATGCCACCATCGGGATTGCCATGGAAGAGGACGGCCGGCCCATGTACCTCAAAACTATTCACAAGTATCTTGGAGCCTTGCAGCCCGGAGAAGTGTACACTTATGCGCCCAGCCCCGGGAAAAAAGAGCTGAGAGATGCCTGGAAAGAAATGCTTTTCAAAAAAAATCCGGGGTTGACCGGCAAAGAGATCAGTCAACCGATTGTTACCGGGGCCCTGACTCATGGACTGAGCACTGCCGGAGAGCTCTTCCTTAACCAGGGAGAGGAAATAATTATTCCCTCTCCTTATTGGGAAAATTATGACCTTATGTTTCTTTACAGGAAGGGGGCCAGGATAAAGACCTTCGATCTTTTTTCCGATGGGGGCTT
Organism: uncultured Thermodesulfobacteriota bacterium; assembly: GCA_964627515.1. Taxonomy (GTDB): domain Bacteria; phylum Desulfobacterota; class RBG-13-43-22; order RBG-13-43-22; family RBG-13-43-22; genus RBG-13-43-22. Next base: position 19,467 of record CAZVHO010000001.1, on the reverse strand, counting down.
CAATATAGCCGGTTTGGCCGATGCCCTGAACGGGAACGCCAAGGCCCTGCTGCTGTTAAATTTTCCCAACAACCCCACCGGCTTTACCCCGACGATCGAAGAGGCCCATCAGATTGTCGCCACCATCCGGGAAGCGGCTGATCGAGGCAAAGCGATGGTCGTTCTGGTGGACGATGCCTACTTTGGTTTGGTTTACGTAAAAGGCATCATAACGGAATCGCTCTTCTCCCAACTGGCGGATTTGCACGAGCGGGTGCTGGCGGTAAAGCTGGACGGACCGACCAAGGAGGATTATGTCTGGGGCTTCAGGATTGGCTTTATCACTTACGGCATCGGGGGGTCCGGAGATAAAAAGAAGATTTACGCTGCTCTGGAGGCCAAGACGGCCGGAGCCATCAGGGCCGATGCCTCCAATATGTCTCATCTTGGTCAATCGCTGCTCTATAAGGCCTACCAGGACCCGGAATACTGGTCGGAGAAACAGGAAAAGAACGAGATCTTACATTCCAGATACCGGGAGGTCACACGGGTTCTAAGCGATAAGAAATACGAAGAGACCTTCCAGGCCAGGCCTTATAACAGCGGCTATTTCATGTGTCTAAAACTCAGGAACGCCGATCCGGAATCGGTCAGAAAAAAGCTGCTCGATCAATATGACACCGGCGTGATCTCCGTCGAACCGGATTTAATCCGGGTGGCCTTCTCTTCCACACCCACCAGGTTTATCTCTGAACTCATAGAAAACATCTATCAGGCCTGCCGGAAGATCTGACAGGAGGCGGGGCACAAACAGTGCGGGTATGGGGAGTTTTTCAGATTCGAGGCGGCCAGGGTGAGAGGGAAATTAAATCCGAAATATTTTTAGCCTGCTCAACCTAAAAAGGAGGTAAAGGATGAATCAAGTTAAAGCCAAAGAACTGATGGTCCCACTGGCCGATTATGCGACGGTCTCCGAAGATGCGACGCTCTATGACGCGGTCATCGCCCTGGAAGAGACCCGGAAAAAATTCGATCCCAGCCTGGATAAGCACCGGGCCATCTTGGTGCTTGATAAGAACAACCACATCGTGGGGAAATTAAGCCAACTGGATGTGATTCGAGGCTTAGAACCCAAATACGAAAAAATTGCGGATTTTAAATCGTCATCCCGTTTTGGATTTACCGCAGAATTCTTAAAGAGCCTGCACAAGGATTACGACCTCTGGAACAAACCCATGGATGATATCTGCCGGAAAGCGGGTTCGATCAAAGTGAAGGACATTATGTATACCCCGACCGAGGGAGAATATGTCGGCGAAGAAGATCCCCTTGATCAGGCGATCCATCAACTGGTAATCGGTCATCATCAATCTCTGCTGGTGACCCGCGGTAGGGAAATTACCGGGATCCTGCGGTTGACCGATGTATTTCAGGAAGTCTGTAAAGCCGTCAAACAGTGCGGGACAGGATAGGCTCCAGGCTCCCATTACCGGCACCGGATCCGGCCCAGTGCCAGAGGGCGATTTTTTAAAACCCCTCACGCCTCCGGCGGAGATTTCTTTGCGTAGCAACGAGATTTTTGTAATTGCCGTCCCCTCAAC
>CAZVHO010000001.1:0-17787 GCA_964627515.1 uncultured Thermodesulfobacteriota bacterium | reverse complement strand
CGGCGGAGATTTCTTTGCGTAGCAACGAGATTTTTGTAATTGCCGTCCCCTCAACGGCCATTACAAATTATTTTTCTCTGTGATCTCTGCGCGCTCTGTGAGAGATCGTCTTTGGGGTGTGACTGGACTGTGTTGGAGAAGCCTGTCGATATTATTTTGAGACTGTTAATATCAATAAATGGGCTTGATCTCAGATAGTGCGGTTGATTACATTTTCCGCTTTCAGGGATTCAATCTCCTCTTTTTGATAACCAAGGATTTTCTCCAGGATTTCCTCGGAATGCTGCCCTAATAGCGGGGCCGGTGCATAGACCTCGCCGGGGGTCTCGGAAAGACGAAGGGGGGACCCCACGATTTTCATTTTCCCCAGGCGCGGCTGATCGATTTCCACCAGCATTTTGCGATAAGCGATGTGAGGATCTTCGCAGATTTCTTTGATGTTATTGGCCGGCGAATGGGGCAACCCGGCCTTCCCCAGCAGCTCCAGCCATTCTTTTCTGGTTTTTTTCTTGAACTCCGGGATTAAAATCTGCTCCAGATCCTTCCGGTGTTCGGTTCTCAAAGGATTGGTGGCGAACTTGGGGTGTTCGCTCAGATCCTTTCGGCCGATCAGCTTGCAGAAGTTTTTCCACAAATTATCGTTCCCCAGAGCGATGATCAAATGGGAATCGTCTTTGGTCGGGAAGGACTGGAAGGGAACGATCGACGGGTGGGCGCTGCCCAGGGGGCCGGGAACCTCGCCGCTGATCGTGTAACGCACGACGGCATTCTCCAGCACGGTGAAAAGCCCATCGATCATGGCCCCGTCGAAATGCTGCCCCCGGCCGGTTTTTTCCCGGTGCAGCAGAGCCGCCATGATGGCGATCGTCGCCTGATGACCGGCAAAGATGTCTCCCACGGATGAGCCGACCCGGCACGGCGGCCCTCCTTCGGGGCCGGTGATGCTCATCAAGCCGCTGTACCCCTGGGCCACCATGTCGTAAGAGGGGCGGGCATCATAGCCCGGCAGCGAGTCCTGACCGAATCCGCTGATGGATGCATAAATAATCCTGGGGTTGATACGCTGTAGTTCTTCCCACCCGAAACCCAGTTTCCGCATCGTCGTGGGCCTGAAGTTCTCAACCACCACATCCGAGATCCTGATCAGATCCGTCAGGATTTTTTTTCCTTTTTCCTGTTTCAGGTCCAGCGCCAGGCTCTTCTTGTTGCGGTTGAGGCTGATGAAATATCCCGAGTTGTTTTTCCCGCCGTTGCCGGCGAAAGGGCCGAACTCTCTGGCGTCATCCCCATGCAACGGTTCAACGTGAATCACTTCGGCCCCGAGGTCCGCCAGAAACATGGTGCAGGTGGGGGCCGCCAGGACATGGCTCAAGTCAACGACCCTGATATTTTCCAACGCTCTGGCCATATAGCCTATTCCTTTCACCTAAAACGAGTTAACCGCGATGATATCTAAATCATCCTCCACTGAATCTTCCTGTTAAGCGGGCTTTTCCTGTACAATCAGCACAATCTTGCCCTGCATCCCTGCCCCTTCAATGAGTTCATGGGCGCGCCGGGCCTCAGCCAGGGGCATACGCGCGGCGATAACCGGCTTGATCTTCCCCTGCACCAGTAAATCGAACAATTTGGTCAAATCCTCAGAAAACCATTTGGGCTGTTTTTGCCGTAACGCACCAATCGAGTAAAACGTCGTCGAGCACCCATTGGGCAGGATGTTCCACAGCTTAAGCCGGATGAAGTCGAACGGGATGCTGCCGCCTTTGCCCATCACTGGATTGTAAAAACCATAGGCCACCAGCAGGCCGCCTTGTCGGAGAACACTGAATGATTGCTTGAAACAGTACCCTCCTATCGGATCAAAAACTGCGTCCACTCCGTCGCCTGTCAAATGGCGCAGGCGCTCGACCCAATTCTCGTTCTGGTAGTCAATCGGCGTTGCCCCCAGCCTGGCAACCAATTCATGCTTTGGCTTGGAAGCTGTTGCAACCATTTCCAGGTCGAGCAATTTGCCCAGTTGAAGCAAAGCCGTGCCGACCGCCCCGCCCCCGCCATGGACCAGGATCCGCTGGCCTCCCTTGACTTTGGCAATCCGATGAAGCATCTGATAGGCAGTTACATAGGATAAAATAAGGCCGACCGCTTCCGCTGGGTCGAGACCATCGGGCACAGGAGTTAAACGGTTTTCCGGGAGACAGAGGTACTCGGAATAGGCGCCAATGATGGTGAGATCGGCCACTCTTTGCCCCACTTTGAATCGGGTCGCGCCATCCCCCAATTTATCGACTACACCGACCACATCGTAGCCCGGTGAAAAAGGCGGTTTATCCTTCACGTCGGGATACTTTCCTTTGCGAATCATCACATCCGTGAAAGCGGCACTTGTAGCCAGCACCTTGATCCGCACCTCGCCGGGCTTGGGTTCCGGCAAGGCAGCTTCCTCGACAAGTTTAAGCACTTCTGGTCCACCAAAGCCGGTAATGATAACTCGTTTGTAGCTCAATTCATTTTCCTCCAAGTCCTATTCTATCGCGCCAAACCTCAGGTGCCCTATCCCCCATTGGAAAACAGACCCCTTACGCCTTCGTTCCAATCCGAATCATCCGTTCGCCGATCTCAAGGAACTCGGGCTGCAAATCGTCTCTCTTCCGATTTCAACGGTAAAGCTCAGAGTGCGATCCTGTTCGCTCAAATATGACCTGATCTTTTTCAATCTTGTAGATCAGCAACCAGTCGGATTCAATATGACATTCTCGCCTCCCTTGCCAGTTGCCTAAAAGTCGATGATCCCGGTGGATGGGATCTATCGGTTCTTCACCTACCAGGGAACGGGCAATGAGCTTGAGCTTTTCCATATTTTTCCCCTGCCTCTTCAGTCGCTTGACGTCTTTATCAAACCGCCGAGTGTAAACAGGGGTAAGCATCAGATGCCTAATTTTTCAAACAGTTCATCGACGTTTTTGCAAACTATCAAGTTTCGACCGGCCTCCGTATCTTCAAAGGTCTTACGAGTTGATTCGCTGGGAATGACGACGTCAAATGGAAGTCCATGGCGGAGTTCCACTTGTTTATAGAATAAGGTAATCGCCTGGGTTGGATTCAAGCCCAACTCACGAAAGACCTGTTCGGCACTATCTTTCAAGTCCGGCTTTATCCGTGCCCTCACAGTACTTGTTTTAGTCATGGGGCCACCTCTTGTATTATAGTATAGATATGTAGCACAATTGGGGAACAAAAACAAGCCTAAACCGATCAGTATCAGCGATTAGGAAATCCATCAGGTCTTTCAGGCTGGCTTCTGTCATGTGGCGGTTTTCCATGAATCTTTGGATACTCCACCTTGATCTTCCCTGAAACAGCAGCCCATTTAGAATAAAGCCTTTGGGCCACTTTTTCTCAATGTCATTTGATAGAAACTGCCACTAATCGGAATATGGAAAACCATCGGAATTAATAAATATACAGTTCCCCTTTTCTCTGGGCACCCATTGCAGGGGGAGGGCGATAAGATTTCCAAATCCTCCTGTAGGCAAAGTGTCCTGGTTGGGAAAGAAGCGGTCATAAGAGTCCAGTCCAAGTTGATGCCCTTCTTCGAGGGTTCGGGTCAGAATGTTGCATCCCAGTTTTCGAGCTAAAGAGGCGGAAACAGGATCTTCAAAGAAAATCCAGACATGCCCACCTGTTCCGGATCGGGAACGTTCCAAAGCTGCTGGTATTTCCAGACGATGGCAGGTGTTAAGGAAGGCACCCGCGTCCTCTTGCCAGGTCTTTTTGTCGAAATCTGCGGCTAAAAACCAGCAGGTTTCGTCGGAAAGCAAGGGATAAACCCCGATGGTATGTTTTCCAGTCAGATGGCTATGGATAACTTCATTGGTTACCGACAGGAGTTTTCGGTTCTCACAACCGGCACATCTTACCGCCGGTTTTCTACACAAAGGTCTCTTCCATTCAAGGGCACAGGCCGGTGAATAGCCGGACCTTCCGTCTTTTCGTTCCCAACGAACCGGATAAACATCTTCCCGACCACGGAATAAGCTTCTAAAAAGGGACACTTTGGCTTCAGGCGGGGAGTTGTTATTGACTATGATATCTGGGGAGAAGTAAGAAACCGGGGGTTCTGCAAAGGTAATTTTTAGGGGGGATGGGGTTTGCTCTAATGGCAGGCCAAGAAGTTTTTTTAAGCGGGTATTCTCATCTCGTAACCGAGCGCATTCGCTTAAAACCTGATTAAGTTGTTTTTCAAGTTCCTCAGAACTATCCATTGTCTTGAAGAAATTAATTTTTCTTTCTGAATTGGATTTATACTACTAAATAAACCCGCTCGTGATCTCCCAGTTCCGTGGCATAAAAAAGACAGGCTTTAATATCATCCTTTTCAAGATCAGGATAATCTTCAAGTAGTTGATCGGCTGTCAGGCCATTGGCCAAGGCCCTTAAAATCTGGTATCCTCTTCCAGATCAAATAGCTCCCGCGGCCCAACCCCGTAGCGAGTAGGCCTCTCAGTCTTCCTCCCACGCTGGTTAGGCCGATTTCGAATGATTTCAGCTCGTTGTAATCCTCCAGTACCTGATCCCCGGCGCCCCTCTCTGACACTCGGGACACCGCCTCTCGAACATATCAGACCCGTTTGTTCCATACACATAGCCACAGATAGTACATTCGGTTTTGTATGCATACTGTCCATGATCGGTCCCCGGCACTCCGCAATGACCACAGCACTGCTGGCCATGAGGATTGAAGTAGCCGATCTCGACGGTCTCGCCGTTCCCATCCAGCCATTCAATTGGCCTATCGATTTCATTCATACTGATCTCCTTTCCAAACATGAAGTATACCGGGTGGCGAAGCGACCTATTTCGCCGATCCGGTGGCCATAAATATCCTCAAGATTTAGAGGGGACGGTTTATAAAAAATGGAGTAATGGGTTTGAGATAACATAACCCTATAATTTGTCAATAAATTTCTTATAGAATTCAGATGTTCTCCAAAAATTTAGGTCGAAGAACCCGTTTGAGTATCCTTTACCAATTTATCTATGGCCTGCAAATCGACCTGAAACCCATCTACCCTGCTCTGCTTAAAAAATTATTTAAGATTTGCCGGCGGCGGGCATGAGGTCCATATTGCCGGTTGAGTTGTGCCCATTTTTAAGAAATCCCCGATGGATGCCGATCCATCGGATTTATTCAGGACGATGTTGATGGTCCGGTCCATTTGACAGCGGGTTTCTGCCGAAAGCATCCAGCCCAAAGCCACGTCCGGAGAACCCTTGGGCGGTTTTAAGTCCCCCACCACCCCATTATCTCCAACCAGGTCCCTGGCTTCTTTAAGGTAAGTGGCCTCATGAGCCCCGCCGGTTTTTCCCAATACCGACACCGGACTGAGAAGGGCACCGGCCAGCGATCCACTGAACTTACCCGATCCTGGGTCCTGTAAATCCGGACTGCTGGAAATGATCAATACAATCGGCCGGATTTTGCCGGCGAATTCACTACTGGAAACAACCGGCAGGATCGAACGCAACAGTTGGACGATCGAAGCTATGCCGGAGTTGTTGAAATAGCCCCCATCCACCAGACGGAAAGTGCCTTGATCCAGTGAATCAAAGGTCGCCGCCGGGCTGATCACCGGGAAACGGGCGCTGAGGAAGGCAGCGGTGCTGAGCCGGACAGGCCGCCCCACAAGCGTTTCGACATCGGGCTCGTCAGTGATCTGACCCTTGGCCGGCAGGTTGGAAACGACCATTCGTCGGCCAGTGTCGGCCGAAGTGGTATTGAGGACGAGGGAAGGGACATGGTAAGGACGATCGCGCCACAGGTCCTGGAACGGTTTTTCAAATCGCCTGGTCTCCATTCCGACGAACCAGGCGTATTCCAGACCTTGTTCAAGATCATTAGCCCGGCGCACCCGGAACCAGCCGAATGGGAGGTCATTCAAAAGAAAACCGGAAAGGGGTGGACCAAGCAGGTCCCATTGCAACACATGGGCGGAACAGGCCCGGAAGCCATATAGGCCATCAGGAACCAAAGGGCCGCACCGTTTATCCCCCCGGGCCGACAGGTCGATGAACATAGAGGTAAAGACGGCCGCGCCGACACTGCCGCCGGAAACCCCGCTGATGGCATAGACGTGGCTGGTGAAACCCGGATAACGTTCCTCCAGACCGGCGAGCAGCGTAGCCGTCCAATAGGCGGCCCGGATGCCGCCTCCCTGAGCGGCGATGAAAAACACCGGATAGGATTCGGTGCCTTTTAGTACCTCGGGCCGGGCACGCAGCCACTCGATGAAATGTCGTGAAGGCGGCAACCGCTCCGGCAGACCCGGCCCTGCCGGCAGCAAACGCAGCGGTTCATGGTTGATCGGGGCAAACAATAGAACAAACACCAAGGTTATCCAGCCCAAGCGGACGATTATGCGTGAAACAAGGCTTAAAAGGACTGTTAAAAGAAATGCCAGGGAGACCCCGAACATGAAGCCACATATGACGATGCCCGGTGTCCCGAACAGCATCCACAGGGGGACAGAGACTGTCGAGAGCAGGGCAATGCCGCCGCCATAAATGACTGCAAAGGCAAGCCCGACACAATGGATCTTTTCCCAGGGTCGGAAGTTGGGATTGTTGTCTTTAAAGTCTTCACGAATGAGGACGCATAAAACAGCCAGGTTGATAAAGTAAAGACTATAAAATACGATCGGAGGAGCAAAGATGAAGGCGACCAATTGGACCAGGCCAGCCGTGGCGATTAAAAGGATTATCCTTTTTTTAAGTGTTGGCTTGGTTTGCCACCAAATATACCCCAGCCAAATAAAAACAGCGCTTCCGTTGATGAGTCCTGTAGCGTCTATCAACAGATTCGGAGTTTTAGAATCCAGTTCAGCGGCAATCGGCCACAACAGGGTTACGATCATAATAAAGGCAGAAGGTATCCAGATGCGGAAGAAGGCCCTGATCCCGTCATCGGCCGGATAATTCCACCGGTTGAGTAGATAAAAAAGAAAGAACGCATTCAATATACTGGAATAAAAATGGGAAAGAGAAAAAATTAACCAGGAGCTATTGAATGGTGAAAAATCGAAAAGGGCCTGCATCGCTTCCCGGCCCTGCCCAACGGCCACCAGGGGATAGACGGCCAGAAGTTGGATAACGAAGATCAATCCGCATTTGAGCAGGGCTTCGAAAAAGGCGACAATACCATGGCCGAAAGCGCGCAGGGTAATTTGAAGTTTCATAGCCATTTGCTCATTAATAATGGGGATGCTCATTAATAATTTAATAGTTCATCTTGCTCGTCGAAGATAAATGGACCCATGTTGTAACCCTCCGAACGACTCCCTGGATCATTATCTCTTAATGATCGAGGAATTTGCCAACCCAGAACTTCTCACTCTTCCAATAGATCATCTTAAATTTGGTTTCCATCGTTCCAACTCCCTTTAGCTCTTATCTCTAACTCCTAAAATTGGTTAAAAAATTATAAGATAATGCTGGTTTGTCGGTCAAGAAGAAAGAGGTGTTTATATTGGGGGCAAATCACGGTTTATGACGAACTCACCAGAAGCGAAAAAATCCTGGGAGAGGAATCAGGCATTGGGGGGGGCAGCCTGGCGCCCCATCGGGTCAGTAACTATTTTACAACCGCATCGACACCAGAGAAAACCATTGTTTGGAATCCTGGTGCCATTCTTGAATGGTCAAGCCGGCTAGGCCAGCCATCCGCTCGATACTTTCCCTGGTGAATTTCCGTGAGTTTTCCGTGTGAAGGGTTTCGCCCTCTTTAATCTCAAGGGTCATATTGAGTGCGTCAACCCTGACCGTCACATCCCGATTGGCTTTCAGGTACATTTCTATCCGACGGTGATTTTCATTAAAGAAGGCCAAATGGTCGAAGCAGGAAGGATTGAAAAGGGCTTGCAACTCTTTGTTGACCACCTTCAGGATGTTCTTGTTAAATTCAGCGGTCACCCCCAGAGAATCATTATAAGCCGCTTCGATGATCGGAATAGATTTGACCATGTCGAAACCGACCAACATGGTATCCTCCGGTTTCATAACGGCCGCTATATTCCGCAGGAAGACGACGCTTTCGGCTTCATCAAAGTTGCCGATCGTGCTTCCTAAAAAAAGGAAAAAGGTCGGCCTGTCCATGGGAAGCGCTTCCAGCCGGGAAGTAAAATCGGCCACGATTCCCATGACCCTCAACTCCGGAAAACGGGTTTTCAGATTCAGCGAAGAATTCATGACCGCCGAATCGCTGATGTCCACCGGGATATAGCGTAGGGTGGACCGGGCATTCTGGGTTGTCGCCCAAAGCAGGATGCCTATCTTTTGATCGGCCCCGGAACCGAGTTCGACCAGGTCTTTGTGATTCAAGGTCCCGGCCAGTTTGGGGGCAACTTCTTTGAGCAGGGCTATTTCCGTTCGGGTTGGATAATATTCCGGAAGCCGGCAGATGGCTTCGAAAAGCCTGGACCCTTGGGCATCATAAAAATATTTGCAGGGGATATATTTTTGCCGGGCCGTCAGACCGGCAGTCAGGTCCGCGACACCATTGATCCCATTCGGTTTCTTCGGAAACTTCATTCCGTTCATCGATTGCGGAAACCGGGAAATTCTTTCTAATGTTAGGTGACTCACAATCTAATCTCCCTCATTCCATTCGATCCTACCTGCAGGAAACGAACCGGACGACTTCATTGGTTTCACGAATGACCTGATCAATAGCCAGGATGGTCCGGTCGATCTCTTCCTCCGTATTTCCGAGGCCGAGAGAAAAGCGGACCGCGCCATGGGCCTCTTCTACCGTAAGCCCCATGGCCGTCAAGGCCTTTGAGGGCTCGGGAAAACCGGACTGGCAGGCGGACCCCGAGGAAACGGCGATCCCTTTCCGGTCGAGGGCCAGGACCAGCGACTCTCCCCGGATGCCGGGAAGGGTCAGGTTCAGGGTGTTGGGCAGCCGTTCCCGGGGATGGCCATTCAGTCGGGCCTGGGGAACCACTTCCATAATGCCTTGATGCAGTCTGTCCCGCAGATCTTGCACACGGTTCATTTTCGAGAAATTGTCGATGGCCAGTTCCGCTGCCCGGCCCAGCCCGACGATCCCCAAAATGTTCTCGGTCCCGGCCCGGAATCCCTGCTCCTGATGGCCCCCGACGATCAGGGGGTCGAGCATCATCCCCTTGCGCACATAGAGAACACCCACACCCTTCGGCCCGTAAAACTTATGCCCGGAAAAGGTCAGCAGGTCCACACCCAGTCGCGCCACATCAACGGGCAGTTTACCCAGGGCCTGGACCGCATCGGTATGAAAGGGCACCCCCTGCTCCCGGGCGATCCCGGCTAATTCGGCGATAGGCTGGATGGAGCCGGTCTCGTTATTGGCCAGCATGATGCTGACCAGACAAGTCTTTTCCGTAATCGCCTTTCGAAGGTCTCCGGGGTCCACCAGCCCCTGGCCGTTGACCGGCAGAAGGGTCAGGACGAAGCCCTGCTTTTCCAACCAACGGCAGGTGTTTAGCACTGAAGGGTGTTCGACTGTGCTGGTGATGATATGTTTCCGGGTCCGCCCGTCAGCCAAGGCCACCCCTTTGATGGCCAGGTTATTGGCCTCCGACCCCCCGCCGGTAAAGATGATGCGCCGGGCCGTGGCGTTGATGAGTAAAGCCACGCTCCGTCGGGCCTTGTCCAGGGTCAGTCGTGTTTCCTTCCCCAGGGCGTAGAGGCTGGAGGGATTACCGAAAGAATCCATAGATGCAACCAAGGCAGCCTTGACCTCCTCGGCCATGGGGGTGGTGGCATTATGATCCAAATAGATGGGCCTGGTAACCTTCGACGGTTTCGGAGGTCTATCAAAAGTATACTCACCCCTGCCGCCGGTCCGGACTTTTTCTCCCTCCAAAACTTTGGATACTTCACAGAGCAAGGCCTTGTAAACCGGAAAGCCGGAAATCGGATCGAAGCGGCCCAGGTCGGTCAAGTCATTGACGCAGGCCCCTTGCCAGGCTTTAGAACCCAAGGCCCCGCCCCCCATGGCACTGGCCTCGACGGCCCCGGCCATTAAGTCGTCGGTAACCAGGGCGTAGAGGTGTATCTGAGCGCGCCTGGTCTTAAGCGTGACCAAATCGCCGTTTTGAATGCCCCGGACCCGGGCATCGGCGGTATTGATCATCACCGTCGGGACCGGTTTTTCTTCCATCAGGGCCGGGATGGTTTGATGGATGGTGTGGATATCCACCTTGGAACGGGCCCCGGAGTTGAAAACCAGGGGGAACTCTTTGGCCAGTTCCGGCTGCGAGTGGGGACTTTCGCCCGGTTCGACATAAATCGGCAAAGCGTCATAACCATGTTCCTCCAGGATGGAAGAGGCGATCTCAAACTTGCCCGAAGGCGTCTCAAAACCGGTCTGTCCGTCTTCCCGGAGCAAGCCCTTTTCCCATTTTTTATACTCCATCATTACGGTTGGGACTTTGACGAGCCCTCCGGCCCGACGGACCTCTTCCAGGGTAAAACCCGAACCCTGAAGGGATCGATCCAAAAGTTCGATGGGGGTTTGGGGATAGAGATGGCCGTATCCCAGACGCCGGGCCAGTTCGGAGAGGATAAAGAAATCGCTCCTGGCCTCTCCGACCGGGGGGATCACCTGTTCCCTGATCCGGTAGATAGGACCGTAACGCATGTACGATTCGATTTCGTAGTACGTCGCGGCCGGCAGGATGATGTCGGCGTAGGCCATATCGGCGGTAAGCTGCCGGTCGATGCAGACCAGAAAATCCAGCGCACCAAGGGTCTTTCGCCAAATCTCCGATTGGGGCCAGGAGGTAATCATCGAAGCCCCCAGACTGAGGAGCAATCGGATGGGATAAGGCTTTTTTTTCAGCACCGCCTCCGGCAGGATATTGGCATGGAACTCGCCCCGATACTTGCTGTAAATGGGGAAGTTATTGTAACCCGCAGCTTTTTGCGCATTGGGGTTGGGAATGAGTCCTTCCCGATTAATCGGAAACTGATTTTGGGACATACTGAAGCAGGACCCGCCGGGCACGTCGAGCTGGCCGGCCAGGGCCCACAGGACCAGGGTCGCCCGGATGGCGGAAACGGCTCCGTCGCTGTATTCCAGGCCGCTGTACATCACCAGAGAAACGCCGTCGGTAATGACGATCCGCCGGGCCAGGGACCGGACCGTCTCGGCCGGAACCCCGGTGATATGCTCGACGACCTCCGGCCGGAAATGTTGAACATATTGGGCGAAGGGTTCAAACCCGACGGTCCAGTTCCTGATAAAGTCTTCCTCGTAGAGATCCTCTTCGATGATGACCTGACACATTCCCAGGGCCAGTGCCCCGTCCGTACCGGGCCGAATCGGGATCCATTCGGCATTGGAGGACTTGGCCAGGGCCGTTTTCCTGGGATCGATGACCACTAGACTGGCACCCCTGCAGCAGGCCTCCTGGATTCGCTGGAAGTCGTGAGGCGGACAATGGGCGGCCGGATTTTTCCCCCAAATGACGATGAGCCTGGCCTTCTCAATATCAGAGAACATGTTCATGAACATGCGGCCCATGGTCACATGGGGAGCGATCATGGCAAAGGCCACATAGCAAAGGGCACCCACTCCGAGGGTGTTGGGGGAGCCGAAGGGAAACAGGACGCTGGCGGCCGAGGAAATCGCCACGTCTTTTGGTTGAAACATGTCGCAGAAGGCCAGTTCGAAACTCCCGCTGCCGGTATAGATGGCCGTGGCCTCCGGCCCTGATTCGGCCTTAATGGTCCGAAGTTTTTCGACGATGGTCCCGTAAGCTTCACCCCAGGTGGTCCGCTGAAATTCATAGGTCCCTTTGGGACCTTTACGCTTTAAGGGGTAAAGCAGCCGGTCCTGGGAATAGACGATTTCCGCAGAGTGCTCACCGACCTTGCAAATAGCCCCTAACGGCGAGGTTTCATCGGCCCGGACGGTCTTGATCCGACCGGCCTCATTGTAAGTGACGATGACCCAGCAGCCGGCAGAGCAGATGCCGCAGATGGCCCGCTTCTCATGATCTTTTAATTTTGCCGGGTCGGTCATAATGATGGTTCCGTCGCATCTTTCTGAAAAAAACCGTTCAACGTTCATTATTGCTGAATTCGGAAAAACTCGTCATTCCCGCGCAGGCGGGAATCCAGGCCAGACTTAACCAATTCAAAAAATACTGGATTCCCGTTTCCACGGGAATGACGAATTGAGAACCTTCTTACCTTTTACAAGTCCATCAATATTTAATAAGCATAAGATTCATACTACTCAAATAGACTCCCGAAGCTAAATAGGGTGAAAATGGTATTTTTTGATTATAAAAGATGTATTTTTGACTGGATTTGGTTCCGTTACATTAAATTTATTCTGAAAATACGGGATACACTGTATTGACTTAAAAACTGTTCTAAACAATCCTTCTTTAGATCCTTCTTAGAGAAACGTGACTAAGGATAAACAAAGTACTCCTAATCGGCGAGGATAGCATGATGAATGGGTCTTCCGGGAAACTTAAAAGCATTTGGTCCGATGCCCTGCCGGGATTGTCCAGGGGCTTTTGGACCGTTTTGAAGCATCTGTTCCGAAAGCCGGTGACCGAACAATATCCGGAGTATAAACGGACCCTGCCCGGCCGTTCCCGGGCCAGAATCATCCTTACCCGGGACCCGGACGGCCAAGAGCGTTGTGTGGCCTGTTATCTGTGCTCGGCCGTCTGTCCGGTCAGTTGTATCTCCATGCAATCCGCCGAACGGGAAGACGGCCGGCGCTTCGCCCCCTGGTTCCGGATCAATTTCGCCCGCTGCATCTACTGCGGCTTTTGCGAGGAGGCCTGCCCTACCCTGGCCATCCAATTGACCCCCCATTTTGAATTCTCCCAATACGATGTCCTGACCCTGGTAGCTGAAAAGGAAAATCTGCTGGTAAATCACGGCGGTAAAAACCAGGAATACAATTTTTACCGTCATGCCGGTATCACCATAGCCGGGGGCAAGGGCGACCATATCAACGAAGAAAAACCAGTCGACCTGAGGAGTAATTGGCCATGACCCTTTACGCCCTTTGCTTTTATCTCATTGCGGGATTGATCCTGATTACGACAGCCCTGGCCATTACCCGTCGTAATCCTGTTCACGCCGTGGTCTATCTGATCCTGTCCTTCCTGGGAAGCGCCATGCTTTTTTATCTCTTCGGGGCCCCCTTTTTGGCGGCCCTGGAGGTAATAATCTATGCCGGGGCCGTCATGGTCCTGTTTCTTTTTGTGATCATGATGGTTAAACCCGAGACAGCAGCCGAGAACCGGATGGCCTGGCGGCAATGGGGGCCGGCTATTTTACTTGCCCTTTTTTATTTCTTGTTGTCCCTGATGCTTGTTTTTACCGATCCCCAGAGTCAAATCCCTCTCAAAACAGCAATGGCCAGCCCCATAGCCCTGGGCCGGTTCGTTTTCAAGCGGTATTGGTTTTCCGTGGAAATCATTTCTCTTGTCCTCCTCATAGCTCTGATGGCCGCTATCCAGTTAGGGAGACCGAGAAGGGGAAAGATGGGTGAGGAGGGCTGATGATCGTTCCTTATTCCCATGTGATCCTCTTCGCCTCGATCCTTTTTTCTCTGGGTCTCCTCTGTCTGTTGACGCGCCGGAATCTGATCATGACCCTCATCGGCGTAGAGATCATGATGAATGCCGCCGCCATCCTCTTTGTAGCAGGGGCCCTGCGCTGGCAGCAGCTCGATGGGCAGGCCTTTGTCATTTTTATTATCGGTGTTGCCGCTGCCGAAGTCTCGGTAGGTCTGGCCCTGATTGTCGGGGCCTATCTGCGCAGCGGGACCGTGGATCCGGATGTCTACGATGTCTTAAAGTGGTAGCATAAAATGATCTCGACTTTATTCCAAGACCCGAACCTCCTGGCAGCCTGGACGGCGGTTGTCATCCCTTTCCTGGCTTTTGCCTGGATCATGGTCTTCACTCCTTCCTGTCCCAGGATTTCTGCGGCCCTGTCCATCGGAGCCGTATCCCTTTCCCTGACAAACGCCCTTTTTCTGATCATCAGTCTCAGGTCCCTGGATCATCCTCTCCGATTTGCCGGAAGGTGGCTGGTGACCGGGAATATCTTCATCCCTTTTGGGTTTTTATTGGATCCGACCAGCCTGCTCATGCTCCTTGTTGTGGCCGGAATCAGTTTCCTGGTCCAGATCTATTCCCTGGGCTACATGGCCGGAGATTCAGGATTCGCCCGATATTATGCCTTCCAGTCCCTTTTTGCCGGGGCCATGATGGCCTTGACCCTTTCCTCTTCTTTGCTTCAACTCTACGTCTTCTGGGAGCTGGTCGGTCTTTGCTCCTACCTGTTGATCGGTTTTTGGTATGAGAAGTTCAGCGCCACCCAGGCGGGGAAAAAGGCCTTTGTCATGACCCGTCTCGGAGATACGGCTTTTTTCCTCGGTCTCCTGATGGTTCTGATTAACCTTGGCAATCTGGATATCCTGGAAATGAACAGCCCGGATGCCATCCCCGCCATGTCTCCAGGACTCCTTACCCTTTCGGCCGTTCTGATTTTCGGCGGGATTGTCGGCAAGAGCGCTCAGTTTCCCTTACTGACCTGGTTGCCGGATGCCATGGAAGGTCCGACACCAGTCAGTGCCTTGCTCCATTCAGCCACCATGGTGGCTGCAGGGGTGTATCTTTTTGCCAGACTTTTTCCTTTTTTCAACCATTCGGAGATGGCCCTATCCATTTTCATGGCCACCGGCACCATTACCATGCTGATGGCTTCCACTATGGCTATTGTTGAACGGGACATCAAGAAGGTCTGGGCCTATTCCACCATCAGCCAATTGGGGATGATGATTATGGCCCTAAGTGCCGGGGGATATTTTTCGGGGCTCTTTCATCTGACGACCCATGCCGGATTTAAGGCCCTGCTCTTTCTCTGCTCCGGGATCTGGGTCCACTATTACGGGACCAATGATCTGTTTGAGATCGGCCGACGCTCCGCCCGGGGAATGAAAATCCCCATGATCTGTCTTGTTCTGGCCGGGGCCAGCCTTTCCGGCCTTCCCCCCCTGGCCGGATTTTTCAGCAAAGAGGCCATCCTCATGGCTCTGGCCGATTTAAACAATCCCCTTTGGCTTATAGCAGGATTCCTGGGCCTCTTTCTGACCCCCTATTATACCTTCCGGCCCATCTTTATTATCCTTTTCCCTCAAAAAATGGACCGGCAAGGCCTTTATGAGAAACGACCGGTAAACAGGCTCTACTGGACCATGGCCTTTCCCCTCCTCATCCTGGCAGCCTTTATCCTGATACTGGGATTTTTTGAACCCGTATTAAAAGAATTCCTGTTGAATCAACCAAACCCTGGAAAGCAGCGGGGCTGGATAACCTATCTTTCCCTGGTCCTGGTCCTTTTGGCTGTGGCCCTGGCCTGGATCGAGTTCGGTCGGAAAAATTCCCCGCAGAAGGGCTTGGCCGAACGGTCTCCTATACTTCGAGATTTCCTGGCCGAGCGCTGGTACCTGGACCATTTCTATCGGCTTGTTTTAAATAAGGTGATCTATCGGACCTTCGCCGATCAGTTTACCCGCACGGATCAGCAGGTCATCGATGGCGGCCTCGACCGGTTTTCAAAATTCATGATCGACAGCGGCAGGCTGGTTTCCTATCTTCAATCGGGCAGGCTGCGCTACAATCTCTTTGTGTCCTTTGCCGTACTGGCCGCGGTGGCCCTGTATTTTTTTGTGGCCTGACCCGAAGGATTGAAAAAAAAATCGTAAGACTTTAGGGTTTTGAAAAAAAGTAAAAGAAGAATTTTATTGGCACGGATTTCACGGATAATGCTTTTTATTTCTCAAGAAAACGGGCATCCGTTTTCTTGAGACCAGCATCCGCCGAAGGCGGAGAGCAGGTATCCAACAATCCCTTCTGTACCGGAATTGTTGGATAATCTTTTTACCTTGCCGTGTTTATCCGTGAAATCCGTGCCAAAATATTTCAAGAATCTAAATTCATACAAAAAATAAGGTTCAGGAATCCCTCAAAATATGAAAATTGAAATGGCCCAATTCCCTTTTCTGACCGCCATCCTTCTCAGTTGCCTGATGGGTCTCCTGTTGATCCTTTTCATCCCGGCTGAAAGGAAGGGCCTGATCCGCTGGGTCAGTGCGGTCTTTTCCGGGATCGCGCTGCTGCTCTCCATCTACCTGTTCCTGGCCTACGACCGGTCTCAAGGGGGCTTCCAGTTCGTGGAAAAAGTCCTCTGGGTGCGGTCTCTGGGCATCCACTACTTTAACGGGGCCGATGGGTTTAATCTGCCACTCCTGCTCTTAACGGGCATCGTACACTTTACCGGGGTCCTGACCATGTGGGAACTGGAAACCAGGGTCAAAGAATTTTTTGCCCTTTATTTTCTGCTGGTCATGGGTGTATTCGGCTTCTTTATGAGCCTGGATCTGTTTTTTGTCTTTGTCTGGTATGATGTCTCCCTCTTTCCCATGTACCCCCTCATCCTGATCTGGGGCACCACCAGGAAGGAATACGGGGCCATGAAGCTATTCCTTTATCTTTTGGCCGGAAGTGCCCTGATCCTGCCGGCCATTTTGTATCTTTTCGTAAAATCGGGGATGAACACCTTTGATTTGATCAGCCTGATGCGCTCCGGGACTTTTACGCCCTTTCAACAGAAGTTGGCCTTTATCTTCTTCTACCTGGGTTTCGGCATCCTGGCCGGCGTCTGGCCCTTCCACACCTGGTCGCCTACGGGCCACGTGGCCGCCCCGACCTCAGTAAGCATGCTCCATGCCGGTGTGCTCATGAAAATAGGGGCCTTCGGGATCCTGCGGCTGGCCATCTTCCTCTGTCCCCTGGGCTGGCAATATTGGGCGGAGTTGATGGCGGTCCTGGCGGTCATCGGGATTGTTTACGGGGCCTTTGTGGGTCTGACCCAAACCGATCTCAAATATGTGGTGGCCTATTCCAGTGTCTCCCACATGGGCATCGTCGGCCTGGGGCTGTCCACCATGACGGTGAGCGGCCTGAATGGGGCGGTCTTTCAGATGTTTGCCCATGGGATCATGACGGCACTGCTTTTTTCATCGGTGGGCTATATTCATGACAAAACCGAAACCAAGCTGATCACCGAATTGGGGGGGATGAGCAAAACCATGCCGCGGGCTTCGGCCTATTTTATTTTAGGGGCCCTGGCCGGCATGGGGGTCCCTGGTTTTGCCAATTTCTGGGCGGAATTCACCATCTTTGTTTCTTCGCTGAAGACCTTTCCGGCTCTGGGAATACTGGCCATCTCTTCCCTGGTGATCAGCGCCCTTTTTATGCTGCGGGTGATTCAAAAGGCCTTTTATGGCCGGCCCAATGAACGCTTTTCCCATTTGCCCGATGTTTCCTTCGGCCTCGGGCTTCCCCGGATGATTCTGGTGGGTGTCCTGCTCCTTTTCGGTTTATTCCCCTCGTTGATGGTCGATCTGATACAAGCCTCTGTGACCCCTTTTATGGAGAACCTGCCGAAATGAAATGGATGCCCCTCCTGCCTGAGGCTTACTTTTTCCTGACGGCCTTTGTTTTTTTTATTCTGGCCCTGGTCCCCCCTTCCAGTCCAAGGCGTTATCACCTGATGGCCCTTTTCCTGACGGCCGGGGGGCTGGTAATAAGCCTGGGGGCTGTCAAAGAAGAAGGCTTATTTTTTTCCGGGGTTTACCGCCTCGATCTCTTTTCCCAGCTTTTCAAGTTCATGCTGGCTGCGGGGGTTTTTTTGATTGTCGGCCTGTGC